>JAKBAI010000148.1:0-8685 GCA_021809185.1 Planctomycetota bacterium
GTATTATCACTCTGTGATTTCAAAGTTCGTTTATAAATGCGGGCGTAGCTCAGTGGTAGAGCGTCACGTTGCCAACGTGAATGTCGTGGGTTCAAATCCCATCGCCCGCTCTACAATAATTAAGCCGATCACCAATTACATATTTTTCAAAAAGAGACGTTAGGATTGATACTTTAAGATTACTTTCTTAGCTACTTTTTAAGTTACTTGCTAAAAACTCTTGGTTAATAATTTCTACATAGACAATTTTTGATTTTATTAGTTTGTTTAGGGGTTTACTACACCCTCGACCTCTTTATTGATCCACTGGCTATTGGGAAAGTTTTAGTTACTGATTTTTGAGCTTTGCTATTAATTATATTTCTCGTTTACTAACTGATATAATCTAGGATTACTTATCAAAGATGATTCCGGAGTACGTCATGAGCAGGTTCAGCGAAAGCGATTTATTATCACGATCATCTTTTGTTTAAACAAGCTATCGATTATATTGTCTTTAATCAATGTGCATTCTAATTGGTTATAGATCACTCTAAAAATGTTGGATTGAAATAATCGGAATCAAAGCATTTTTGCTTCGTATCGATTTAGTATAATATCTAACCTGGACGAATCTTAAAAAGCTTTATTTGTTCGAAACGACCCCTCTTAAGAAATACATTTTAAGTTTCTTTTTCGTGTTTCCTAATCCGATTCCTTGGTTGAATATCTTAATCTTTTCTTTAATATTTAGAGATGATCCACGAATTGATTTTCCTTCGACTAAATTGGATATTTATTATTTTCCGTTCTATTCATTCCAATGAAATAGTAATTTTCAATTTTTGATTATCTTAGGTTATGGAATCTCTTTTTGCCTTAAGTTAACTTTTAGCTGACAATTTGATTATCAATGCTTTTATTTTGCTGTATTCTCTGGTTCAGAAATCAAATAAAATTTTCAAGAGTTCAAAGAAGTATTTGAAAAAAATAAAGGAATTAATAAAAAATGTTGCATGTAGGAATTTGCGATTCAGAGGCTGAATTTGAGACAGTAACTTGCGGAATTTTAGATGTTCAGAGACTGAATTAGATATTTAGAAATGATAAGTAATGGAGAATAAAAGTCATGGCTGTAGCAGAAAAAGAAGAATATAAAGATGATGTGCAGATGCCGAAACAGAGAATTGAACAAACGGTAGAAATAAGTAATATAGATGCTTGCAAAAAGCATGTGATCGTTTCAATTCCTGAGAACGTAATTGAAGAGATGTTTCAAGAAAAATTTAAGGAATTACGCCAAGATTCACCCATTTCTCTAGATGGATTTCGTCCAGGAAAAGCGCCGAAGAAATTAATCGAAAAAAGATTGAGACCGCAGCTCGCACCTGAAGTAATGCAGATCTTATTAACAGGAAGTCTTCATCAGATTGTGGAAGATAATAATCTTCAGCTTTTGAAAAGCCCCGATTTAGATGTCGACAAGCTGAAACTACCGGCATCAGGTCCATTCGAGTATGATTTTGAAGTAATGGTATCGCCAGAATTTGAATTGCCTTCTTATAAGGGGCTACAATTAAAACGATTAGTGTACGAACCAACTCCGAAGGATCATGAATTAGAAAAACGGCGGTTACTTTTAAAGTTTGCTAAATCAAAACCTAAGGCCGGACCAGATGCCAAAGTAGAAAAACTAAATCAAGTCGAGTTCGAAATTCAGATTGAAGAGAATGGTCAAACTTCGATTCTCCCAATTACGACGTTGGTGGAAGATCAGCTCGCCATTGCGAATATGGTAGTAGTCGATTTTGCCAACAAGGTGGTCGATGCCAAGATTGGCGAAAGTCGTGCTCTCGATTTGATTCCTTTGGATATGGATACACTTCAGTTAGCAATGGACAAAAAACAGACTTTGAATTTCAAAGTCAAAGGAATTGAAGAGGTAGATTTTCCTGAATTAAACAAACTAATTCTGGATCATTACAATATAGATACGGTTGATCTTTTTGAAGAATATGTCGACAAAATGTTGAAAGGTCGAATCGAATTAAAACAAGTCAGTTTCTACCGTGACCAAATTACAAAACTCTTATCAGAAAATTTGGAAATCGATATTACATCTGAACTGATGGAAGACCAGGCAAAACAGATGTTGAATCGAAAAATTCTCCAGATGCGCGAGCTGGGATATGATTACGATTCGATCGAACAAATGATCATGAATTATAGCAAAATGGGAACAGCATGGATCGAGAGAGAGTTACGAGAACAATTTGTTTTTCAGAGAATTGCTCAGATAGAGAAGATTGAACCGACCGAACGAGATCTTGATGCGGAGATTGAAATAATTGCTAAGCGAAGTAATGAAAGTCCCCGTAAAATCCGCAATCAAATGGAGCAAGAAGGCCGGTTAGATGCTTTGGGGAGTATCCTTCTCGATCGCTTAGTCATCGATTTCTTAACCAAAGAAGGCCAAATTCAGGAAATCTCGATCGACAAGAATTTAACGATCGATGCTCTCGGTGTTTAAGTTCTTGATCCACCACGAATCGAATGATTAAACTGATTCGTTGGACCATTGATTGTTGACTATTGAGAGAATACAAATACTCTCTCTAGTTCTACATTGTGCACAATAGTCATTCTGAATTCAGAATGACTATTTAAATTTATAAATAATGGACCATTTTTTTATTTCGAAATAGAAATCCCCTTCCCTCTCCAGATACAATAGAGATAAAACTTTGGGGAAGATTATAGTCATTATCGGAAGCGAATAATAAATTTTTGAAGAATCACGAATACTAAATTTGATTCTTCATCATGATGATTCTCCATCATGATGATCCTTCTTGATGAACCTTCATTATAAGAGTTGAATCAAAGTATTAATAAGGACTTTAACAATATGAACAACGATCAATCCATGGGCCCTACTTTTACAAACCCATCAAATTCCAATCAAAATATTCCGGAAATGGGAACATTTAATCCATCAGGATTAAATGGGGTACCTATCTATGGATATTATCCGTTGGGATTTGTTCAGATGCCTGTCAACCCTAACATTAATATGGTTGCTGCAAATGATATGGGACTACCACCGAGTGGAATGACTCATCCAATTCCTCCACAATTCGGCCCATTGTTTGATCCAAAAATTCAACGCTATCGAGATTATGCGCGTCAACGGCAAATGAGCCTTTCCGACTTGATTTTGGAAAGCCGTATCGTCTTTTTGGGTTCTGCAGATAATATCGGCGATCCATCGATTTCTGATTATATGGCTAACATGATCATTCAGAAACTTTTGTTTCTACAACATGAAAACCGTACCCAAGAAGTTCATATGTATATCAATTGTCCAGGCGGCTCTGTTTCTGCAACTTTAGCGATTTATGACACGATGCAATTTCTGGAATGCCCCATTTCTACTTATTGTATGGGAATTGCAGCGAGTGGTGCTGCTATCATCCTTGCAGCAGGAACTAAGGGGCGACGTTTTGCTTTACCCAACTCAAAAATCATGGTTCATCAACCATGGGGACAAGTTGGGGGACAGATTTCTGATATCGAAATTCAGGTTAATGAAATTGCCAAAGAAAAAGCACGATTAAATGAAATTCTTGCTAAACATACAGGACAACCTCTGGAAGTAATCGAGAAAGAAACAGAACGTGATCGTTACTTCCATGCTAAAGAAGCAAAAGAGTTTGGACTAGTAGATGAGGTACTTTCAAAAATCCCTTCTGATGGGAAAAAATAGAGCTGAATTGAATTTCTTTAGGCTGGGAATGAACAGAATTTTTTAGAATGCTATAAATTTCGAAGAGAAATAAAATCTCTACAAAAATTTGTGGTGATATTCTGAATCCTCTTAATCTTAGTTTGTTCCCATAACAAGATCATAATTGTTCCAGATAGTTTAAATCGTTTCTTGGTATAATAAAATTTTGACCACAGAATTATAAAAGTATTGTTTTTCGAATCGTCGGGGAAAATTTTTTTAATGATCTGAACTTGAATTGAATTCATTATAATCCATACAACCAATGAATCGTTCAATTCGTTGAAGATTAATTGAGATCGTTTGCTCTTACGATTAATTTTTGAAGAAACCGAAAGCCGATGGAAAAGATGCTCCGGTTTCTCTACAAGGAGAATCTGATGCCGTTTATCCCTTATGTTGTTGAATCAAGTGGCCGTGAAGAGCGTGTATTTGATATTTATAGTCGACTGCTGAAAGACCGGATTATCTTCCTTCAAGGGCAGGTGGATGACCATAGTGCTAATTTAATTGTTGCCCAGTTATTGGTATTGCAGTCAGAAGACCCTAAAGCAGATATTCATTTGTATATAAATAGCCCGGGTGGATCCGTAACTGCTGGGATGGGAATTTATGATACCATGCAATATATCAGTTGTGATGTCGCAACTTATTGTATAGGCCAGGCCGCTTCGATGGGAGCAGTTTTGCTAGCAGCAGGATCAAAAGGAAAACGCAATTGTTTGCCTAACGCTCGAGTGATGATCCATCAACCCTTAGCTGGTACTGAGGGGACGACAACGGAAATCTTAATTCATGCAAAAGAATTCCTAAGAACTAAACGAAACTTGAATGAAATTCTATTCAAACATACTGGTAAATCTTTAGAGCAGATTGAAAAGGATACGGACCGGGATAAGTTTATGTCCGCCCATGAAGCCATGGAATATGGACTGGTAGACAATGTGATCTCGAAAATCTAGAGTGATCTCGAAAATCTAGAGTGATCTCGAAAATCTAGAGTGATCTCGAAAATTTAGAGTGATCTCGAAAATTTAGAGTGATCTCGAAAATTTAGAGTGATCTCGAAAATCTAGTTGAATCTGAATGATTCAGGTCTAAACTCGATTTGCTACATTGTCAGCTCAGATTGGATTCCCAGAAAGGATTGCAGAAAACTTCTATGATTCCTCTGACAAAGTTTACTGTAATCCTGATCCTATTTTTCCCTATCTGTTTTACTGCAAGTTGCCGAAATCATAGCGATTTAATTGAAGCCGAACTGAGAACAAGAAACCGAGAGATTGAAGAACTTCGACAAGAAAACGATGTTTTAAAAGGAAGAAACTATTTATACGAACAAACGTATAATCTGAACCAAAAAATTACGGCACCTTCAGGAACTGTTTATGGCCCATTAACAGAGATAAAAGAATCGGGAACGAATAGAACAACAATTCCAACCCCACTAATTTATAATCCAAAACCTGGTAATTCGAATTCGAATAATCCTTCAATCATTTCTAATCCCCCCATAAATCCTCAACCACCTACCAATTCTTTACCTCCGGGTTCGAAGAACAACAGATCTAATTCTCCATTGATAAAACAGGTGATTCTGGGAAAAGGCACCGGGGTGAACGATTATCAACGGAATAATTCAATTCCTGGATTGGTTGTTGTCCTCGTTCCTGAAGATGAAGATGGTTCTGCTATCAAGTTACCGGGCAGAGTGCTCATCCAAGCTTTTGAAATATATCCTAACGGTTCGAAAATCCTGTTATCTACTTGGGATATCGACGAGACTCAATTGAGAAAAAGCTGGCAGAGTGGTCTCTTTACGAGTGGATTTTTTGTAAAAATTCCTTACAAAAAATTACCTTCTCAACCAAATCTCCGAATCGTCGCTCAATACACTCTCGCGAATGGTCAGTTCTTTGAAGCAGAAAAAGATGTGACGGTACTTGCATATCCCCCTGCTGTTCCTTTTTCAGGAACTATACCACCTATCCAACCAAAAAATCCTTCGGATCCTGAACCAACTTCGATCGAGTTTTTCCCAGCTCCAAAAGGGAAAAAATAACCTGATATCCTAGGGCTGGATTTTCTTGTCAAACTCTGACTTTCTTCGTTGCAACAGATCTAATACCTGAATCAGATTTTGGAATTTCTTTCCAGAGATTTCAAATTTTCTCGAAAAATGCCTTATTCACTAAATCAAAGATTGAGTTGAAGTTCTATTTCGAGGTTAAAAAATATAAAGAGTGTTCTTTCAAGAAGATAGAGTTATACTTGATCAAGTTAAGCGGTTATCAGATTGTTATGACCATAAAGAGAGTTCAAGGTGAGCGAAATAACTGGTGTGATTTTTAATCCGAGAATGTTCTTCAATAAAAATATTGAGTTCTTGCCAAGAACATAAAAAAGTTATTTCGAGAAAGAGATATTGCTGAAAATGGTTATGGGGATATTTTTTACTGAGAAAAAAGATTAGGGAGATCAAAATCTGGAGAATTCCTCATGAACCATTTAGATAAAAATGACCAAGTTCATATGGTCGATGTCTCTTCAAAATCAGATTCGCTCCGAGCTGCTGTTGCTAGCACTAAAGTGCAGATGCAGTTAAGCACGAAAAAAGCGATTGAAGAGAACCAGATAAAAAAGGGGAATGTTTTAACGGTTGCAAGAATTGCAGGGATTATGGCAGTAAAAAAAACAGCGGAAATCATCCCTTTATGTCATTCGATTCCGATCCATGGAGTAACTATAGATTTCGAGTTTATAACTGAACAGGAATTAAAAATTACAGCTGAGGTTAAAACGATAGGCGTTACGGGAGTTGAGATGGAGGCTTTAACCTCGGTTTCAGTAGCTGCATTGACTATTTATGATATGTGTAAATCGATCGATCGGGGCATGACCATTGGTCCTACAAAATTAGAACAAAAATCTGGCGGGGTTTCTGGAATGTTCGTCAATACAAAAAGCTAATATTTCTACGGTGATTTTGCTAATGGTGAATATTCCTACTGAGAATGTTGCTATTGAGGATGTTGTTGTGACTCCAGGTAATTTATGGAATTGATATTATCCACGATCCAATAATTCGATTGAAATCTCTGTGTTTCGAAGATTAAATTTTATTCGTATAAGTGTTTTGACGATTATGATCGTGTTATCAAAACGATATTCTTGAGGTTTGAATGAGCATATTAATCGAAAATGAATCTTGTGGGGTCACTAAAACGGCTACATCGTTCTCAAACCCGATACGCTTTCCCGATATTGAACTAGATCTGCAGATAGTAGAAGATCTTATTGATTCGACTATGCAAAGCCACCGATCGATGATCGGTCCTGTGCTATCGAATTTAGAACATTATCGTGGGAAAAGATTGCGTCCCTTACTGGTGTTGTTAACTGCACAAGCAACGGGGGGTATTTTCCCATTTCATCATCAGTTAAGTGCTGTCATCGAGCTGATCCATACTGCAACTCTAGTTCATGACGATGTTCTAGACGAAGCGACATTGAGAAGACATCATCCTTCGATCAATAAACGATATGGAAATAAGATTAGCATTTTATTGGGGGATTTTCTTTTCACGTTAGCGTTTCATCTATCGAGCAAAATTGGTGATGTTCGTATTTGTGAATGGATCGGAGAAGCAACAAATCGGGTCTGTCTAGGTGAAACGTATCAACTTCTGCAGCGAGGTAATTTTCAACT
Organism: Planctomycetota bacterium; assembly: GCA_021809185.1. Taxonomy (GTDB): domain Bacteria; phylum Planctomycetota; class Planctomycetia; order Gemmatales; family Gemmataceae; genus JAKBAI01. The sequence continues at coordinate 7,476 of JAKBAI010000148.1, forward strand.
CACGGAAGAAGATTACTTCAAGATCTTGGATGGCAAAACCGCGGCATTAACAGAATGTGCCTGCCGATTAAGTGCCTGTCTCTCTAAAGCAAATCCACAAACAATCGCTGCAATGAGTGTTTTTGGTCGATCCATTGGCATCGCATTTCAGATTGCGGACGATCTATTGGACTTTATCGGATCGGAAAAAACGGTAGGAAAAACCCTTGGAACTGATCTTGATCAATTAAATTTCACACTTCCAATAATCCTATTCCTGCAAAGAATACCCGCATTTCAACGCGAGGAATGGATTCAACGATTTTCTACGGAATCAGTAAGTAGGAAAGAGTTACTTTATCATTTTCATCGAACGAGTGTGCTAGAAGATACGAAGATTCGTGCTTTGGAATATATTCGGGAAGCACAAAATGCCTTAGAGGCCGTTGTTCGAAATTCGAGTGCTTACCAATCGTTATATGACTTGACCGAGTGGATTATTCAAAGGAATCAGTAGAAAACAAATTATTTCTGGGAATATCAAAGAGTGAGTATCAAAGAGTGATTTTAGGGAATAGTCGATTTCAAAAAATAGAGTTGTGACTATTCTCGATATACATCGGGTAACGAATTCATTTGTACAGAAAATTCACTCAAATCTCCAGTCGCATCGATTTCTTCTTTCTCTTTATCAATGCTGACAATTTCTTTGGATTCCCCTTGATTTTTGATCGGTTTCACTAGCTTTTGTTTAATTCCCATCGAGTGAAGATCGGCATCATTTGCCAAGGTAACCTCAAGTTTTGCTTTGTTTTTGTCTGGATTTCCTACGTGATCTTCGCTTAGAATCTGAAATTTAAATCGGGCATTTGCAAACTGAATCAAATCGTTAGGTAAGAGCGTTGCACGTCGAACTCGAATCCCATTGATCCGCGTGCCATTGGTGCTTCCTAAATCTCGCAGTAACAACACATCATGGCTTTTAACAAGAATACAGTGCATTTTTGAAACCGATTTATCATCAATCTGAATATCACAATCCTCTTTACGACCAACAAGAGAAATTTCATTTGTGATCATGATTCTAGAAAGATGTTCATTTAACGGAATCAGCATAAAACGCATAATTCAACTCTTATAAAATTGCTGATAATTGATCAATTAATAATACTTTACCCTACTTTGAACGGATCGTAATCATAATTATAAAAAAAGTTAAATAATTATCAGT
>JAKBAI010000148.1:8695-13762 GCA_021809185.1 Planctomycetota bacterium
ATAATCTTTTGAAGAACATCCTATCTTGATACCAAATTTAGACTTAAAAAGCATTTCGAGAATTAATAGGAATTTTCATCGATGAAAATTCATTTTTATTTGAATCATCGTTTAATGAAGCTTTGAATTGATTACTCTAGAATTATCTTTACTTTTCGAGAAAGATAAATTTTAGGCCCCTTGATCTTTCTTGACTTGAGATTATTTTGATTAATCCAAATTGGGGTGAACAACCTTTGATTCAGTTCGGGGAGATTGTTTATCACCAGACGAAAAATTAGAGATAATAGTGGTTCTTCACAGTTCTATTTGATTAGGTAGCGAGGTGGTGGATAGAGGTACCCTAAGAGACGTTTATTGCCATAAAACAAGAAACGGGTTATGAATCGAGAGCAGGATAAGAAATTTATTTGAGTATTCGTGACAGCATTAAGGAGAAGGGTTGCTAAATTAGCCAAAAAAATCCCGTTTCAGAAAGCGGATAAAACCTTGATTATTCAAAGAAATTCACACTTCATCTGAGATAGATTTCGTATAGCTTGTTAAGATTTGCGAGAAAAGCTAAAAGTTTGTTTTCGATGTATAGCGATATCGGCATGGAGCATGGGATGCTTACTTTTACTTTCCTAGCAGATTGGTTAGGTAATCCTCTCCGATTTTCCATGAAAATACGGAGCATTTTCTGTTGATCATTGGTAAGAGTTCAAAACAATAGATCATATTTCCAAACTAGTATCTGGGGAGTTAAAACAATTTGAGAAAACATCGATTGAATTGCGATCTAGTCCATGTGGAGAAATATCTAGAAAATAAGAAAAAAATTTGAGAATTCGATATTTGGACTCCAAAGATAGTGTAAATTATATTATAGAGAAAAATTATTAGATATAAGTTGGAACATGAAAAATAATTTACTTAAACTCCCTCCACAAAATATTGCTTCGATTGCTTAGTTATCTTTTAAAGATTTTTCTTTTCAATAACTGAGTTACTTTTTTATGAATGACATCCAACTTATACGAATTTAAATCGTTTAAGATATAAAGTTAACGAAGATAGCTGATGATTTGTCTTCTTAACAATTAGGAATCTGATGCACACGAACAAAGAATTAATCCGAGCCTTTACAATATGAACACAAATTTATCTCCTGATACAAAAATTTCTACAACTATTTCCAATGAGAGTCAACATATTCACTTACCTGTTCAGGTTCCCATTGACGAACGACCTCTCCATGGAAATCAAGGAAATCGAGAGATATCGCATCTGCCTTTTGCACCACAAGGAATGACTATTGTTTTACACGCGGAGGTTGGTTGTCGAGCTGAAACGATTGCGCGAGGAATCGGGAAAAAATTAGGATGGGAGGTAATCAACACAGATCACTTAGAGTACCTCTGTGCGAATGAAGTTGAACATAAATTATTACCCGAGAATTTATCAGGGCCTGCTCAAAAATGGGCACAAACTTGGATCGCCAATAATCATTTTAGAATCGATAAGAACAATCCTAAAGCTTTTATATTAACTGAAGTTGTTTTTCATTTGGCTGGACTTGGTAATCTGATTATCCTAAACTCTTCTGCTGGTTCCTATCTTCCTGCAGAGACAACCGTTCATGTCCAAATTATTGCACCGATCGAAGAACGAATCCGTTATCTAACTCAGGAATTTAGATTATCCCAGTCTTCTGCAGAAAAATGGATTGAGCATTCGGAAGAGCTTCAGCAAGATCTGCTTTTTTCTCAATTTCATCAGCAAAAATCGATCGCTCCTACCGTTGACTTGGTTCTCAATTCTGGTCGGTTACATGAAGATATTTGTATAGAAATGGTTATTTCTGTTTTGAAGTCAAAATACGATCTTTTGATTTCTTCAAAATAATAATTTTACAATTCTAATTGAAATTAAAATAAATAGATTGTTCCGATTATTTTGAACCTCTTAATCTTTTACTTGAATCACCATTTTGCTGAATTTAGTCTATTAAAGAATCGCTAAGAAATATATCATCGAGACGATAATTCGAGATTATTAATTATTGGTGGCTAAAAGATATAAAACCGAAAAAACTAGTTAATTTTTATTCTAATTTAGACAAATGTATTATGGAACATTTGAATTACTTGCAATTCCGAAAAATCGTCGAGCTCCTTCATCCGAAAATAGTCCTAGTTATGGGGAGCGGATTAATGAATGTGCCAAGTGGTTTTAAGGAATTAGGGAGAATATCATTTCGAGATCTACCACATTTTGCTCAACCAACGGTTATCGGTCACTCTGGTTATTTAGCGATTGGTCATTTAGAGAAAAAACCGATTCTGATTTATTATGGCCGTTTGCATTTGTATGAAGGACATTCAAGGGAAGCGATAGAGAGACCAATGGAATTCGCAGCAGAACTTGGAGTACAGCAAGTCGTTTTCACCAATGCTGCTGGTGGTATTCATCCCCAACTCAGTCCAGGAACGTTAATGATCATTCGAGATCATCTATTTCTCCAATCTGCATTTTCATATCGCCAACCACAACCATTTGCTACTTTTACCCCAGGCTCAAAGCGTAATTCTCCATACTCAAAAGAAATGATCGCTATTATGCAAACGATTCGGCCCTTAAAGGGAATCGAATCTTTATCAAATTCAACCGAAACTGTCGCTGGGATTTACGGGGCAGTAACTGGTCCTTGTTATGAGACCCCTTCGGAAATTAAAGCCTTTCGCATCATGGGGATCGATGCCGTTGGGATGTCAACCGCTATCGAATGCGAAACGGCCAACAGACTCTCTATGCAATGTGCAGGGATTTCCTGTATAACGAACTGGGCTGCTGGCATTCAATCGGCACCTCTTCATCATCAAGAAGTGTTACAATCGGCACAAAAAATTACTTTCGTTTTATCTAATTTCCTCCAACAGCTAATTGCCGCCCTACCCTAATTCAACCATTGCCGAGATGAGATGAGTTGAAATTTTAAGCGAAAAGATCGAAATTTTGCTGGCAAGTGTTTAGACATGATCAACAAAAACTAAAATGAATTTCACAAAGCAGTGATACTAGAAAAAAACTTTCTAGGAAAAGAAAATAAAATCGAAGAAAAGTGTTTCTTAATCGATTGAAAATAGAGTTATGGAAAAACAAGGTTAAGCGTTATTACAAAGCATTGATTGTTTAGAGATCGAACCAAGAATTTCCGGAAACTGCCATGAATGAAAATCCAAAACCGATGTTACCGGGTAGAGATATTTTAATTCGCAATGAGTTTCGCCCAGGAGACTTAGGAGAACTGATCCGTTTACACGGAGTTTTTTATTCGATGGAGCAAAAGTTCGATACCACATTTGAAGCTTATGTAGGGGAGCCTCTTGCTCGTTTTTGGCTCAGAAAAAATAAACGCGAGAGAATGTGGCTAGTAGAAAAGGAGAATCATTTATGCGGTTCGATTGCGATCGTTGAAAAAGAGGATCGTTCCGCTCAACTCTGCTGGTTTTTCCTTATACCCGAATTGCGTGGTAGACTTCTGGGAGAATTTTTGTTGAAACAGGCGATCGAATTCGCGAAAACATCGGGTTACCATCTGCTTTATCTCTGGACGGAGAAATCGTTGCAAAAAGCTATATCTCTTTATATTCGTTGCGGGTTTGAATTAATCGATGAAATTCGATCCATAAAATGGGGGGGAGAGCGCATAGAACAAAAATTTTTTTTAGCTTTGAAGTGAAAACATAAGATGAAATAAGGATCTAGATGAAATAGGGAACCAGATGAACTAAGCATCGTTCGGATAAAGTGGATAGTAAACTTTTGTGGCTACATATTCTTGATGTTCCGTGAAATAGATCTCTGAGGATGTTCTATAAAATGATTCGACAAGAAAAGGGATTGAGCATTTGCTCAATCCCTTTTGAGTTGAAAAACTATTTTAAGTAGACATTTCTTCTATTTTCTGGAAATCCTATTTAATAGGAGTTTGCTTTAATCTTCATAAATTCTGGTTGCTTCAACTTTTACCACTGGTTCGACAAGATTCGTGGATGTTAGTTGGGTTCGGAAACGTGCATCCCCTTTTGTCTTGGCCTTGACGATTACTTTATAAACGACATCTGCCTTTGGGGCAAGTTTAGCTAAGGGTTCGAAAACAATATCAGCACCGATCTGATTGAAGCGAACCGGTCCTTGGGCTGTTTTAAATTCCATCAGAGTAGGAATCTTGCAAGCCAATTTCAAATTCGTTTCTGTCTTTGATCCTGTATTCGTGATCTTGATTTCGTATGTCGTTTCTGCTCCTACTTCGATAGGATCGTCGACATCAACCACTTCCATCAGGATAGCGGATACCCCTTCTACGGTGGTGTGAACAATTTTTTCTGCTTTCATTCCGCGCGAAGCATTGGCGGTTATTGTGTGGATTTGTTCGCCAAGTGTATCGGCCATTACTTCGATTTTCAACAATTTGGATTGATTCGGACCAATTTCACCAATAAACCATTTCACGGTTCGAGTCGCAAAATCGTGTTGGCCACCGTTATCCGATTGAAGATATTTCATACCAGCAGGAAGCTGATGAGTAATAAAAACATTCCCTGCTGGAGCATCTCCAGGATTCGTTACTTTTATGGAGTAAATCGCTTTACGATCCTTATAGCGAATTTTTGGCCCCTGAACATTCAATTCTAATCGAGGCTGAATGACAGAGATTTTAGTCATATCGTTGGCTTTAAGACCATCATCGGCGACAACAGCTACCTGGCAAGATTGTTCCCCCGCTGCTTTTGTCATACTCTGAATGACAAGAGTTTGGGTCTGCCCTGCCGCAATAGTACCTAGATCGTAGTTGAGTAGATTCCCCCGAGCACTTTCTAAACCAGGAGTAAGATTCGCGGAAACGCGAACGTGGTCTGCTGGGTGATCACCCGGATTGCTAATCGTCAATTTGAATTCTGTAGGGTCGCCAATAAGGACTTTATCAGAAGATGTTTGCGTTTTAATCATGATTTTAGGCTCTCTTACCTGGAACTTCATCATCGACGATCCTGTAAAAGTCACCCATGCCTGACAATTCAT
>JAKBAI010000149.1 GCA_021809185.1 Planctomycetota bacterium
GATCTATCAATTCATTCCTCAGATTGGATAAAGATCAATCGATATATTGATAAAAAACATTTCTCTGGCGAGGAATATAGCCAAGTTCTTCAATCGATCGGCGAATCTGCTGTAAACTCAAATGATGGACAGTCCCCGCGGAGGCCACAACATTCTCTTCAATCATGAGACTACCCATATCATTCGCGCCGTACAATAATGCGATTTGGCCAATTTTCGCCCCCTGAGTAACCCAAGAGGATTGAATATTGGGGATATTATCTAGATATAGTCGAGCGATAGCCTGAGTCCGTAAATATTCAAACGAGCCGCGAGCTGGAAAATGGGACATTAAGTGACCGGGTTGCATGGTCCAACAGATAAAAGCGGTGAATCCTTTAGTTTCATCTTGAAGTTGTCGCAATCTGTCGAGGTGCTCAATCCGTTCCGCATCCGATTCGATATGGCCAAACATCATCGTGCAAGTGCTTTTTCCACCGAGCTGATGCCAAACCCGATTCACTTCGAGCCATTCATCTGTTAAAGCCTTATTCTTCGTCAACTCCTTACGAACTCGATCGACGAGAATCTCTCCACCACCGCCGGGGAGACTCCCCAATCCAGCTCGTTTGAGTCGAGCTAAGACTTCCTGAAGTGGAATTTTATTGATCTTATGAAAATGCCAAATCTCTGGCGGACTAAACGCATGTAAATTCACTTTGGGAAAATGCTGTTTCAAATCGCTCAACAACTCTTCGTACCACTCGAGTTTTAGACTTGGGTGCATCCCCCCTTGCAGTAATATCTGATCTCCGCCCAGTTCGATCGTTTCCTTTATTTTTTGATGCAATTCTTCTCGGCTGAGCACATACGCATCGGCATCTTGTTTTTTCCGATAAAACGCGCAGAAGTCGCAAACCGCCGCGCAGATATTGGTATAATTGATATTGCGATCGATATTGTAAGTTCGATACGGTTCCGGATGCAATAGTTTTGTGACCGTGTGCGCGGCTCGTCCAAGAGCATGAAGGTCTTTACACTCCATTAAGGCGACCCCCTCTTCAAACGAGAGTCGCTCACGATTAACAGCTTTCGACAAGATTTTTGCTGTGGTAGTTGCTTTGGTAATACTCAACGGAAACTCCTGCAGGGGCCAACCCTAATTGCGAGGCATATTCATAAAACGTTCTTAAACCTAGCTCTTCCCGTTCCCCTAAATCATAACGGATAACATTGCTTAAATAACGACGGCAAAAACCGGCATCCAACCCAAGGATTTTTGCTTCGCGCTGAGCAATTACCCCAGCCCGGTAGCAGCCCCATTCTTTGGCCCGAATGAATGGGGTTATGCCGTTCGGTAGTTCACACCCCCAACGCACAGCCCAGACCGCGAAAACAAACGGTAGATTGGTCCAATCGAACCACTCCTGCCCTAGATCGTAGGCATAGGGAAACCCCGGTAAACAGGCGTGCATCGCGCGGTCGCCAATCAACAGCACCGCATCGGTATCGACCTGTTCGGGGTTAGCATCGATCGCCAATGACTGCCACCTTGGCTGGCGCTGATAGCGAAAATGCGACAACACCGCGGTTAGTGCTGCACTCGTTCTCGAACCTTCATCGAGAGCAACGGATTCGATCGAACCCCAGGGACAACGACTAAATAATGTTACACTCAGTACAGCTCCCCGCGAACCAATCGCCATATCAGGCAAAATTCGATATCCTTCCCCTCGAAAATATTCAATGACAGGGATCAATCCAACATCGATGGTACCCAGTTTTAGTTGATCCGCCAATCGACTAGGTAAATCCAACGAAAATTCGATTTGCCTATCGGTTTCCGGGAGGTTTTCAATTAACGGCTTGGCATTCAAATAATTGACGGCTCCAACTCGTACTCGTTGTTGGAATTGTGGTTTCATTTTAGGGAACTTTACCTCCATTTCCAGATCATGTTCTGGATCATGTTCTAGGTCTTTTTTTATATCAAGACCCCGTATCTACTTCTATAATTCAAGAAAGATATTCATAAAAAATTCATTATGCTTTACACTTTTTTAAGCAAGATATCAATTGAAAGCTCAATTTATCAATCAAAAATTCATTCTGCTGTTGCTTTGTTTTTAATTTCTCGCTTTCCCCTGATCTGATCTCGTTTTTGCACCTATTTATCATCTTTCTAGTATCGATTAATTACAGATACTTACTGACTAATCTAATTCATAAACTCCAGTTTAACAATCTTTATGTACTTTGACAATCGAGATTTAATCCGGGCATTAAAAAACGCCTACAGTCTTAACTGTAAGCGTTTAAAGATTATAACGAGATGGAATTGAGCGATCAATTACAGCAACTCTTCGACATGAGGAGTCCCATGCGATGAAAGAAAGTATGATGCCAATCGCAGACTGCCGGGAGGGTTGGGCAACAAACCGGTTCACAAACCGTATGGCAGACCGGGACATAGCGGCAAGTTTGATAACAAACGGTGTATGGTTCCATTCGACAAAAAGTTTTGGGAACACAACGAACACGGTCTTCAGCAACCATCTTGCAGGTGGTGTAGGGAACGTATCGAACACATTCTTGGCAAACATATTTGGTTCGATAACAGCGCTGGAGACATTGATGTTCTTGGCAAACCATTCGACAAGTAGTATACGGGACTTTACGAACACAGACCTCAGGCACACAATAGTTCTGACAACGGGTTTCACAGCGCACATGCTGTTCAGTAACCATCCGGCAAGTGGTATACGGCACCTGATAGCGAATGACTTCGGGAACGGTATAACATCGCCGGCGCGTTTCATAGCGGACATGCTGTTCGCTAACCATGCGACAAGTGGTATATGGCACCTGTTTGACATGGCATTCCGGGACGGTGTAACAACGCTGTTTTGGAACCATGACGGTATGGCATCGTTGAACAATGTGGCAGGTCGTATACGGGATTTGCTGAACTTTCACTTCAGGAATCGTATAACAGCGCTGGCGAGTTTCGCAGCGGAATTTCTGTTCAGAAACCATCCGGCAAGTAGTATAGCATTCCTGGCGATAAGTAGTACAAGGAATAGTTCGGCAAACGGGGATCTGAACGGTAGTGCAAACAGGCTTACGGACATAAGAACAACACATAACCTTGCGAACTTCCGTCCTGGGCTGCCAAACTCTCTTACACACCCAGCGGCCAGGGCATTGCGATTGCGTTTTGACAATCGTGCCAGGACAATAATAGCTGCAACAGGTACATGGATCGGTATGCCAAGTTCCTGGAGTGCGGCAACAATGAGTAACAATCGGTCCCGGTATATACTCTTTGCATTCGACCCAATCCCCCGTACAAACCGAATAACATTTTTCGGTATAGACCGGTTCACAGACGTAATGGACACGAGTTTCGTTGCGATATTCCATCACCTGCTGATAAGTGGTAACCGGCACTTGCCGGACATGCTGTTCATAAATTGGGCGCGAGACGCAGTAAGGAATTGTTACTTGATAAGTCTCGACTTTCGGATGATAAACGACATAAGATCGATTGTAGCAATGTTGCTGATAAACCGGATGATTGGTTACTACCGTTTGTGGAACCTGATAATTTTCAACCACTTGGCGATAGGTCGTATATGGCACGTTACGCACATGCTGTTCGTAGACCGGTTTAGAGGTACAATAGGGAATAGCGACTTGGTAATCCTGGTAACAGGTCTTGTAAACCGTACGGCATTCCTCGCGCACATGTTGCTCATACACAGGGCGGCAAGTGGTATACGGAATACTTACTTGATAATATCGCACCATCGGCTTGTAAGTTACGTATTGCTCTTCCCGGCAATGCTGTTCATAGACCGGATGCTGAGTCGTATACTTTTGCACCACGTCATAAGCTTCGACCACAGGGCGCGAAATCGTATATTTTTGCTCTTGAAAATGCTGTTCATAAACAGGCCGATAGCAAGTATAGTGTTCCTGCTCTAATACGGTTTGATAGACCGGACGATAACAAACTTTGCTATGTGTTTCAATAACCGGATGATAACTTACACAGGTTTTTACCTGCGGGATCTGACATTGATCCATACAAACAATCTGGGACGGATAAGAGCAAATACCACAATGGGATGCCGAAACACTCGATCCACCAGCTAATAGCAACAAAATCGTGGGAAAGAACCAGCGATAACTCATAAGCGATAACCTCTTGATAGCTTGTCAGTCTGCAATTTAAAGATTCACTTTTAGGCCAACCTCATCCTTGGGACCAAAATCTATTTACAATTTACTCTTGAACATCTTGTTTCGATCCTTGCTACTTTTACAAGTTTCTAAATTCGACTCCTCTTCGAGTTGAACGTTGAAACTTCCAATCCATTTAGTTGCTTCCATCCAATATTTCCAATCCATGAAACTTTTGTGATGAGACCAATCAACAAAATCCGATTAGTATTTCATCAACTCTAGTTTGCCTTGTAACTGATTAACAGGCAAAAATAGCCCATATAATTTACTTAAATTATCCAATTTAGTGAAACGATTATCTCACAAGCTCCAATGGAAAAGAATGTTCCTAAAGAATCAGTTATCCGATTGGTGCGGATATTATTGAAGTTTTGGAAGAATTGCTCTTTTTTGGTTTGTACAGGTGTGGTATAGCCACTCATGAGAATCTAAATTTATAGGGGGATGATTTATTCTGAATCAGCTGATGCAAATAGCTCAGAAAAACGGAATTTTCTGAATATGATGATTAAATTCAGGCGAATAGATTTTTCAGAATAATGCCTCAAGCGTTGTAGAATAAGAACAATAAAAGTTTCAAATAAAAGTTTCAAGTTCTTTAGCCAAGATGATTCCATCTAAATGCTATTTTCATGGAGGAAGTAGTGATGCAAACGATCAATAATGATACCGTTTCGATTAACAAATCTTTGCCTGTCATATCGAATCCGAGCTTATTTCAGGAATTTCTGCCCAAAAATTTTTTTCCGATACAACTGGTCTTGGATCCGGGATGCGTCCGCCTCAAAATAGCAAAACCGGTCTGTATACTCGGTCGGCATTCCCTTTCCGATGTCCGACTTTCTTACCCATTTATTAGCAGAAGACACTGTTATTTTGAATTTAAGGAAACAAATTGGTATGTTCACGATTTGAATTCCATGAATGGCATATTTGTCAACGGGAAAAAGGTAGAAAGTTGTATCATTCAATCGGGAGATTCCCTTGGGCTGATCGGTATTTCTTTTCTTATCGAATTCCCATTAAGCCATCGTCAAGAAACAAAAAATATCCACGATGATCGATATTGTGAGCCGACCATCGCCATGACCAGCGATAGACTCGTAGCCTGAAAAAGTATAGATCCGCTTAGATACTGTCCTAAATATAGAAAACTAAACGGAAGCTCCAATAAGTTTGATAGAAGAGTATGCTAGGAGTGTTTGGTAGAAGAGTATAAGTTAATAATTTTTAGCCATAGAGATCACCTAGGAATACTAAATTAGGGGATAACTAGATAAGAATGTGAAGTTTCTCTGTGGCTAAATATTTTCATTTTCAATGACTAAGTATTTGCCTGTCCAAATCGATAACTCATCGGGATGACTTCTACGAATCATGATTTATAGAATTTCTCTTCAGGGGATAGAAATTCCCAGGTTACTTATGGGTTCGAGAATAACTGCCCGTTTTTCATCTCCATTTTTTTGGGAAATAGACCAGCTAACTCAGAACTATGGGTAACCACAATCAGAATCATTCCTAATTGTTGATGTAATTGAAGCAGGAGACGCCCAATCTGCTCGGCATGAGCTTGGTCCAGATTGCCAGTTGGTTCATCCGCAAGCAACAACTTAGGATTTTGCATCAACGATCGTGCCACGGCGACCCGCTGGCGTTCTCCTCCAGATAGTTCCGCGGGGCGATGAGTTAATCGCTCGGATAGTCCAACCTGATGCAATAACTCTCTAGCCCGATTTTCCAATTCGATCGGGGTTTGCCAGCGATTGACAAGTGTTGGCAACAACACATTCTCCAATACCGTAAATTGAGGGAGAAGATGGTGATCTTGGAAAATAAACCCGATCTTCTCATTGCGAAATTGAGCGAGTTCTTTCTCTTTCAGCTCAAATGGATTGACATGATTCAATTCGATTTTTCCAGAAGTCGGCCGATCCAAGGTTCCAAGAATATGCAAGAGAGTCGATTTCCCCGATCCGGATGGCCCCATAATCGCCACGGCATCTTCTTGGTTTAAAGTTAAATCGATCGACTTCAATATCTGCAAAGGTTCGCTTGGTGTTGGATAACTTTTTTGCAGTTTTTCAATAATGAATGCCATTCTAAAACCCTCTATTGATCTCGCTTCGGTGTTCTCTCATTAATAATATTTATAGCAGCAATTCATTCAAGCATAACTAAACTCTTAAACATCTATTCAAAAACAGAATCAGCACTAGATAGGCGAGGGATTGTTGCTTATGGTCATATTTTATAAGTAATCGCTTTACGTAGCAGTTAAAGAGTAGCAAATAAAGAGTAGCCGATAAAGAAATTAAGCATTCTCTTTGGGCCAGTTCGCTTGCAGAACATGATCCATCGCTTGAGGTTCTGCTAGCCCGCAGTTTCGTTTCATGGTCAACCATTCTTCAGGAAGTAAATGATTCTTGGGGGACAATTTCTCCCCTTTAACCGACCAGACTTTAAATTCGAACCCATGCGCGACAAAATCGCTCTTCACTTCAGGCGCTGGAATTTGTTTGAGTAAAGCCAAGAGGACGGATTTCAGATCATCGAGAGTTCGATCCCCAATCATTTGAAACCAGAAATGGCTTTCGTGGCCCATCCTCAGTGCCGCAACAAGTAAAATTCGGCTGGTATGGAGAGGCGGCAACATTTCGACAAATCGGCTGATTTGCCTCTGAATTCGGAGTAGAAATTCTTCATATTGCGCAGGATGAACTAACCGTTGCTTTAATATTTCATCTGAATAACAAGGCTGTTTCTGAACTAATTCGAAAACAACCGACCTGCGCGCCCCAAGTTGCCAATTCAACACTAGCCCATCTCGATCAAATCCGGAGGAGGGGAGCGAAAAATCGTTCCCCTCTTCTATCGCGGTCCTTAATTCTGCAAAAGTTGTGGGCATTAACCAGCAAATATAACCGTCCTCGATAAGTTGAACCCCTTCCCGTTGTTGCTCCGATAATACAAAAGCGACAAAACCACCGTTCTGGCGTTCTGGAGACATGTTGTGTGGAGTAACGATTAACGATTTTCTAGACTTCGCAGCGCAAACCATTACCGCATCGGCTCTGGCAGAGAATCGAGTTAGAACAGCGAAAGGTTGTTGCAGCTCGGTGCCGTATAGTTGCCAGAAAAGGATCCGCCGTTGTTGCTCCGGAATCGTTAGATAGAGGGTATGATTCCGGAAATCTTCTCTTGTTTGAGAAGAATTTTCTGAATTGGTCGGAGCTTGCTTGGGAGAAATTTCTGCTTCGCCATTATTCGCTGAATTGGGTCGAGAAAAAACCGCACTGGCAAATTGAAGCTCCCCTTTTACCATTTCTGAAGTTACTGATGAGGCTTCGACCGGTTTTTCTTCAGGAATTTTCTTAGCGGTCATCCGCGCGATTCCCTTTAAAGATGGAGGAGGAATTACCTGAGTGGTAGCGACCGGGCACAGAACGGCTTCCGCATGAGACAGGTAAACTCTCGGCAATAAAGGGAGAATACTCTCTGCGAATTCCGTTGCCGAGAGTACATCTTCTCGATCGGGATCGTTCCAAACAACGGTTGGAAAATAACGATTTTGCAACCCCAGTCGTCCGAGCAATCGAAACGTGCCTAGTTCTGGGAGCAAGCTGGCTTCGTTCGCTGTCGTCAAAATAATGGCTAACGGCTTTTCGGGATATGCTACCAGCGGAAACGATTCGGCTTCGATGAACACCACCCCAAGAATTTCCTTACGCCCCAAAAAACCACCGGGAAATTGAAACCGCAAATAATCGCCGGCATCCAAAATCTGCCCCAAGACAACCAGCCCAAAGAGCCGGTGAAATAATTCAAAAGGATCTCGGGGAAAATCCGCTTTGGCCTGACCGGTTTTGCTTAATAATGTTAAGGCGATCTCTTTCTGTTGATAAGAGCGCAAGCCATCGGTAATATAGGTCCAACAAGCAACCTCTTTACCCTCGCTCGTAATAAAGTGCGGAAATACCCGAACCGCCAATTGTTCCTCAACTACCTCTTTGTAAAACGGTATAGAAAGAACAGGAAAAACCGCCGTTTCGACTTTAGTCGCATCTGCAACCAACTTTGGAGCCGAAACGGGTAAGTTCGGGTCAATATTTGAGCTAGGTTCCGCTCCAGCGCTAGGATTGATATTCGAAATATCGGTCCCTCTCTCAGAACCAGAAAACCGTTGCAACAATCGAGAGAAAAAATTCATAAAAATAATTTTCGCCAAAAAAATTCGCCAAATTCATAGTGAGCTTATAATCACAATCTGGCAAAAAGATTACCTAGATCGAGAACCAGTTATCTAGCCAATAACCCAATTACTCCTAAACCATAAAAAGTATATTCGACATCGATCTGCTGATCCCATAAGCCAGCCCGGAACCCGCCATGGGGGCTTTCAACCGCCTGGCAAAAAGATCGAATATTGCTCTCATCAAGATCTCTAAGTGCACCGAGCTGTTCCAATGTCCAACAGGAAGTGAAGGTAGAAAGCAGATCAGCGGACGGGATGCGTTCATTGGCACGAAATCCCCCTTCGAATTCGGATTGGGATCGCATTAAAAAAGCAATGACTTTTTCTTTGATTTCTGGTGTCAATGCCCCAAGGATCTGCAGTGTTCCAACTCCTGCGGCAGTTGGGTTGGTTCCACTCCGCTGCATGGCATCCACTTCGACGAACCCTCCATCCTCTCTGTTGCGATTCAACACGAAAGAGACGATCCGATCGGCTTGTGGTACTTCTTGCTGACATAACTGCATGAGGAGTAGAGCCAGAAAAGTATGATAGGTGGAACCACTTTTGCCCTGTTGCTCTTTGGCATAACCACCGTCAGGACTACGAAAACCTTCCAAGAGATTGCCCAAACGTAGCGGCCAATCTTTCTGTGCTTGATTTAAAAGATCGGGACCACCACCGAGCTGCACAAAAAAACTACTCACTAGAAACGAAAACAGATCGATCAGCGTAGCAGATTGGACCATCCTGGTTTGTAAGTATTGTGCCGACCGATTAGCGATTTCCTGAGTTAAACCCTGAGTAATGGCCAGGGCACGCAAAGCAAACCCTGTATAATACAAATCGGATGGTCCTTCGCGGCCTGAAAATCCTCCGTCGCGATTCTGATTCGCTCGCAACCATCGGCGGTGGCGTTCCAACCAGACTTCTGGTAGTTTTTCCATGCGATCAACCAACTCTCCGGTTAATCGCTGCAAGTAGGGTTCCTGAGTCATCTTTATATTTGGGGAAAGGCTCTATCTCAAGCTATCTCAAACTCGAGTAATTTTCCCCCAATCTAGTTTTATCCTTTTCTCTTTTTCAAACTCTTGTTAGAATAATTCGCTTTTTCATCTGTATTTTATAAACGGATAATCGATCTTCTTTCATAAATAACTATCTATTTATTCTCGAATTTTCCCGTTTATTTAAAAATTTTTTCCATCGAAGAAACCTAATTAAACACTATTCGTTTTACAGCATGTTTGCCTCTCATCCAGATACTTCCTCTCTGATTCTATTCAAAAAAGAAAAAGCTACGATGAAAGTTAAACTCTTATTGATTTTTTTTCTTGCCGAAATTCTTATTTATTTATTTTATGATAAACAAAAGAGGAGAGATAGAAAGAATAAGCCAAAAATTATTTTTGACTTTCGTTTTCCTGAATCAGGTACGGTTCGAGTTTTGCCCGCATTTCCGCAGGAATTTCAATCGACTCGATCGGTTGATTGAGTTTAGCCCGGCAACAAACTGAGGTAATTCGACCTTCAGCGATTAGTACCGCTTCATGATAAAATCGGAATCGATAACGAATCGATTTCTTGCCAATTTTTTCGATTCCAACTTGAACCTCTAAAAGATTTTCAAAATAGGCAGGGTGAAGGTAATCGCAGCTCACAGAAACACGTGGAAACCCGAGTTTTTCTGAATCTTGTTTCCATGCAACGGAATATCCCAAAGATCGTAAAAATTCCGTCTCTGCAGATTCCATATAATAGAAAAAATTGGCAAAATGCACGATCCCTGCCATATCTGTTTCGCCAAATTCTACTCTTCTAAATACTTGAAACCGTTCTTCTGCCACTAAAATCCTCTTTCTTTTTCCAATCTATATTATTTTTCAATTGTATGAATCATCCGAATAAATTCATCGGGGAAACGACAATCAAAATAGCGAAAAACCTCTTTCAGAAAATGGCTCTCCATTGCTTTTATTTATGTTGTTATTTATGCTGATATTTACTTTGAATTGGTCATTTGAGATAAAACATGACAAATCTATCGTTAGAGAACCATCGAAAAGGCAATTATCTATCTCTAAGCTCTGTTTTATTCGAACACAGAAACTCTCTATAATGGCGATGTCTAAACCAGCTCCTTATAATTGATCCTTATTAAGAAGATGTTACCGTTTCACTCGGAAAATGAAGCATTTCTTGCAAACAACGGACGGTTTCTCTGGCCATTGCCTGCGCATGGAACCGGGTCTGGATACTATTTTTTCCTCGTTCCGCGAGTTCGTATCGAAATTCCGATCGATTCAGTAATTGCAACCACCCTTGCACCAAAGCGGTTTTAGAATCTGGCTCGACCAAGATACCCCCTCCTGTTTCCCGGATCAATTCGGGAAATGAGCCATGCGCAGGTTGAACAACAGGAACTCCATTCGCTATCGCTTCTAAAATGGATAATCCTTTGGGTTCATGATAACGGGTGGGAACACTGAGAAGATCGATTTGATGGAAAAAGTCGATTTTAGAATCAAGATCGGGGCAGGTGATGTGCTTGAATTTCTCGGTCAATTTAGCCTCATGGATTTTTTTCATTTGAGTAGCAAAAAACTCTTTTTGATTTTCTCCCAACCATCCGGAGACAAGTGCATGGGTTTCAGGACAATTGGGGGCTTGATGCAACTCGATAAACGCATCTACAAATTGGTCAAATCCTTTTTCGGGACATATTCGTGCAAAATACCCGATCGTGAAAGGGGGATCAGAGCGAATAGGATGGTCGGAACGATGCCCCTTTAAATTCAGACCGGGATAAACCACCGATATTTTCCCACGATCCAACCCTAAATAACTGCTCATAAAGTTAGCATAGTAATGACTCGTTGAAATAAAGCCTGTTAGACTTAGGCTATTGTCATTGATTAATTGAATTGCAGATTCCTTAGTTTTAGGCGGTAGTGCTTCTAGAAAAACATCATCCCCTTGCAATAAACTGATAACAGGAACTTTTAACGATTGTTGTAAGGCTAAGGCGATTCCCGAAAGTAGGACATTCGTAAAAAGGATCACATCGGGTTGAAAAGTTGTTTCAAAAAACCGTTGTAACTTATATATCTCCTTAACTTGATTTCCCTTTTGCCCTTGGAGAATAGAAATCGTCAAATCGGCTAAGTCAGCAGCTTCGGTGCGAACCGCAAATCGAGATACCCATCTCAAAAGAGGGGGGAAATCCAATATTCGATCAAGTAACCAGGGGGTATGGCGAAAGAAACGAAACCGCTGTTGCAAGTATACATTGATTCCACCCATAAAAACTCGATGTAAACTCACACTCTCTTCATCCGTTCTAATCGGAGTATAGGTAGGCATTAAAATGGCATCGTGCCCTTCCTTAATGAGAGCTGCCGCAAGCGTATTATCGTGAAGACAGGAACCACAGAACATCCCCCCAGCACCAGCGGTTATAAAGGCAATTCGCATATTATTTCTCAAATTCGCTTAAAAGCATATCTTTACTTATGATTCATTATAGATTTTTGGATTCGCTGAACGACAAGGAGATCCAAAAGGCAAAAAAAAATCAAAAATCCACAATTTGAGAAAGGATTGATCATTACATAACAATAAAAATGAGAGGAATCTCTCAATATCAGGAGAGTTATAGAAAGAATGATTAGACCAGCGATTGGAACTGGAAAAAAGTCGGATTGAGAGCTTTCGCTCAAAAAAAGAAAGGTATAACCAATCTGCTGGTTTCCTACCAGCGATCGGAAAATATCTTTTACCCTCTTTGAAAAGAAAGCAATTAAAGCGAATAAGTTGTTAGACAGGCTGGAGCGAAACGATCAAGCCACGGTCTGCGAATTGTTCGACATATAATTCTCCCCGTTCAAAATGAGTCAAAAGGATTTGCGATTCCCCCCAGTGGTAAGAACGCCACATTCGATAAGTAGCCTCAGCTCGACCATATCGGGTAAGTTCCATTAAAGTTTTGACGATGAACATTAAATCTTTATCAAGAGTTCGATGAAGAATCACTTTCCATCGGCGATTAGACGGGGGACACCCATTTGGAGAGGGGTGAACTGGATGAGTATCCCGCGGCTCAGGAGAACAGTCGCTCGGTAACTGCGGGTGCATAATTGGCCTCCCTAAAAAAATTCTGATCGTTATGTATCAGATAAGTAAATCAGATGGCCCTGAATATAAATAATTCTTACCCCTTTTTAGAAGATTACGTTCTGGGAATTCGGAAAATTCTCGAAACAGCAATCTAATCAGAGGCAACTTTTGCCAATTATACCATTTATAACAAATATAACGATTGCGCTTGGTAGTTATGAATGGGTTATTGCCGGAAGTTAAATTATTAATCATAGCCTTAATAACATTCATTTTTCGAACTAAGCTAATACTCAACTTCATAGTTCTTATTCGTACGGAGCAGTATCTTTGTTCAAAAAAACCTAATATCTAACATCGATCTAAAAAAGATAGCAGGAAGAATTCATGAAGAGCTATCGAGAAGTATAGATAAAGCTAATTCAATAAACTTGTTTTGTTTCCTTCGCAATCTATGATAACTGTTATGAAAAAGAATCGACAAACCAATGTTATTAGTTTTCCATTCGAACTTTTTGGGAGAACAGGAACTGCTGAAGGCGCGGAATGGATGCTCGATTGCCTAAAAGAGATTGTGGACGATGCCGTTGAAGAGGATACACCAGCACGCAGCAAGGCCTACCGAGATTCGGTGAGCTGGGACGAAGTCAATTTCACTGATTTTGCTACAGCGCAATCCTGGCGTGAATTAGCGAATGAGGTTCTGTCATCTTCGCTAAATGATAATGAAACCTTGCTCTGGTTCGGGGGGAATCATTTAAGCGTTTTACCGATCTATGATTACTTGCAAGAATCCGATTTGATCCTACAGTGGGATGCGCATTTAGATATCCAAGAGTTTTCAGATAATCTTACAACATTAAATCATGGCAATTTTCTGTTGTCCCGCCAAACCCCTTGCGCTCCAATCATCAATTTAGGCCACCGGGATTTACTCCTCCCCCCCAAAAAAGTTCAGAAACATTTTAATAAAGCATATTCAATAATGGCAATCTTGGGGAAAGAAAACCAAGTCCTTGAAGAGTTGCAACCCTTCCTAAAAAAATCGAATCGAATTTGGATCGATATCGACGGCGATGTATTCGACCCGACTTTTTTTCC
>JAKBAI010000396.1 GCA_021809185.1 Planctomycetota bacterium
ATAGCTCGAAAAAGATAGCTCGAAAAAGATAGCTCGAAAAAGATAGCTCGAAAAAGATTTTTAGATCTTGGATTAGGCTTTCAATTTTGACTCTCTAACGAAATATATTTTGAATCTTGGACGAACCCCTATTTGGAATCTCCTTCGAAAAATCGATTTAATTTTTACACTCGAAATAAATAAAATTCAATATATCGAGACCTCTAAACTTTCCTGTTAATTAATAAATGACATTAAGTTAGTCTAATTTTAAGCAACTAAAAAGTGACTGTCAATAGAAAAATCCAACAATTTTGGAAAATTTTCAAAAAGTTTTTTTACCCATTTAATTATGAAGTTAGTAATATTTATAGGCGGAATTATTGCTCTCTCAGCGGGAAATTGACTCACGATAACCTATTTGATTCTTTCGGAGCGATTGTCTTCATGCGGGCGAGACGCCCGCGCTCCCAGGAGGATTGACTCTCGATAACCTACACGCTTTTTTCGGAGCAATTGCACTAAATGTGGGCGAGACGCCCGCGCTCCCAAGGAGAACGCGCTCCCAAGGGGAAATTGACTCACGATAACCTATTTGTTTCTCTTTGCGTTTTAGTCTAAATGCGGGCGGGACGCCCACGCTCCCAGAGGAATCGACTCTCGATAACCTACTCGCTTTTTTCGGAGCAATTGCACTTAATACGCACTTCCAAGCGAATCGACTCTCGAGTACTTATCTGATTCTTTTTGGGTTATGGTCTTCATGCGGGCGGGACGCCCGCACTCCCAGGGAGAATTGACTCTCAGCGGAATTGACTCGCGAAAGACGACCGTTCGCTATTTTTAATCGGCGCGTATTTATTGTGCGGATTCCTTTTCCTCATCTGCTCAAGAAATGAAATCTCCTTGTCTGGTAGCGTGCAAGCTCGTTTGAGAATCAAAATCTTGCACTCCCCGCTTGCCTTGTGCAGCCTATTTTCCACGCCTACTGCCTACTGCCATCTGCCTACTTTCCCCGCCTACTGCCTATATTATCCGACAGTCTCTCATCGGATACCTAGTTTTTTCTGGGAGCTAGACTTGGTCCATCATCCGGAGATTCATTCGTTCCTGGAACCACAATCTGCGTATTCGGGAGATTTTGTCCTGAGGTTGTTCCTGGAGAAGGAGTCCCGGGAAAAGGAGTTGTTTGCTTCGGTGCAGGATTGGGGAATGAAGGCATTTTTTGCGTTTTATTTGGATAAGAATTGCTTTCTGTAGGTAGCATGGGGGTAGTAGTCATTGGGAATGGGATGTTAGAGGGGTTTACTTGTTTTGGGGTCGTTTTTAAGGGAAAAGTAGAAGAGGGGATGGAATCGTCGGAGCGTTTATTCCCTGTTAGTACACCAGGATATTTAGATTTTGATCCGTTTGGAATCGGTTGTGAGTTGCGCTGTTGACCCGATGATGGGCTTAAAGACTGCCTTGAAGAAATTTGTTTAGGTAATGGGGAATAGGAATTATTTAGCTTTTCACTCGATGAATTGATCGGCTCCGCTAAAGGAGGTTCCTTACTTTGATTTAAAAGAGCATCGGGACCGATCTTACTACTCCTATAGCCCAGGATATGGTATTGCCAAAGAGTGCTTCGCGCTGCAACACGCACGCGAATCACCTGATCATTGTGCATGATCTTGGTCAAGGTATCCCCCACCTGTTGAGAAATCGGTCTAATCTTACCAAGGGAATAGATTGCCTCTATTCGAACCGATGAACTACTATCTTGTTCCGAGGCCAACAAGAGAGCTGGCACAATCTCGTTAAATCGCTTGACATCATAATTGCGTAGCTCTTCCGCTGCTGCTATCCGATTTTTTTCTTCCCGATCCGTCTTTAAAACGGCGATTAATTCTGGAACTCTCTTTACTGGGTCTGGTTTGGGATTACGTTTAAAGATTCCTGCATCGACTGGTAACGCGACCAGCATAACAACCAACATGCCCAAGCTGGATAATCTCATCTGCTCTTCTCCATTTGACTTTCCGGGATCCAGAGCGAGCCTGTAATCCAATTACTAAGTGTCAATGAAATACAGGCAACGTCCTATCTTTCCATCGACCAGATTAAATCATCATGTCGGTTAAAACGACTTTGCATAAGCCATTTTTTCAATCGGACAGCGATTCAGACCATTTTTCAGCTGATACAGCTATAATGGTCGCAATTCATTTGTTGCAATTAATTGGCATTTCCCTTGTATTCGTCAAATCTTTTTGATTGGAAAAGATTATTTCTTAAGATTCCCTTTTATGAACTGCAAGTTCGATCTTCATTATCGCGAAATTGATGAGTAATTGGATTGAAATAAAATGATTCAGATCAATATATAAAAGAATTATTATATGCTTTTATTGAACGAATTGATATTCAAATCTTCCTTGAAAGAAATAGTTCAGTTGAGTTTATCAGTAAACTCAACTGAAGATTTAACTAAGATTATCGCTGTTGCTGCATCATGGGTGCACCGCCCATGGCCCCCATTCCTCCACCACCGCCGCCTGCGGAAGGTCGCAACGCAGGGGTTGAACCTTTCTTCT
Source organism: Planctomycetota bacterium (assembly GCA_021809185.1). Classification (GTDB taxonomy): domain Bacteria; phylum Planctomycetota; class Planctomycetia; order Gemmatales; family Gemmataceae; genus JAKBAI01. The sequence goes on from JAKBAI010000396.1 coordinate 2,556, forward strand.
CGCGTTCACGTGCAGCAGCTGGGGTTAAAGCATCATCTTTTGTGGGATATTGATCTGCCTGCGCAAATTTTGTTTCATCTGGGGGTAAGAATATAACCGGATTTTTTGGTGGGGCCTTATCTACCTTTCGAGTAGGAAATAGATTGCAACCCACTCCAGATAAAAACAAAAATAACAATAATATCCTTATCACCATCGA
>JAKBAI010000150.1 GCA_021809185.1 Planctomycetota bacterium
ACCGGAATTGGCAGAGGTTCTTTGGAAGCCGGTCTCTCCTGGATACCGACCGAACTACCCATCCCATTAAAATTCACGATGGGATACCGCTTTGAACGCTGGTGGAATTTTGCCTCCACCAACGATTCCTTTGGAGAATTGACTTTGCAAGGGATTTTCTGCCGGGCAGAATGGCGTTATTAATAAGCAACCAAGATAAGACACAAGCGATTATTGATGATGAATCGTGAAAGGAATTTGCTAATGTTGGGGCACAAGAGGTTTTCACAATTCCGGGTTTTCAGAATAAGATGGGCTGCCATCCAATCGGGATTCCTATTGGTATGGGCAGGTTGTGCCCCATTGGCGACTCATACCCGCCCGGATCCAGGTACAGCTCCGGAAGTGATTACACGAGCCAGCGACAATACCCTAGACAATGACCTACAAAATGAGCTGCAACCACAAGACAAAACATCGATCACCAACGAATTACAAGAATTAAAAACTCCTCCTAGACTTGCCAAGGACAATACCGCGGGTGTAACTATTTTACCTACCTCTGCCGTTGCAAACGCCTATGCTAGACTAAATCCAAATTCCGCAGGGAATCTTGCACCAGCACCGCGCGCGATGACTCTGGAAAATCTGGAAGAGATTGCCCTCAACGGGCATCCCGTATTGAAAAGGGACCAATTCCAGATCGATAGTTCACGCGGGAGTGCCACTCAGGTAGGCTTATTCCCGAATCCACACTTCGATACGAATAACCCTCAGGTCATTAACGGGAGAAATACTGCGCTGAATGCTGGATTCCAGCAGGAAGTTCCTGTTATGGGTAAGAAACGTCTCGAACAGAATGCCGCCAACCAAGGCACCTTTCAACAGGAATTCAATCTCAAGCAGGACCGTGCCAATCTGCTCACTTCGATACGCGCGCAATTCTATACCGTTCTGCTCGATCAACGCCGAATTACTGTATTAACCGAACTTGTCGAGCTGACCGAAAAATCGGTTGAAATCGTAAAAAATCTGAAAAAAGCGGGTAATATTGCGGTTCAGGATATTATCCTAGTTGAAAATGAAGCTTGGCGAGTCAAAGCCAATCTATTGCAAGCAAAACGAATTTTAGATGGGGATCGTAAACAGCTCGAAGCGATCATCGGTATCCCCAATCTGCTTCAAGGGGAACTTGTCGGAAATATAAGCGACCATTATCCGGAGTTTTCGGAAGATCAACTTCTACGATACGTTGGTCAGGAACACACGCAAATTAAAATTGCCCGCTCGGTTGTTACTCAAAATGAACTTTTACTCAAACGTGCTCTGGTAGAGATGTATCCGAATCCCTATCTCGGTCCGGCCTATCAATTTGGATTGATTCCAGGCCTGGATCAATTCTGGTTCAATATTAGTTTCCCTATTCCGGTTTGGGATCGAAACCAGGGGAATATCCGTGCGGCTAAAGCCAATGTCAGTGCAGCTGTTCAGAATGTCTCTGTAATTCGCAATAATCTTCTCAACCAGGCTCACAACAATTATAGTTTATATAAGGGTGCCTTGGAAGTTGTCAAAATATATGAAACTCAATTAATCCCCAAAACAAAAGAAATCGCTCGGCGCAACGAAGATAGCTATAAAAACGGTATAATCCCCCTTGCACAATATTATGAAGCTCTCAAAGCAGTCGTTCAAACAAATATCGAATATGTCAACGCGCTCGGAGATGTATGGAACAATGCCACTCAGATCGCGGGTTTGTTGCAGCTCGAGTCTTTTAACACAGAGAATCCATCTAAGAAATAATCATGAGATTCAAATCGTTTAGCCATCACCTTAAATACTAGGAAACTTGAACACTTACTTCCAAATAGACCCAAAAGGACAGGCTTGACAATCCTAGCTTTCACTATCAACAAACATATCCAATCTTTACATCCCGATATGGTTATTGTACTACCGTATCAATGAAACGGGCATTTCGAAAAATACCGAGATCCTAGTTAAATTCAAACAGGGTTCGATTTTGAAACAGTCATTTAGAAGGAACTATCTCATAAAAAAACAGGGGACTAATGTCCCCTGTTTTTTTCAAATCGGATCAATGAAAATCGATTTGCTTATCGATAAGGATAGTTATTTCTTCTCTGGAACAGGAATGTCCATGAAAGCAAATAAATCCGCAATCTCTTCCATCGTCAAGTTATCGAGAAGATTGGTTGGCATGACCGAAATCAAAGAGTCATATTTTTCGCTAACTTCATTCTTCTTAAGAGTTAGACGAGTCGCATCTTGCTGCAAAATTGTATAAACCCCATTTAATTCAGAAACCAGACCGATGATGGTGCGGCCATCTTCGGTAACAATTTTGGTTGAACGATATTGATCGCTAATAATCTTAGAAGGATAATAGATCGATTCTAAGATTTCCCGGCGTTTGAATCGTTTAGCAACGGCAGAAAGGTCAGGACCGATTCCTTCCCCAGCTTCACCGTATTTATGACATTTGATACATAGAGCTTTTTCAAATACCAATTTCCCTTTAGCGACATCCCCTTTCTTTCCTTTGGGATCATTTTCCAAGAATCGGATCAAATCGTCGTATTTATATTTCGAATCGCTATTCAGGGCAACCGACAAGTTTGGCAATGGTTTTTCTTTAGGGAAGTTCTGACCAAACCAGAGAGACCACGAATTCAGTTCTGGCTTCCAGTTCGGTTTGCTGGCACCAAACTGTTTGCCCGTCCAACCACGAAGGATTTCAACAATTTTCCAACGCTGCTCTTCAGGCAATTTCGTGGATGCGAGCAACAATTGACGAAATGGTACAGGGTTATCCAATTTTGGTTTCGCTTTGCTCTTCGCAATCGCATCTAGCAAAGTAATCACCGATGGCCTTTGAGCAACACCAAGTGCACCGAGATAGGTATCTAGATTATCGGGATTCGGATTTTTGGCCAGAGCTAGAGCCACCGTTAGTTGTAACCCTGGCTCTTTACTGGCAAGTAACTTGAGCTGATAGGCAGCATCTTGATCTTTGGATTGGCCAAATAACCCGATGATAATATTTTTTCCTTCTGTGGTGGTTTGCGAAGAGGGTAAAGAATTCAATTTTCCATAAAGCTCCGCAAGAACTTTAGCGCTCATTCCTTGAGCAACCGAGCTCGATCGTAAAATCAAAAGAGCAGTGAGCGGATATTTATCGAACTGTTTGAGAACCTCTTCGGTATCGTTCTTATTGAACACCGCAGAGCAATCGCGGAAAATATTCAGTAAAAAGCCGCGGAAACTGTTGCCCCCTTGCCAAGATTTGGTATTTTCAAACCAGCGAATCAAATTCATTTTATCTTCGCTCGTCCAACCCTCTTTAATTAAGCGTAAGCAATAAAAATAATGAATTTGTTGTAAGCGATCACTCTCTGGGCTAGATAGAGCCGCCACGATTTTAGTTACAACTCCCGGAGGCAATTCTTTCGTGCGTGCGAATTCACTAAGTAGAATAGCCAACTCTCGATTAACACGGTAATCACGATGTGGGAACATTTCAAGACAATCAATGGCAATCCCATGCAGAGAACCGGGGCGTTTTTTGGTATGTACCAAGGCCAATTCGAGCACGCGCAGCCATTCGAGTAATTGATCGACCTGCTCTCCCGGTGAAATCTGATGAAGTCTTTCAAAAATCTGATCGGTATACGGTTCTGCCTCGTTCAATTTACACAGAGCAATAATCGCAGAACGAGCAACTCGATCGGATGGATTTTCAATCAGAGTTTTGGCCCAACTCTTGGCATCCTGCCGTTGCAAAACTAATCGTGCTGTTGTGCGAACGAAACGATCCTCATCTTTCAGAAGGGGGACCAAACTAGATAATTCTGGATTGATTTCCAGATTCAACAGGGTTTCCAGGGCTACTCGGCGGACATTGGCATCCTGATCCTGAAGCCAGAATACGATTTTATCCTGAAAATCTTTGGCTTTGGCTACACTGATCATTTTCATCCATTGAACCATTTGTTCTGGAGTCGCTTTCCCCTGTTTGATTTGATCAGCAATTGTTTTGAGCATCTCTGGAGTCACTTTACCGAGCTGATTACGCATAGGACTCCATGCGGCAAGAGGCTGGTCGTTTGGAAGTGTCTCTATTTTCTCAGGCATTTTTTCAGGAACAATTCGATAAATTGCTCCTTGAGTATTGCGTCCACCCAGAGAGAAATACAGTGCACCTTCTGGTCCAACAACGCAATCGGTAACAGGCATGGGGGAACTACTACAAAATTTTTCAAATTTTGCCTTATAGGATGCTCCACTTTTTTCGAGGAAAACCACCCAGATGGTGCCAATCGACCAATCACACATAAAGTATGCCCCGCGATATTTTTCTGGGAAAAGGTGGTGGTCGTAAAACTCGACCCCCGTAGGAGAACCGCGACCCGTATCAACCACGGGAGGTAAACTATCTTCATAATACGCAGGGGTATTCGCCGCACCGGTTCGCCACAGAAAATCGGCCCCTAGTGAACAATGGCAGACTCGAACCGCTCGATACCAAGGGAGATTTTCATCCCATTCCATATCGCTATCAAAGGTAAACAATTCCCCCGCGGGATTAAATGCTGCGTCGAATTCATTGCGAAATCCAGAAGCAACCAGTGCCATGTTCTTGCCATCCAGATCGAGACGCCAAATGCTCCCACCCGGCGCAAGAATATTCGCTGCGTGGCCATTCGCATCGTTCAATCTAGGTAATAATACATCTTCCGTACTATCCGCTTGATCTTGATCTTTACCCATACCGCCGGTTGGCCAACGCCGCAACGGGGAATTCGTTGCCAATTTATCTGGCTTCGCCCAAGCATGATTCCCGATCACTAGATAGAGATGATCATCTGGACCATGCAGAATGGCATGGGGACCATGTTCCCCCATCCCCCCCTGAAATCGGTGTAGCAATTCAACCTTATCTATACGATCATCATGATTCGTATCCTGGCAGCGAAACAATCCCGTAACGTTCCCTTTTTTACCATCAGGACCATTCCCGACCAAATACAGAGAATCGTGTATCCAGCACATCCCTTGGCAATTGGTGACCTGATCGCAATAAATCGAGATTTTTTTCATCTCGCCATTGCTATCTGGATCAGTGCAAAGAATAATTGGACCAACTTCCTGCGATGCTAATAACCTTCCTTTGTTGTCAAAACACATATTCACTAGAGAGAAATTATGGGAGGAACCGGGACGATTTTTGTTGGTCGATGTGTGATAACCTGGGATTCGAGTTTGTGGGGCTACTACCAATTCTACTTTAAACCCTTGAGGGACAACAAACTTCCCTTTTGATGCGTCAACTAAAGTAGCCTGTTTCCAGGGACCATCTCCCCACCGGGCAATTTCTTTCGCTGATCCCCATTTAGAATCATCAAACGCGGTTTCTGTCCAACCATCTGTCGGAGTAGAACTCACCTTCCATTTCGAATCGCTAACCCAGAATTCCACTCGCCCATTAAGTTGTTTACTTGTGGGTTGTTTGCTTGATTTCGCTTTTGCGCGAATCGATTGCATCAGCGACACATAAAGTCCAGCGGGGCCATCGGTATTATCGGCTTCGACAGCGATGACATTTTTACCTACGCTTAAGGAACGATTGACCGCATAGCGATCGAGCTGAGACCAGTTATCCCCTGACCCGATCAAGCGATTATTAATCCAGACGCGATAGCTATTATCCGCGGTGATCATTAAAGATATTTCCCCGGTAGCCTTTGTCAATTCAATCGTTTTGCGGAAATATCGTTTCCCCGCAGGGGCAGATTCCTGCGTACTTTCTTGACTCCAGATCCAATACCCGCCGCCCCCGCCTAACTGATTTAGAACCGGCTCGCTCTTTTTCTGTACTTGGGTATTCCCTTGAGCAATTGCTATTGTAGATTTACTATCAATAAATTTACTATTGCTTGAACTGGAACTTACTGATTCTTTTTGTTGAGCTGGAACCAATGGATTTATCAATAATACTAAAACAAATGTCGCTAACCCGCTCCAGATTAGCATACTAAACTTCTTAGTTCGCATTTTCTTCTCCGTTTGATGATTCAATTGATGTATCAATTGATGTTTCTACAGTTAATTCGCTCGAATACGAATGTTTCAATTGAATACGATTCAGAATTCTCTTCTTTCAGGTCAATCATCCGTTCAAAATATATCAAAAATTATTGGGGTAGGATTCTTTTATAGGTACGAACTTTCTCCCGAATGGGTAGGTAATTTTATCATAATTTATTTTCGTTTCTTTGAAAGGTCAAACTCAATACGGATAATGATTTCCCCTCGATATAGATAAGGACTAGAACAATTCGGATTCAGAAAGATTAGCTTGGGTACAAGATTGCGATAAAAGATTCCATGACCAACTTTATCCCATTTCTATTTTTAATTTTCTAAAAATAACCGTTGCAATCGTGGAATTTTAACAATTTGAAATCGTTCGTATAAATTTGCAACAATCACCGAAATATGATCAATTCCGTAGACGAAAATGATGGGTAAGAGAATGATCCCCAAACTCTGAGAACAATCTCTCTACCCATCATAAAGATAGCTATCTTCCTTGACCGATGAACTCCGTATTCCCTATTGAATGAAATACTTCTTGAGAAAGATACTTCTTGAAAGAGATACTTCGAGGAATCCAACGAAAAGTTATTTCAACTGGGATATCATCGCCTTCACTCCAGCAGTTAACCCCGCTGGATCGCTGGCCCCGATAAAAATAACATTTTTATCGGGCTGAAATGGACTCCAGACCATACTGATCAAGGCTTTGCCGTTTCCCGGATATTTTTTATCAACGAGCTGAAGCAAAAGTTCACTTGCTTGAATGACGGACGCTCCTAAACTATTTGAACTATCCCCCATAATAATCAAATGATGATCCGACTGATAGCCATAGGGCAAGGACGGAGGAAATTGAAAGCCACCGACATGACCCACCAGCTGTTGCCAAGGGCGTACCCATTTTTGCCGAAATTCTGCCGTTGTTTTTACCTTGTTCTGCCGCCCCTGAACGACCTGAATTTGATTGTTCTTCTGAATAAATAACTTACAATTTTTCTCATAAGCGATTTCATGAGAACCGCTCCAATCAAGGAAACCCATTGCTCCAATCGTGATAAGATTACCTGCCTGGCGCCATTCGTTATAACTTTTTCCCGAATCATCTTTGATTTCCAGAGTACCATCTGCAAGTAACTGCATGGTCAATCGCTGTTTAATCGGCTCTGTGATTTTTTGCTCTGTACTGGGATCTGCAGAGTAGACGTTAACATAGGGATCCCAAACAACGGGGAATTTTCGTTTATATATAACTTCGGATTCCGGTCGAATCGAAACTTTGAGGCCTTTTTTGGTTAGGAGTTGTTGCAGCTCATTGGCTTGTGGTTGGAATTCTGATTTAGCGAGGGCAATCACTATTTCTGGCTTCGATTTCAAAAAGGATTCGATCTTTTCTTGATCAAAAATTCGAACAGGATCATCTACCGACAAAGGCATCACCTTATTCGAATTTAGGACGACTTTCGCTTCGCTCTGGTATGATCCCACAACACTTTTGAGCTGGAGAATAACTGGCCCTGATGAGAGATTCACTCCGATCGGGAAAGATTCACGATAAGTTCCTTCTTGATTGGTTGCCCGATATACCTGATACAATTTACTTCCATCGGAACGAGTGATAGTCAGCTGAAATGGCCATGGCATTTTAACCTGGTTGAGGCTAGCTTCCACCTGCAAAAAATGACCTTGCTGTTTAGCTTGGATAGTAAATCCTTGCGGGTCGCGAGGGGCAATCAAAAAGAGCTTCATTTCGCCAGCGGCGAAAGGCATTTGCAATGGAGCGGTTAACTTTTCTAAATGGCGTGATGATTTCCAATCAACCCCTTCCACCAGATAGACTGCTGATTTCGGATCGATACCCGGCAATGAAAAAGAGAGATCGGCTTTGACATAATTATACATCGGCACACTCTCCCCCTCAGGCCCTGCGGGGATGTTCTGATGAGCATTTTGAATCATGATCAATTCCCCCTCGCCCGCAGTCATCCTCTCCGCTACAATATTTAGATCATCACTCTTAAAGATAGGCTTGACTTTGATTTGCTTTAGAACTTCTTTGGTAGCTGGTACCGCTAACTCATGCATTCGGTTGTTGTATAAGATCGTATTGACTAAACTCTTCGCCCGTTTGCTGGTCGCTTTTTCTTCATCTAACTTTTGTCGGACATGATGTTGTCTTATAGTATTGGCATCGAGATGAATATTAGCGACAAGGGCGCCAGGGATTTTGATCTTTGTTGAGGGATCGACAATGACGCGCCCACCGTTCGCAACGAAAACATCGATCGATTTTTGAATCTCGTTTGGTAGATCAAAAGTTTGACCAACAATCCATAACGTTTTATAGCGTTTGAGAACTCCGGAAGGTAGAATTCGTTCATGTAAAACATGAGCGGAATACCCAGCTCGGCGCAGTACCTGATGAGTGCCAATAATCTGGTTGACATAAGTATTTCCCACTTCGTAACCGTTTGTTTCCAATTCGCCTTTTTTCATTTCGTTCTTTTCCGGAAAAGGGATCAACAATTTGATCTGTTCCCCAGTCTTCTTTTTTGCTTCTTGCTTCGTCACTTCTTTACAGCGCATGCCCAATTCGGTGAAACTCCATAAAATCGCCATATCTTGTTGGGTAGAATTCATTTCATGAAACAAAGGGCCAAGCCGCTCCGCTGGTTCATTGATTGCTGCAATATCCTCTTTTTTCAATTTCGAGGAGAGATTCAACCACCAGTTGCTGTGAATCCCGGCCGTCAACATCTGATTCATTAACATATGATAAAGCGGTTTTGGATCTTCGTTTTGCGTATTCACTAGTTGGCCATTCATCGCATGAGCGATTTTACAAAGAGGATTGTGAGCTTTTTCAAGATAGATTTGCCCATTGATCGAAAGTGGGCCGCCAAAGAAATCAAAAAAGACATGGGAAGCAGGAATATCGTTCACCTGCTGGTTCAAAGGATCGGTCCCATCTAAAATCGCAAGAGGGGCGTATAAATCTCCGGACCATCTTATCTCTGGCCAAACCGAATGAATATCTTTCTTTGCTTGGGCATAATTATCCTTAATGGTGGCACAGCGAATTTTCAAATATTTCAGCCAATCTTCGCGCGAACGGGATCCCGGATCATCGGTAAAATCCCAACCGCGTTGGCGATACCATTGCTCTTCATCCCAATCTGGAAATCCTGTCGCCATTCCCCCTGCTGGTGTTCTCCCCCAACCCAAGCCCGGTTCATCGATCGGTCCTAAAGCGTGAAGATGGGGACCAAATCGGCGCAGCCGATGAGCGGTTGCAAAATTAAGAAGCCGCATCGCCTCATGCATCGATTCCGCTCCCCAACTCTTCTCATCTCCAAACGGTTTATGGGTGACATATCCGGTCCAATACATATAGTGGATTTCCGGAAAATCTTGGGCTATATTCTTTTCGAGACTTCCAGAAATCCTCGATTTCTTGGTACGAATATCGATTTCAGGTAACCCACGATTGTTATAAATGCCAAATTCAAAAGCGTTTCCATAAAAGAAATTGGCACCGCCTTCGGGGGGTTGCGGCCCCATCTGCGACAATAGCAGCGGAGATCGATAAACACCAGAAGAAACGGTTAATTTACCCATTGCTTTTCCAGATAAATTTACCTGATAGACATTTGGCGCTAAACTATATTTGGGAATCGTAAATGTTTTTGTATTTCCATCCCCGCGGACAGTCCATTCGACTATTTCCGCGGTGGGTTTTTCCGGAATTAATTTAAGTTGAGCGGTTGAGTTGGCCGGTAGACCGACAACAGCTATTTCAATCGGCTCTGAGGTATAAAATGCTTGCCGCTGTTGCGGCCAGAGAATTTCAAGAGCGGTCGCTCCAATATTTTTTGTTTGACCACTTGGATAAGCTATTGCCGATTCTGAACTCGAATTCGACCATCGATTCGACTTCGGTGCGGTCTCTTTAAGTATACTTTTTTTCAGTATATTTTTATTCAAATAATCGATTTTTGCATCTTCTTGATTTTCTGAAGCTAGAGCATTTGAAAATAAACTTGGACGATTCTGAAAATCGGCGATGAAAAAACATATTCCCAGGAACAGAGTAAGCGTTCCCAAGCGAAAAAACGAGACCTGGTTAAGAGATAATTGGTTTAGAGATAACATGATTCGTGCCCCTTTCAGGGAAAGATTAGATGGGGGGATTTTTATTTCAACTTTTGCATCCTATTTTATATTTTATTGCATTTTGAATCGATCGTCTGCGAGCTAACTTTGCTTTTTTGATTTTAACTTCAAGCGAAGAATCCGCATCTAAGAATCCGCATCTAAGAATCCACATCGACGAGCTGCTCATCGGTCTTTTCAAGAAAAAATATTTTGCGGGACTATAATTCGATCCGATTCAGAAAATAGAGTTCAAATAATACTTCAAAATATCGTATTCGATTAAACTATAGAATTGTAGCACAAAGTCACCTGGGTTAATTCAGCTAAGAATTCCCTTTTTCATGGTTCAAGATTTATATTTGAAATCGATTCTATTTCTGCATTTTTGCAAACGGAATCTAGTCTGCTCCGACTCCTCCTATCTCATTTGGCATCGTACGATGAAGCAACCAATCGGGTAACCAGTACGTAAGACGCATTAAACGATGAGTTGACCAGGGAAAAGCATAAAATTTCTTCTTTTTTTGGATTGCCCGGATTATTTTTTGCGCAGCTCGTTCAGGGGTCATAACCAGGAACATTTTTTTGTTTTTTTTGGTCATTGGTGTATCAATAAAACCGGGGCAAATCGTCTGGAAGGAAACACCACTGCCATAGTGTTCAATTCTCAGACTTTCCATATAGGCATTGACCGCCGCTTTCGAGGCACAATATGCCGCGGCCCCCGGCACCCCTTTAATTGAGGCTATGCTGGAGATGGCAACAATCTGTCCTCTATGATTGCGTAACATTTGCGGTAATACCCCTTGAATAGAATTCATCACTCCCAATAGATTGACGCGAATTACCTGTTCGGCACCACGCAAATTCAAATTATCTCCGCTATTGCCACTACCAACACCTGCATTGGCAATCAATAATTCACACCCCCCTAACTTATCTTGAAGCTCATGAATCGTTGATAACATGTCGTCTCGACAAGTTACATCCATCGATCGGCAATAAACAGGAACTTCGGATGAAATGGTGGTTTGTGACTCACCTAAAGAGGTTATAGAATTCGAATTCGCTATCTGCTTTTGGCGGTCTTGCTTGATTTTATCGGCTAACTGCAAAAGAGGATCTAATCGGCGCGCGATCAAACCCAATGAAACACCACTCATCCCGAGCTGATACGCTAATTGATAGCCAATCCCACTGGAAGCCCCGGTGACAATGGCCGATTGAAATGGGAGAATGGATGCCATAGAGACGATTCCTTAACTCAAAGAAGATCAATAAAATAATTGGAGTTACATGCAGTTAAAATGGAAAACAATGGTGGGAATAGAGGGAAACGCCATACACGACAAATTGGGGCAAACCGTTCTATAAAGTTCGACCCCAAAGTCATTTCGCAAAAAGCCACCATACAAAATCAGTTTGAGCCGATCGAATTTCCATAATAGAGTCGATCTTAGGAATGGAAAATTCTAAAACTCATCCTCTACCGATTTTTAAGTAGATAAATAAGAGATAAATCCGATTTTACAGGTTCACAACATTTCAGAATTAGATTGGAAACGATTAGTTCGTTGGGGTATTCTTTCTCGCCTTGCGTGCATCCACAAAAGATTTGACACATAAGCCAACAAAAATAAGACAAAGCACCGCCATGATAATGATCGACCGGACCGCTGCGGTATTAAAATCGAGCGATTCCCCTTTCATGAGTTTAGAAACCGGGCGCATGACCGCTCCAAGAAACCCTAGCAAACCGATTGCCGCAGCAGCGTGCATCGTATGTTTTCGCAAGTTTGGTTTCATGATCGTTAGCAGTCCGCAAATCTCGATTATTCCCCCAAAAAAAGCAGGAATTAACGCAGTTACCGATGTCCCTTTTTCACCAACAGTACCCATCAATTCGGGCTGCATGTATCCTACTAAACCGAGTAAAATTAATAATCCACCAAAAATCGCTGCGACGAATGCCATAAATTTATTTTCCTTTACTTCTATATTTTCTTTATTTCTGAATATATCGGAATATTTCTGAGATTGATAGTCATACAGTTGTAACACCAATTGATTATCCCAACTTCAATTTGCTGGTAATCTCTCATAAGATTAGAGATAAGCATTGCTACCAGGGAGTCAAGCAATTCCCGAAAAACTTTGCCAGATTAAGTTCACCCAAAATGAAATTGCTTTCTGAGCCGATTTAAAGAAATCTGATTCCTTCGAAATAAAATGCTTGACCGGTTCTCGATAGAAAATTTGCTTTTGAAACTGTTATTTTTAAGTTTTATATAAAAAAATGTTTCTTCAATCCTGATGTAATCCAAGCAAGTAGCGCTTGCCAAAATTCTGTTTTGATCGTATAATTCAATTACCTCTGCGATGTTCGTGATTGAGGCGTTGTCTTTTGGCGAACCGATATGAACCTGTAGGGGGCCAATATAGGAGTTTGGCAATTGCAAGCCCATCTCTATTCGGAGATTTATCTCAGGATAGAATTGTAGTGGGATCCAGATACCCAAACCTGCGGCACCCCAACTTTAACAACGGGTTCCCAAAGCGTCGCACACGGCATAGGTGGAGGTTTTTTAATTTTTCTTTATCTCATTTTTTTAATTCTTGATCTCAATTTTTTATATCCGAAAATCTTGGAAGTCCTCTCGTAATCTCAAGTCCCCATTTTCAGTTGTTGTCTTATCATTCAGTTTAAGAAAATCCTTAGAATAATAGTAGAACAAAGTAACCTCATAGCGATTAAAGATTTTCTCCTAAGGGCGAGCAATAACAGTATTGCTTAATTTTCCCAGGGCTTCGATTTCCAGGTCGACGATATCCCCAGGCTTAAGCCAACCTCCTACTTTTTGTGGGGTGAGTTCCAGAATACAACCGCTGCCAACGGTACCTGAGCCAAGCACATCCCCCGGAATGAGTTCGGCATCTCTGCTGGCATGAGCAATGAGTTGAGGCCATGTCCAGTACATCTGTCCAGAATTACCTTGCGAATATAATTTTTGATTGACACGAGCAGTCATCTCCAAATGAAACCGCCCATCTCGATAAAAAGGCCAGAGTTCATCGAGACTCACCCATTTCGGGCCTAGCGAAGTTGCAAAATCTTTCCCTTTGCTCGGACCTAGACCGACCGCCATTTCGGCACGTTGAATATCGCGGGCACTCCAATCGTTCATAATGGTAAAGCCAGCGACATACTCCCAAACACTATCATCGGCAGGCAAATTCTTTGCCGATTTACCAATAATACATGCTAGTTCTAGTTCATAATCCAGCTCTTGGCAACCCAGAGGGGCGTAGACAGAATCGCCGTTTCCAATAACGCATTGCGGATTGGTAAAATAGAAAACCGGAATCTGATACCATTGCGGCACCATCCCTAAGCCACGTTGCTG
>JAKBAI010000151.1 GCA_021809185.1 Planctomycetota bacterium
TGTCAATAATCTAGAATAAATACAGGAAGTAGAGGGAATTGCTGAAATCATGAAGGAATTCATCCGATTTTTCGAGATTTATAAGTGGGAATAGCTGATTCTGGTGGATCATTCTCAATGATTAAAATCTTGTCATTATTATGATTGTTAATGATTCTTAGAGTATTTGTGTTTGGTGGAGCTAATTCTCGAGGGCACTAAAGACTCTAAAAAGTAAATGAGTAAAAGTGATGGTAACTTCCATCAAATGATCCAGAGCAAACGATTTCAGATCGAAAGATGGTTTGGTGATAAGCGTTTGGGTTAGTACATCCCGATAGCGATACATAAGATGGAGAGTATTTTCTTGCGTTATTTTCCTGCGTTCGATGAGTTTGTTGACCTGGCGAAATCTTATAATATGGTTCCGGTTTATCGTCAGCTTATGAGCGATTTATTGACCCCCGTAAGTGCCTTCTGCAAGATCCAGGAAGAGGGATCCGCTTTTCTATTCGAGAGTGTTATTGGCGGGGAAAGGCATGGCCGATACAGTTTTCTTGGCACTTCCCCATTTCTACGCTTCCAAGCATTCGGCAAAAAAATTATTATTCAAGAGGATAGGCCCGGCAAAAGGAAACAGGAATACAATGCGGATGATCCTCTGAGTGAACTGCAAAAACTGCTTGATCAATACCGCTCTCCTGTTCTAGGAGGATTACCACGATTTACAGGCGGTGCCGTTGGATATGCTGCATACGATTCGGTTCGATATGTCGAAAATCTCCCTTCTTCACCCCCAGATGATCGTCATCTACCCGATTTTAGTTTTGGTTTTTACGATCAAATGATTATTTTTGATCATATTCAAAAAACCGTCAAAGTAGTGAGCGTCGCTCATGTTGATCCAAACGATCTAGAAGGTTCCTATCAACGTGCCTGCCGGCAAATCGACCGATCGGTAGAACAATTGCAACAACGCGAAGCCGATTTACAGATTACCGACATTGATTGCACCGGCCAGTTCGAATCTGAAATCAGCTCGAATTTTACAAAAAATGAATTTTGCGAAGTGGTCGAGAAAGCGAAACAATACATCCTCTCTGGGGATATTTTCCAGGTGGTCCTTAGCCAACGATTGCAAACTTTAACCACCGCGCGCAGTTTTGATATTTATCGAGCATTGCGTGTTTTGAATCCATCTCCGTTTATGTTTTATATTAAATCCGGGCAGAGTTATTTGATTGGTAGTTCGCCAGAAATTATGGTTCGTGTATATGAGGATGAAATTACTACTCGGCCATTGGCAGGGACCAGAAAACGGGGTAAAACACCCAGCGAAGATAAGCTTTTGGAAGCAGATTTGTTATCGGATCCCAAAGAATTAGCAGAACATTACATGCTGGTCGATCTGGGTCGAAATGATGTTGGTCGAATTAGCCAATTCGGTTCGGTCCGATTACATGATCTCCTTACGGTCGAATACTATAGCCATGTAATGCATATTTCCAGCACCGTTACAGGAAAACTTCTGCCAAACCGTTCCTGTCTAGATGCCTTGCGCTCGTGTCTCCCCGCTGGCACACTTTCGGGAGCACCAAAAGTGCGTGCCATGCAAATTATCGATGAACTGGAACCCCATCGGCGCGGGCCTTACGGCGGTGCCATTGGCTACATCGATTTTACTGGCAATATGGATACTTGCATTGCTCTACGCACCATCGTTCTATTAGGCCAGACTGCTTACGTTCAAGCTGGTGCAGGAATCGTTGCCGATAGCAATCCAGAAATGGAATATCAGGAGACGATGAATAAAGCCATGGGACTTCTACGTGCTATCGAATTGGCAGAAAAGCAGTTGTGATCACCGAAATAAGTTCAATGGATTCATCTGATTTAGGATAAACCAAACAGACCGAAGTTTGATAGTGCCATTCGATGAAAGAGAAGATGATTAACGTTTTTTTACTTCCTCTTCTTCATCCTCATCTTCTTCGTCGTCTTCTTTCTTATTTTCATCTGCGATTCGCGCTTTTCGATTTTTAGACTTGATTGGGTTCAGTTTCTTTAGCATAGAACTAGTTAAAGAAAAGTAAAAATAAGTCAAACCCATAAATCCTACCATGTAAATCAGAAAAAATACGATCTCTAGTATTTTAGTGATTTCAATCGCCAGTTCGCTCTTATTCTGTAAGTTCCAATTCCCCCTCTGATTTAAGTTAGCTAAATTATTCGCGCGGAATGGGTCTCTTCGATTGGCCATATCAATATCATCTCGGAAAATCAGATCGAGCAATCCTATTAAAAAGAAGGGTGTCAAAATAGAGATGAACATGCAGGCAATGCGAGTTATCCAAGCGGAGTTTTGAAAATATACTGCAATTTTGGCCAAAACCGCTATGTGCATTATTTCTGTAATCAGATAAAAGAAAAGAGTAACGAGGATAATTATCCCACCCATTTGAGCTCGATCATAAGACCTTCTAAAACTTTGATCGACTCGGGAATCATAAAAGAGCAAAAACAAAATCCCCAAACTAAAAATCATTAGCAAATAAGTAATCAGATGAAGCACCGAAAACGATTTCGATGGGAGTAGCTTCGTAGACTTTAGCCAGCTCAAACGAGCCATAAATCCAAGAATTATCCAAAAACAGATGGCAATAAAACTCAAGAAGATTGTTATTTCAGTAACTAGAGATTCAGAAAAAATGACTCCATGCAGAGCTTTTAAGTTTAAAGGATCCCCAGATGTAATCAATACATAAAGCGGGATTAAGATCAATAAGACCCCCCATACGATGGTGTAGCTGGTTCGAATCGCTTGAATTCCTCGTGCCACATCCTTCCAATTCTCTTTTTTCGATTCACTATAGTTCGAATGATCCGTTTGTTCGGATTTATCAAGATCTCGATGACCCCTAACATTTTTTGCTGAATCCTGGAGGCGATAGCCGATTTTCGAAGGTTGCTTTTCTGGGAGATTTTTTCTCTGAAAATGCCCTCGCTTTTCGTGTTTTGGTCCATCACGGTGATCCGATTCTCGATCCTGATTTATCTCTTCATCCCATTCGCTTCGCAGAGCGGGATCAACCGCTTTTGCCGGGACTTTCAACTTGGAATCCGATGGGGAATCTAAGAATACCTCTTCCAACTCTTCTGGTAGGTGCTGTTTCGAGTGCTGAGTTTGAGCATCTTTCGAATTTTGCGACGTGGTATCTGACTTTTTCCTAGAGTTATTATGGGAGTCGATCAATTCAAGAAATGGGGTCGAATCTGATTGGATGGGAGTAAGTTCGCTTTTTGATTCTAGGACGGTTACTTCAGGTACTGAGCCGATTTTCGGGTTTTTATTCGAATTGGTTTTGGAATTGATATCAGTGTTAACATCGGCACTAAGATGAATATCCGCCGTTGAAACAGGAGAAAGACCAGTTACGGGGACACGGATTACGGCTTGGCAATGTGGACATCTGACCTTTTTCCCTTCTGCATTCTCAGGAGCACGAAAAGGGTTTTTACAATCAGGACATCTTAAAACCATGGACATAAATTTCTCTCCAAAAATATGATTTACGAATCTTTTACAAATTTAATCGACTTTCGATAAATCCATATTCCCCAGAACTTCAGGATGCAGCTCAAATCGTTTTACAATTAAAAGATCCTTTCGGCACCTTCTGTTAAATAATTTTCAACTAATTACCAGGATATTCTAACAAGTTTCCTTGATCGTTCTATTTTTATAAGTTTTGACTATATTAGCACAAAATCCCTTAAAGAACGATTCCTTAGAAAGATGCACCCCTCTTCGCGCGATGCCGCGAGTCGTGATCGAGTATTTGCTCAAAAAGCAATTCACATCTATCTTTGAGTCTAGATTTGCCAAGCCAGGGAGTAAAGTCCGTTGAAGAACCGTTTGTCTTACCTCGAATCAGAGAGTCAGCGGAGGGTATATATGTATACCCAGGATCATGTCACAACCATCTCTCCCGGCATTAATAATATTGCGTAATTATTTTTGATCTAAAGAACCTGAAAAGTGATGTCTTCCTCTTGCCAAAGCAGAGAGGGGATTTGCTCGCCAGAGGCAACCTCGAGGATTGCTTCAGCAAGATTGAATTTGGCAATCTGTCGCAAACCGAGATAAGAACTTGTTAAGCGGGGATTGATCTCTAAAACATAATCGGTTTTTCCAAGGATCATATCTAGCCCAACGAAACCTTGGAGACCGGTAATCCCCGTTACCGCTGCTAAGGCCAGAGCGATGGCTCGTTGTGAAAGAGGAGGATTGAGCGGAATATTACCTCCCGAATACTGGTGATCTTTTGTAAACAATTGTTCCCCCGCTAAGAGGGGGATCGTTTCTTTAGGACCGATCAGCAACGAAACACTGGCATGAATCCCCTCTAAGTAAGGTTGAACGATCCGATCCGGTTTTATTTGCGCTGACGACTCTTTTTGGAGAATAGTTAAATAATCTTGTTGCGAAGAAACAATATGGAATCCATCACTGCCGCAGCTCGCACGCTCTTTGTAGATGACCGGGAACAAATTGGCAGGTTCACTTCCCCAAATCCAGGTGGGCGGGGTGGGAACCCCTCGTTCCAGCCAATAATCGGCAAGCAGTTTCTTATCTGCTGTTTTGCGAATCGAGTCGGGAGATGACCCGATTAACTTGCCTCCAGCATCATGAACGGCTTTGGCAAGCTGATATAAAATCCCCGCGGTTTCTGGTGCAATCAGGAAAATAGCATCAAAGGAACGAATCCATTGAGAAAAGGAACCCTTTGAGGGAACGGAACCAAGCGAAGAAGAATCCAGCGAGGGCCACGGGAAATCGCTGGGTAGATGAAAATCGCATCGAAACTCATGGTGAACATCCCAATTGGCCAATTGTTGAAAATCTTCTGTGATAGCTTGAAGCATCTTTTCTCCTTCATTCGCGAAGGATGCTAAATTCTTTGCTTCATTTGAATCGCTCCGCCAACGGAGAAGTGAAGTAATATATTCAAAGACCCAAATTCTTTTTTTCAAATCTTCCCCTTAGCAACAGAAATCAAAATAGATCCGAAGCTCGATTCACCAAAAAAAATCGAGCTTCTATTGATCATTTCCGATAATAATGATGAAGGTTTTAGGAATTCATGAGGTATCGCCAAGTCGATTTCAGTAAACATCGAATGGGAAAAATAGCGAGAATTATTTCTCAAAATCCCTCTTGTCCAGAGAAAAACTCTATCTAGGATAAAGATATAGATTATGGACTGGACTTCATAATCTCCTCTTCAACACTATTTTGAGGATACAACCATGGTAACGGCAACAGCTGGTAAAACAACAAAATCAGCGCCAAAAATTCGTCTGAACAAATTATTAATCAATAACGAATGGGTAGATGCTTCGGATGGTGGCACCTTTGAGACCTATAATCCATCCACAGGGGAAGTGATTGCCAAAGTACCTCATGCCACAACTAAAGATGTGGATAATGCGGTCAAATGCGCTCGGCGCGCGTTAGAAACCGGGTCATGGAGCCGGATGGATGCCGCAGACCGTGGTCGATTGCTTTATAAATTGGCCGATCGCATCGAACAAGAAGCGGGTGAGCTTGCTATTTTGGAATCTTATAATTGCGGTAAGACCATCACCGATTCCCGGGGAGATATTACTGGAGTTATCAATACTCTACGATATTATGCGGGTTGGGCCGATAAGATCGAAGGGCGTACGATCCCTGTTCGTGGCAACTTTCTCTGCTATACTCTGCGGCAACCGGTAGGTGTTGTCGGGCAGATTATTCCCTGGAACTTCCCACTTTTGATGCTCGCGTGGAAATGGGGCCCCGCTCTCGCTTGTGGAAACACTGTTGTTATGAAATGCGCAGAACAGACGCCGCTTTCGGCGATGCGTTTGGGGGAATTAGCGATCGAAGTTGGTTTCCCGCCAGGGGTTGTCAATATTCTGCAAGGGTTAGGAGAAACCACCGGGCATGCGATGGTAGTTCATCCTGGGATCGATAAGATCGCTTTCACTGGCCACGTCGATACGGCGAAAATCATTCAGAAAAATGCGGCAGATTCCTTAAAACGAACGACATTCGAATTGGGCGGCAAAAGTCCAAATGTTATTTTTGCCGATGCCGATTTGAATCAGGCCGTTGAAGGGGCCTTCCATGCCATTTATTTCCATTGTGGTCAATGTTGCACCGCAGGTAGTCGATTGTTTGTTGAAGAAAAGATCCATAAAGAATTTGTGGATCGAATGGCAGAAAAAGCGAAAAAACGTGTTCTGGGAGACCCTCTCGAAGATTCGACTCAACAAGGTCCGCAAGTATCTCAGGAACAGCTCGATAAAATTTTGGGTTACATTCAGCTTGGGCAAAAGCAGGGGGCTAAGCTAGTTGTTGGTGGCGAACGAGTCGGAAAAGATGGTTTCTATGTCTCCCCGGCCATTTTTGACAATGTTAAAGATGATATGGCTATTGCCAAAGATGAAATCTTTGGGCCGGTGGTTAGTATTCTACCGTTCAAAGAAATGGGAGAATTAGTTGAGCGTGCCAATAATACCAATTATGGTTTAGCAGCAGGAGTATGGACTAAAGATATCAATAAAGCCCACTCGTATGCTCGTGCGATTAAAGCAGGAACTATCTGGGTGAACTGTTATCATATCGTTGATACCAATACCCCATTCGGTGGCTTCAAGATGTCTGGCCAAGGCCGCGAAAATGGCGAATCGGCTTTAGAACACTATACCGAACTCAAAACCGTTACGGTTAAGTTAGACTAGTTGATCCATCAGAAATCGCTTGATTTCTATAATCTTAGAAATACCATCTTTCGAGGTTGAGATTATTCTCAACCTCTCTTTTTTATTAACCTCTGATATTGTTTATTTATCTTCTCTCCATCTATTTTATTATTGATATAAGCAAATAGGGAACGGCTTGCAGGATTTTTTTTTTTTCGAAAGTTTTGATGCCATGCAATCATTATTTCTGGGGTTCTAGTAAAATGACTTCGAGTCTAGTCTAGAAATAAAGCTTAGAATGATAGTCTAGAAAGATAGGATCAGAACAAAGAAATAATCTCGTCGCAATAAGGTTACCACAAATCGCAACTAAATCATATCAACTTCTCAAACGGGATCTTAGGTAGTCTTACCGTTTTCCCTCGATCACATGCCCGTCAAACTTGATCTTACATTGCGGCAGCTGATTCCGGAACTTTTCTAAGGCTTTAGTCGAAATATTCACATTATCCAAATCGAGATAAGTGAGTTTGGTGAATGTTTGAAGAAACTCCAATCCTTTATCGCTAATTTGAGTATCACTTAAATAGAGAAGAATCAAGTCCTTACATTTTTCCAAATTTAGAAGGCCTTTATCCGATATTTTGGTCGAACCGAGATAAAATACATTTATATGAGTAAAGTCTTTGAAGAAAGCCAATCCCTCATCCGTAATCAGGGTTGATTCTAGATTAATCGTTTCCAATTGCCGGCAATTCTTAAAAATCTTCAATCCTTGATCGGTAATTTTGCTATGGGGTAACCATAATTGGTTCAACTGGTTACAGCCCTTAAAGTAAGCAAGTCCGATATCCGTTAATTTTGCATTATAGATATAAAGGGTGGTAAGCATTTTTGAATCTTTGAAGTTTGCCATGCCCTCATCGGTTATATTGCCAGATAGCAAATACAGCGATCTCAGATCAACGCATCCCTGGAAATTTGCTAGCCCTTTATCGCTCAGATGCGTATTTCCAAGTTGGAGACTCTCGATCTTCTTGCACTCTTTGAAAATGGATAAACCGTTATCGCTTATTTTGGTATTCGCGGCAAAGAGTTGATTTAAGTTTGAACAAGTGGCAAAATGAATAATGCCATTATCTGAAATATCGGTGTTCTCGATCTGCAAAACTTCTAGATTCTGGCAATGTTTAAAGTTGATAAGAGATTGATCGGAAATATTGGTATTACTCAAAAGTAGATTTCTAATTTCTTTACATCCTTGGAAAACCTCGAAATTTTTTGTAGAGAGGTTCTTATTTTCATGAAAATCGATACTCGATATAGAAAAGTCGTCTTTTGGTAAATCGCGGGCGTTGCTGATTTCGTTGTTTGAATTCTTCCCCAAAATACGGATCGATCCCCCGACCGAAAGAACATATTCCGCGGCTTGACGATCCGTTGAAAACGAGCTGGCATCCTTATTTTTTTGAATCGATGGCAACGAGGTATCGACCTTTCGAGTCGTGGTTATCTTCTCCGTAGGTCCTTCCGTAGGATCTTCTCGCAAATGCTCTTCAGATCGAGACTGGGGATTGGAGTTGGTCGGTGATTTTGAAAATATTAGAATTCCAAACCCAACAAGTAAAATAAATAGTCCAGCCGCTAGTGGCCAGAGCCAGCGGAGGCTTTTTTTATCCTCCAAGTTTTGCATGGTGCTTTGATTTCGATCGGTAGGTTGGTGATCGCCGATTTTGGAAGAAGAAAGATTCTTGGAAGGTCTTTTAGGTTCGAGTATTTTGGGATGATCGACTTCGGTAGTTCCCAATATCGCCTCTGCAAAGGGATTCGTTTCAGAATTTCTGGCTAGGGGTTCGCCCTTCGGACTAATATCCGATGGAGAGGAAACGATCTTCGCTTGGTTTACATCTGTAGTGTTCAAATCTGAAGTAAGAAGGTCCGAAGCGAGATGTTTTGGAGTAATATGATTTGAAAGTGAATGGTTTTGGTCAGGATTTGACTTTTGTAAAGCTATCTGCGTAGGTTCAGATTCATGCGTGATACTGCGTAATTGCTTGATAATTTCCAAAGCGGATTGCGGTCGCTCCTGCGCTTTTTTTGCCAACATTTTTTGTACGAGTCGATCGATCGAGTCAGAAACTTCTGGATTGTGGATACGAATCGATTTCGGTTCTTCGGATCCTAGTGCCATTAATACCGCCATGGTAGTTGGCCCATCAAAGGGTAAAATCCCTGTACAAAGCTGATAAAAAACTGCGCCTAAACTGAAGATATCGGTGCGGTGATCGACTTTCTCTCCACGCGCCTGTTCCGGACTCATGTATGCAGGTGTACCGATAATGGCACCACTCCGAGTTATTTCAGTCGCAGAATCCATCGGTTTGGCTAACCCAAAATCCAATATCTTCACACGACCATGCGGGGCTTCTAGCCACAAATTACTCGGTTTGATATCTCGATGTACCAATCCGATCCGATGGGCCGCAGCTAAGCCACTACTCGCTTCTCGGATTATTTTGATCACCTGGGAAATGCCTAATCGCCCCTTCTTTTTCAGATATTCATCTAGCGAATAGCCATGCAAATATTGCATGGCAATATACGGGACCCCATCCTTTTCATCTGCTTCGTACACCGTTACTACATGATCGTGGATAACTTTTGCTGCCGCTCGTGCTTCCCGGAGAAATCGCTCGCGCGCATTTTCATTTTCCCAAAATTCTGGGAGAATGACCTTCAATGCCAATTTCCGTTCTAGTCGAGTATCAATCGCGGCATACACCGCCCCCATCCCCCCTCTGCCAAGTTCTTTCACGATCCGAAATGGTCCCAATACCCCAACTTCCCCTTCTTTGATTGGCGGACTGAAACCGATCATGCTTCGAGAATTTCCCTGAGATATTGGAGCTTGGGTCTCATGGAGAGGATTTGCTCCTGAAGATAAGTGGGGAGCCGTTATCGCTCCCAGCGCGGGCTGAGCAATGGTGTTGTTCCCAATTTGATTCGCTGAATTATTTTCAGATTTTCCCCCATTCTCTTCTGATCGAGTCTTGTCAGACATATTCTCGCTCCGCTAGATATTTTCTTTGACATCGCTAACTAATAATAGATTTTGACCATTTTTCGATTTTTCTGGAATTAATCTTTCTGATCGATTTTGTTATACCTCAACACGATTTCTAACATATTCTTCTGAAAATTAAGATCTTCTCGATTTTCATTTTTGAGTGATTATTCTCATTTAAACGCGAAGTTCTCTCTCGAATTCCTTAAAAATCGCTCATTTCGCTGGTAGATTTGAATTAATCTAATAGACCCTTATTCTATGATTCATACCGATTATCTGACTCAATACACCAATTTTAAAATAGATAATTCCATTAGCAGAAACAAGAGATCCTATTGATCGAATGGAGAAAAAACAGAATTGGAAATGAATTGGATCGCTCAATAATTTCGATTCATCCATCGAATGACTTTCATCACCGAAATACCAAGTACTTCTCTTAAACAATCTCCAAAATGAAATAAGTAAGATTATCTTTAGTGATCCGGAGATTTATAAAGTTTAGCCAAATTTTAGCGAAGTTAGAACACAGAAAGAATAGAGAAATGCAAAGATAGGTCGATGATTTTACAAATTGGTTGATGTCTTCAATCGGTTTCTATTCTTGGATTTTAGCCACATTGATTCCAGATTTACCCCTTCATGGTACGATCCCCTGAAGGGTTTTCTCTGTGATCTTTCTGCACCTAAATTTTCTTGATTGAAAGCCAAAACCCAATTTCTGCCTTTACAAAAAATTAAAAAAGGAAGAAAATGGGTTTAGGGAAATAGAAAAATTACCAATAACATTCGAGACAATTTCGTAATTATTAAGGTTGGATGACCCCTTCGTCATGTTCAATTTTACATTCGGGGAGACTATTATGAAATGTTCCCAGGGCGTTAAAGGTAACTTTTGTTTGTTGGACGTTCAAGTATTGGAGTGATTTGCAACTTTGTAGCACACGGATACTTTCATCCGTAATTGGAGTCGACTTCAAGTTCAAAGATTTTAAATGATCATTGTCTTTGAAATTCAGTATACCCTGATCAGTAATTTTGCTACCGGCCAGATTCAAAATCGCCAATTCCGGACACTCTTTTAATTGAATAAGCCCTTGGTCGGAAATAGCGGTATTACTTAATATCAGCTCATGAAGCTCAGAAAATTGCTTAAGAATCGGCAACCCAGAATCGGTAACCGATGTTCCGTTTAAATTCAAAATCGTTAATTTCTGGCAATTCTTGAGATTTTCAAGCCCTTGATCTGAGATAGGGGTACTATCCAAATCGCAAGCGATTAACGAATCACACTTCTTAAAGTGGCTCAGCCCTTCATCAGAAATGAGTTTATTAAATCGCAAATTGATTTCCGAAATAACAAAATCATTTCTAGGAAGATCCGAGGCGTTTCGAAGATTGAGATTATTACCATTGATACGCAGAGATCCCCCAACAAAGAAAACATAATCTGCTGCGTCTCTTTCCTCTTTTTGCTTTCTGGAACTTGCGGTTGAAGAATATCCTGTCTTCGATTTATCTACCACTTTCGTTTCATCCGAGTCAGTGGCGGTCGAACTATCTTTGTGTTTAACAAAAACACGAATACAGAGCGAAATGATAAGTAAAGCACCGAGAGCAGCAGCGCCCCATTGCGTAATCATAATCCACTGATCGAGATCGGTTTTCTTTTTTTTATTTTTTTTCTTTTTCCCTTTGAGAATTGGCGTTTCTTCAGAAACCTGGTTCTGATTCATTTCCTCGGTTTTGATCAATCTAGGCTCTTTAATGGAGCTTAAAGTTTTTTTTATCGTTGGTATAGCGGTCGATGAAGCACTCGGACCAGAAAGTCGAGTGGGGGTAGATGGCTTTTTGGGTTGATCGAGATGCTCGAAAGGATTCGATTGTTCTAAGGAAGAGATTTCTAATGGCATTGAAATGACTTCAGGTAGAACAGGGCCAGACTGAATGGCAGAAGAAGGTGTTGCTTGGGGGGCAGAAAGAGATATTTCCCCCATAGAAATAATCGGGGCCTGCTTCGATTCGTTGATATTTCGAAGTCGTTTAATAATTTCCGCTGTGTTTTTGGGACGTGCTTCGACCGACTTTGCTAACATCTGATGGATTAGCTTGGCCAGAGTCTCAGGCACCTCTGAGTTGAGATCTCTGATCGGCTTTGGTTCTTTGGTGCTTAGAGCGATTAACATCGCCATTGTTGTTGCTCCCGTGAAGGGCAACTCTCCCGTGCAAAGATGATATAAAACTGCTCCTAAACTGAAAATATCGGTACGATGATCGATCCCCTCCCCCTGTGCTTGTTCTGGGCTCATATAGGCAGGGGTACCTATAATCGCACCTTCGATAGTAATATTGGTGCCGGAATTCATCGGTTTGGCCAATCCAAAATCTAAAACTTTTACTCGACCATTTGGGACTTCCAGCCACAGATTACTTGGTTTAATATCGCGATGGACCAATCCAATACTATGCGCTGCGGCTAAGCCATTGCAGGTCTCTTTGGCAATCCGCACAATTTGTGAAATCGATGGAGAGCCTTTCCGTTTCACATATTCATCTAAAGGATACCCTTGCAGAAACTGCATTGCAATATAGGGAGTGCCATCGCGCTCATCCGCTTCGTAAACAGTAACGACATTATCATGAGTTATCTTTGCCGCGGCGCGGGCCTCTCGCAAAAATCGTTCTCGTGCCGATGGGCTAAAGGCATATTCTGGCAACATTACTTTGAGGGCAAGTTTGCGGTCAAGACGAGTATCTATTGCGGCATACACCGCCCCCATCCCTCCCTTGCCTAACTGTTTTACGATTCGAAATGGGCCAAGTATACCAACTTCTCCTTCCACCATTGCTGGTGCAAACCCTGTTTCGTTTGGTGGTTTTGAATTCACGGATGCTGCTGTTTCCAGCACGTTTTGTTTAGCAGATGATTTCGGTAATTCTTCAGAAATTGGTGGCGGAGATTGATGCTCTACATCACTGGGTTGCACCATGGTTTCATGGAATTCTCTTTTGGATGATATAGTATCAGGCTTTTCTGTTTCATTTTCTGACTTCTTATCAAGCGTCATTCATTATCTCCAAGATCATCAACTCGAACTATCTTTTCCTAACACGATATTCCGAATATCTAATCGCTTTATATCAGGGCTGATTATTATACTTATTTTATTTAAAAATCGACTTATTATTATGTTTAAATTCTCAATTCAATCATAATGCGCTTTTGCCCACATTTTGCAAGAATTTTGAAATCTTACCAAAGATTTAAGCTGTTTCAAATATGAATGAATGCAAAAGGAATTAAATAGTTAGATGTTTCATTTCAAAAATTGGCAGAGGTTTCTTAGTTATATTCGTTTATAAAATAGGGTAAGTTAGAAGCAGATCGAGATCACACTCAATCTACTCCTAACTTTGAATTCGATAAATTACAGCAAGGTGAGTTTCAATCGCTTCGAACCCAATTATAAGCTCAATTCGCTGTTGGGTTGGGTGGGAGATCTTCTGCAACCAACGTCAGCATTTTGCGAATCTGATCCAAGGAACTCGCTGCCTCGATTTGATCCAACAACCCTACATTCAATCGCAATCGTTTGTTTGTAAATTCCCCCAACAATCCTTGATATTCCACAGGGTATTTGATTCTTAAATATCTTTGTAAAAATTCATAATATCCTTGCTGGACACCTTTATCAAATCCCTGTTTTTCTCCTTTATCAAATCCCTCTTGGAGTATGAACTTTTCAAAATTCGAAACTAATGGCATGTTTCTCTCCTTTATTAATTCATTGAATTGACGTCGAAATTCTTGCT
>JAKBAI010000397.1 GCA_021809185.1 Planctomycetota bacterium
AAACGCCTGATCAAATGGGGGCAACATATCGTTTTTTAATCGATTAAAATTATTCCCATGGGTATCCCAATGGTCTCCCGCCGATCCGTTCAGATCTCCAGCAGCACAACAAACCCCCACCAGAGGGATTCCTGTTTCGGTCAAACGCCGCGCTAATAACACACTTTGTCCGCAAATATGATTACCATAAGAGGCTCGAATTTTTGGTTCTTCTTTCTCTACCGTGAATGCTTCTTGAATCGATTTAGAAAACATCATTTCATTCGCGAGCTGGCGATAGCGTTCAAAACTATTCGTCGTTGGGATCGCTTGCCCCACTGATTTGAATTGAGATTGTTCAAAATCAGCGAGTAATTGCTGCCGATGTTTCGATCGCTCGGGAGATACTCCCTGAGGTAATTCTAGAGAAATAGTCCCTATTTCCCGCGACACCCCTTTATACATAATCCCCTGTTTTGGCCTGGCAATGATCGGATCATAGGCTCTGCCTAGCCATCCGGCATCGTGCCCCCCCTGGCGAGTATTATTATCCCACATCGGATAGGGTAATAACGCACATCCTGGTCGACCGATATGATTACCTCGTATTTTCGCAATTACCGATCCGATCCATGGGTAATCCATCGAAGTGGCCATCTGATTCGTCGCCACTTCAGGATTAGGAGGAGGATGCCCCGTTAGATTCCAGTACATCCCTTTCCCATGAGCACTCGATTTATGATATCCAGACCGGATAATCGCAAGAGAATCGGTTCTCTTAGCCAATCTTGGTAAATGTTCACTGATTTGAATACCAGGAACTTTAGTTGTAATCGGCTTGAATTCTCCACGATAATTCACTGGTGCCAGGGGTTTTGGATCAAAAGTATCGATATGGCTCATACCACCCCAAGCGAACAGAATGATGCAAGATTTCGCCTTCCCAAATCCATTTCTCTTTGAACTCGAAGATACTTTCCCTTTTTTCGATTTTATTTGCTGTTCGATTGGAACCGAATCTCCCGCAGATAATCGTTGGCTGGAAAGTCGATTCAATGAATAAAACGTGCTGGGCAAAATAAAGGATAGTCTTGCCAAAACTTCCCTTCTGGTATGCGTTTTCATCTTTACCCTTTCTATTCCATTTTTAGCCCAGCATTCCAGAATTGAATACTGTCGATATTTCCGTTCCAACAATTCCAACTCACAGATTCTTTATACATAAATTTTTAAGCAAAATATTCGACTTCATTTTTCTTAAGAGATTTTTTACTAGGAAGAAACCGATTGTTGATTCTCTAAGAAAATCGAATTCTAAGCGTGATTTGCATTCGGAACAGCTCAAATATCAAGATAAAACGCCCGGGGATCACAACCATGATCGTAATCTCCTTACTATCAAGCGAATAACGATTTTCGCAATTTTAAGGTTATGGGTCGCTATCAAATAAATCTAATCGATGTTTTAATGCAGTTCAATAAAAGATATTACACCAATTTCAAATCCGAATATAATTCCAATTATATAAATCCAATTATTGGGAATAAGAATTCCAGTTTCTTCAAATTCTGGTTTCTAGGTAGGTATTGATAGTTTACCATTTATCCTGAAATTGACAAGAAATTTTTGAGATTGAGTTCCCAGTTCATTGGCAACTTCTAAAATGGAAGAAATCAGCAATAATTTACGAGGAAATGGATCATGAATCGAAGAAAGTTTATTCAAACTATCTATTCAGGGGGAATTGCTCTCCCTTTACTATCAAACGATTTAATCTACGCAGTAACAGAAAACCCAGTCAAAAAGGACAAAAAGATGATACCAATTATTGACACACATCAACATTTGTGGGATTTATCCCAACTGAAACTAAGCTGGATTACCAACGAGCCATCGCCTCTCCATCATTCGTTTACCCCAAAAGAGTATGCGGAAGCAACGAAAGGGCTCCCCATCGCCAAATCGGTATATATGGAAGTCGATGTCGTGCCTGCCGATCAGCAAAAAGAAACCGATTATATCATCGAGCTGATCAAATCAAAGAAGACACCCATGGTCGCCGCAGTCGTTGCCGCTCACCCCTTAGCTGCGAACTTCAAAGATCATGTCAATCAGTTCAAAGGGAGTCCGTTCATCAAAGGGATTCGGCAAGTTATTCATGTAGATTCAACTCCTGCTAAGTACTGTTTGAAGAAAGATTTTATCAAAGGGGTTCAATATCTGGGAGAAATCGGTTTAAGTTTCGATATTTGCATACGCCCTGCTGAATTAACCGATGCGGCAAAATTGGTCGATGAATGCCCTAACACCCGATTCATTCTGGATCATTGCGGTAATGGCCAAGTTACTTTCAAACCAGACCAATTCAAAGATTGGCAAAAATCGATGGAAATATTAGCTTCCAAGAAAAATCTAGTCTCGAAAGTTTCAGGTATTGTCGCTTCTGCTGAAAAAGGAAAATGGAAACCAGCAGATCTAGCCCCATTAGTTAACCATACCATCAAATGTTTTGGATGGGATAGAGTCATGTTTGGCGGTGATTGGCCTGTTTGCACTCGCGCTGCAACCTATCGGGAATGGGTAGAAGCTCTGCAAGAAATCGTTAAAAATGAATCTACCGAGAATCAAAAGAAGCTCTTTTATGATAATGCTAATAAGTTTTATGGGTATCAATTAAGATACGAATTACAAATAAATAGTAATATAAACTGTGGTAAATAATTTAAGTCTACAAAAAGGTAGAGGTTTAAGCT
>JAKBAI010000152.1 GCA_021809185.1 Planctomycetota bacterium
AATCGCCATATCGTTTGAGCCAATCCTCCGGAGTTTCGCTGATATTCGGTAAAAGCACTACTAAAGGATAAGCCCTTCCGGGTTGATACTCGGGGGGCAGATGTAATAAATATCGCACTTTCGAGGTAATTCCAGGATAATCCAACTCCTCAACCATCGTTGGTTTTTGAGGAGGATTTTCATCGGCGAGTGGTGGAGGTAATTGCGAAACTAATTTAGCAAGTTCGTCAAATCCTAAAGGTTCAGGACTTTTGAGGTATTCTTGTAAGATGCCCCGCCGACCAATACTACCTTTATCTCTTAAGTAAGCAAGTAACAACTTTCGTGCAGACCAAACACGTAATGCCGATTCCACTTTGGTTTCTGAAGCATTGTTCCCGAGTAACCAACCGGTAATAGCTACCGCTAATAGCTGCTCCGAATTATAAACCTGTTTTCCCCCCTTTTTCTTAATTTTCTCCGCTTGATCCGCTAAGGTGACAAAGGTCTCTAGTCGCCCTGCCGTATCAGGATGTAACTCCGCAAGAACCATTTGCCCTGCTTCCGTCAATACTGCATTATCTATTTTATCTTTTAACAATTTTTTCAAATGATTTTCAGCGGCATCGTATCTTTGAAATAGAGTTTCATAATTCGATTCTAAGGTGGCGACTCGAATTGTCAGTTTAGGAGGGAGATTTTTTGGCAATGCTTGCAACTCTTTCTTTGCATATTGGTGCCGTCCGATTTTATACGCTAATTCTACTGATTTGATGCGATTCTCTAACCGGATATTCTCAATTTCCAGTCTGACCTCTTCAAACTTTTGTTTCTCTTCGGGGATCTCTTTTTGCGAAGTTTTCAACTCATCTTCTGCTTCCTTCAACCAACCGGTCTGGATTAAAAATCGAACCAATCTCAGCCGTTTCGATAAGTCTGGTTTATCGGTTTCCTTTAGACTAATATGATTTTTCAAATAAGAAATGACCCGTTCTGGTTCAAATTCCTTCGTCAAATAGTAAGGGGAGTTGAGATGCGTCAAGGCATCGATTCGGATGTAGTGAGGGGTTATGTCCACTAATTGTTGGCGAATCTCCACAAAAAAACCTGCTGTGTCCCTAAATTTAAGAAACCGTTGCCAATTCTTGTTGAATTCTGAATCCTTAATCAATTTGAGTTTGGCAGGGATGGGATTATTGGCAATTCTAATCGGCCTCTTAACAAATCTTTCCATACTCCCATATTTGTTGATGCCTGCTTGCACATCCCCCACTCGATTTTTATTCGAACTGAAAACCATCCTGCGAACACCGTCATCAACATAACTCAAAGAAGCCATTTTCAAAACAGGGACATTTGTCCCAGAAATAGCGTCCTGGATGCTCGTTGACTCTCGATTCAATTTTCCATGGAGAACGGTACCATCTTTGAGGATGATTACATCCGCAGATGAAGGTAATAAACAAAGGCATATTAATAAGAGGAACACCCCAAAACAGCGGTAAATGATTCGCAACGATAACTGAGATTTATATCGAATAGAAAAATGTGTTTCTTCTATTTTTACAACATGATTTTTGATGGGTATTTCAGGACTATACTTTGATTCTGAGGAAATTGTGGAGTATTCCATAGCCAATTCTTTTACTACTTCTGTATTACTAAAAGATCGATTTTTCTTAGTTGGATCATCGGCTAGTCGCTTTCGAATCATTTTTACCTCCATAATGCTCACTTCAAGTGTCTGTGCTTATGTTACTTCTTTTGTCACTTCTTTTGTCACTTCTTTTGTCACTTATTTTGTCACTGGTTATGTCACTAGTTTAGTTACTACTATTCTTGCTTCGAATCTATTATGAAATCTCTTTAGGAAAATAATTTGATCTAGTTAAATACCAAGAACCACAAATCGAATTTCAGTTCAGATCTCCGCTCGAATTCTTCAATTTTATTATATCAAATTAAAAGCTGAAACCAGAAACATCATTTCTAACAAACTGATAAAAGTTTAAATCCATGGTCAACTTTATTTCATACTTCTATGGCATTTTAAGCTAAGGCATAGGCATTTTATCTCTATCCGAAAAGTTAAGAAATTATAAATTTCGTTTTACGTATTTTCTCATCTAAAAGTCATACCCCCTTAAAACTCCGCAATGAAAATTTCGTTAGCCCACAATTTAAAATCCCTGGAATTCGAAGTTCCGCATTCTTCGTACAAGTTTAGATGGTCCATCTCCGCAGCTTACGAACTAAAAATGGGGAAAAATTAGTCTCGAATGTGAATAAGTACAAACATTCTCAAATAAAAAATTGAAATAAACAATTCAAAGTAATAAAATGAGATGATAACATCGCATGAATCGCAATGAATATAGGTACTAAATCGATTTTTGCTTGTATTTTTCTTTTATTAATCAATAATCAATTTATTGAGAAATATATTTTTCACGAAAGAATATAATAAAGAGATAATTTTTGGTTTGCTTAAGTAGCTTGAAAAGAAATTATAGTTTGATTACCGGGTTTTCAATATTACCAATATTATTAATATTACCATTATTACAAAGAGCAAATAACGCTCCTAAAAACACTCAATAGCGAGAAAAATATTTCTTTGAATCTGATCCAAACCTCTCTGGGAAGGGTTCACTTTTGAAAATTTCTTGGTGATGTTCTTACATCGATGTTCTTGCATCCTTAAGCAATCGATCTTATAAGAAGTTTGATTCTGAGCAGTACTAAAGTATGTTTGGAGGGTACCGAATGCCAATTCATTTTCGGTGTGTTTACTGCAACAAATTGTTGGGTATAGGAAAGAGAAAATCTGGAGCGATTGTGAACTGTCCCCAATGTGGTGAACAGTTAATTGTACCTAATTTGCCAGATTTAGCACCAGAGAGTAACAAATCTGAAAAACTTGAACGTGTAGGCATTCGACAGGAATACAGGAATCAACGGCAATTTAAAAACGAAAAGGAGATCGATCAACCAAGAAGCCATCTTCGAGAGGAGAAAATCAATACTGAGAATGGTTTATCTGAAGAAATGACCGAAGGCCATCAGATGATCAAACAATTCGGGAAACCGTCTTCCCTAGAAAAATCCTCATCAAAAGCTCAACAAGGTGCTCCCAAAAACCCCGCAAATATCTTATTCGAATCCGACAACCTCGATGAACTTTTAAATATTGCGGATCAGGGTTTGAAAAAAGATTTTGATTTCGAAACTTTTGACGATCCATCATCTGAAGATCAGTTTAGTAATAAATCAAAGGGGCGAAAAAAAAATAATGAGAATCAGAATCAATCAACGGAAAGAAATAGTTCTAGCGAAATTTATCTGCTTTCCTCGAATCGTGTAACTTGGTTGATCATCTTAGCCGTAATTGCATTAATGGGAGCCTTTGTCATTGGCTTTATTTGCGGTCGATTTATCCGATTTTCCTAGGCACAATTGAAGTATTTTGAAGTATTGAACCACTTATTCAGCCCGAGCATCATATTCAGCCCAAGCTCATTCTTTTTTGGATTTTGCAGCCATGAATATAACTCTGCGGATTCGATGATTGAGCGTATCTCCAATATAGATAGTCCCATCTGAGGCAATAGCGATTCCATGAGGGCGATTCAAAGAAGATTTGTTCGCATCTAATCCATCTCCACTAAAACCACTTTTACCATTACCACAAAGAGTTAATATTTGCGAATAATCTTGCTTAATCCAGCGAATAACGTGGTTTTCGGTATCGACAATAAAAATTTCTCCCTTGGAATTCACTTTCATTTCCTTCGGGCCTTTAAATACAGCTTGTAACGGATTGTCTCCATCGCCAGAATAACCCGATTTACCCGTGCCCGCGATTTTCCGAATCATCTTTGTTTTCAGATTTATTTCTCGAATTTGATTTCCTTCTCTTTCACACACCATCAACCGGTCGGGATTAATGAATGCAAGTGCTCGTGGACCAGCAAACGAAGCCATACTGTATTTTCCTCCATCACCTTCCGATTTCTTTAAGCCAGTGCCAGCGAATTTATATATATTCAATGTTTTCAAATCGAGTCGATAAATGTTCTGCGCAGAAACATCTGCGATAAAAAGATTTTTATTTTCTTGTAAAACAATAGCATTTGGCTCAAACAAAGATTGCGATTTCCCTAACTGGCCATCTTTCGGCTTTCCCTTCTTCCCATCCCCAGCGATCGTCTCGATAATCCCTTGTTTATTCACTCGACGAACAGCTCGATTTAAGCGGTCGACTATATATAAATTCCCATGCTCATCTTCTGCCAGACCATAAGGCTCGTTGAGTTTTGCCTTTTTCGCTGGTCCGCCGTCTCCAAAATATCCTTTCTTACCGCATCCGACCACGGTATCGATTATGCCTAACTTCAAATCAATTCGGCGAATACAATGATTATCGGTATCCGAAAAAAGAAGATTACCCTGATGATCAATAATTAAATCAAACGGACTATGCAACTTAGCTTCTGTAGCTTTTCCCCCATCCCCTGTATATCCCTCTTCACCGGTTCCGGCTATCGTATCCATCACACCAACCATTTGGGAAATGGGAGCGAAATTCGCACCATTCGTTGCTAGTTCCTTTCCTGTTTCTCCCGGTTCTACCGAGAATACCGATAAAGATTTTCCCAGAACAACAACTACCAAAAGTATGACAAAGCCATGGAAACGCATACCATCCCTCCGGATTGCATTGTAATATTTTTACATTTCGATCACGATTCTAAGCGTATTAATAAATCTCCAGCCTCCACTTGAGTTCCTGGCCGCAACAACACTTCTTTGACTTTACCAACACGTTCGGCATAAATCGTGGTTTCCATTTTCATTGCTTCTAACGTGATCAATTTTTGTCCAGGAGCGATAGTCTCTCCTACGCCAACCATAATTGCAACCACCGCACCGGGCATCGGTGCAGCAATATGCAACGGGTTTCCACTTTCCGCTTTGGTGCGACTTTTTACTTTTCCTTCTCCTGCAATTTTTTTATCCAAGACCAGAACTTCACGCGGTTGACCGTTTAATTCAAAAAAGACCAATCGGCGACCATCCTCATAAGGATCGCCTATTGTCAGAAACTTGATAATCAGTAGTTTACCCGGCTCGATCTCGACAGAGAGTTCCTCTCCAGGTTCCATTCCATAAAAGAACGTGAAACTATTCAAAACCGAGGTATCTGAATATTTTCTTTGATGTTCTGCAAATTCCAAAAATACTTTTGGATAGAAGATATAGGCCAAGGTTTCAACTTCCCGAGGGGGACGCCCCAATTTTTTTTCTAAGTCGCGACTCATCTGTTCCAAATCGATGGCCGGAAGAATGGCCCCCGGTCTATCTTGTAATGGTTGGCGCCCACGCAAAATACGCTGTTGAATTTCTGGAGGGAAACCACCCGGAGGATACCCCAATTTCCCCTCCATGAATTCGATAACAGATTCTGGGAACGATATTTCTCTGAATGGATCTAGAATTTGTTCCGGTGTAAGCTGATTCGCTAACATGAATAAAGTCATATCTCCAACCACTTTCGAGGATGGGGTTACTTTGACAATATCACCAAATAGTTGATTTACCTGTGCATACATCTGGCCAACTTCACTCCAGCGATCTCCAATCCCCAACGATTGGGCTTGTTGATACAGATTGGCATATTGCCCTCCCGGCATTTCATGCAAATAGACATCGGCACTTGCCGATTTCTGATTGGTTTCAAACGGCGCATAATATTTTCTGACTTCTTGCCAGTAATTACTGGTCGCCTGCAAATCATGGAAATCCAAGCCTGGATCGCGATCGGTAAATCGCAATGCCTCCGCCAAAGCATTTAAACTAGGCTGACTAGTCATTCCTGCTAGCGAAGAAAAGGCGGTATCGACAATATCGACCCCTTCCTCAATCGCTTTGATGTAGGTTGCCAGTTGTCCCCCAGCGCTATCGTGAGTATGCAAATGAATCGGGATACCGATTTCTTGTTTCAAAGCTCGGACCAGTTTCATGGCGGCATAGGGCTTTAATAATCCCGCCATATCTTTAATGGCCAGAATTTGAGAACCTGCCTTTTCCAGTTCTTTCGCTAGACTGACATAATATTGCAACGAATATTTATCTCTTTTGGGATTAAGAATATCCCCTGTATAACAAATCGCCGCTTCGCAAATGGCACCGCTGGCACACACGGCATCTATGGCAACGCGCATATTCGGCACCCAATTCAACGAATCGAAAATTCTAAATACATCGATCCCATATTCTGCCGATTTTTTGATAAACTCGATGACAACGTTATCAGGATAATTGGTATATCCTACGGCATTGGAAGCTCGCAGCAGCATCTGGAAAAGGATATTCGGAATTTTCTTTCGGAGCAAAGCGAGACGATCCCATGGAGATTCTTTCAAAAAACGCATACTGGTATCGAATGTCGCCCCACCCCACATTTCAAGCGAGAAGAAAAAAGGGAGTTTTTTGGCATAGGAACTTGCAATAGCCAACATATCCGCACTACGCATTCGAGTTGCAAACAGGGACTGGTGCGCATCGCGCATCGAGGTATCGGTTATCAACACCTGTTTTTGCGCTTTAATCCAATTTGCAAATTCTTTCACACCGAGTTGTTTGAGTTTGTCTCGGCTGCCCTGAGGCAAGGAATCGGGAGATGGTCCATAAGCGGGAACAGGTATTGGTCCTTGCGTCATACCGCCTACTTTTGGTTTTCGCCCCGCTTCAGGGTGACCATTGACGATAATATCCCCAATATAACTGAGCAGCTTACTGGCACGGTCTCTGCGTAGAATAAAACGGAATAACTCCGGTGACTCATCTAAAAAGCGTGTGGTGACTTCCCCTTCTAAAAATTTCGGATGGTTGATCAGATTTAACAAAAAAGGGATATTGGTTTTAACACCACGAATCCGAAACTCTTGTAAACAGCGTTCCATCCGTCTGGCGGCATCGATAAATCGCAACCCAGAAGCAGTAACTTTAACAAGCAATGAATCATAAAACGGGGTAATGACCGCTCCAGAAAAAGCGGTTCCAGCATCTAAACGGATACCGACCCCGCTCGCGGAACGGTAGTGCGACAGCCGGCCCGTATCGGGCGAAAAGCCGTTCGCTGGATCCTCAGTTGTCACACGGCACTGGATAGCAAAACCACGACTGGTAATATCGCTCTGTTTCGCCATGCCGATATCCGGATCCGCCAGCGGAACCCCTTGAGCAACTAAAATTTGCGATTTAACAATATCGTAACCAGTAATCGCCTCCGTAACGGTATGTTCTACCTGAATCCGCGGATTCACTTCGATAAAGTAAAAGGTTCCACTATCGCGATCGACCAAGAATTCGACGGTTCCAGCATTGTCCAGTCCCACCGCTTTACCTACGGCAAGAGCGGCATCGAGAATCCCTTGGCGAGTTTTTTCCCCCAAGTGCTGCGCGGGGGCCAATTCTACAATTTTCTGATGCCGCCGTTGTAATGAACAATCCCGTTCAAACAGATGAACCAAGTTTCCATGCCGATCGCCTAGCAATTGAACTTCGATATGCCGCGCTCGCTGAACATATTTTTCCAAAAAAACATCCGCAACACCAAAAGCGTTCCCTGCTTCTCGCTGAGCCTGTTCGAGAGCTTCTTTCAACTGGTCTTCCTGGTGAACCGGTCTCATTCCCCGGCCCCCTCCACCCATCGATGCCTTGATCATCACGGGATATCCTAATTTTTCAGCAATCCCTTTGGCTTCGGCAAAAGTGCGTACAGGCTCTGCCGATCCTGAAAGAATAGGAACCCCTGCGAGCTGAGCAATTTTTCGGGCCGCAACCTTATCGCCGAGCTGATCCAGTATTTCTGGCTTCGGTCCGATAAAGGTGATTCCCCCCTCCTGGCAAGCTCGAGCAAATGCACTGTTTTCCGACAAAAATCCGTACCCCGGATGAATCGCATCGATCTTCTGCTCCTTCGCTAACGCTACCACCGCAGGAATATTCAGATAGGACCGAATCGGTTCTCCTGCTTTCCCTATCAAATATGCTTCATCTGCTTTGAATCGATGCAGCGCAAATCGATCTTCATGGGAATAGATGGCTACCGTTCTGATCCCTAACTCATGCGCGGATCGGAATACCCGAATCGCTATTTCA
This sequence comes from Planctomycetota bacterium, assembly GCA_021809185.1. Lineage (GTDB taxonomy): Bacteria > Planctomycetota > Planctomycetia > Gemmatales > Gemmataceae > JAKBAI01. The sequence goes on from JAKBAI010000152.1 coordinate 8,146, forward strand.
CTCCGGTTCGCTACTAATAATCGTTTAAAGCGTTTGCCTGTTGGCACTGACACTGACATTCCTATTCTCCTTCTCATTTTATTCGGCTGTTATCTTAGGAGTCTAACTTCAAGTGGCCAAGTTTTCTATTCGAATCTGATCAACATCCTCTATCTGTTTGGCGAATTTAATGCTTTAACCTAGTAATAGTTCGTAATTTCGAAAAAATAGATCGGATAGTTGAGATTTTCTTCGAACGGACTACAATGATTTTGAATAGTAATAAGCTCTGGTTTAGTTTACGGAAAGATTCTCTCGAAGAATCATTACTTATCTTACACCATATAAATGGAGAAATTTCGATGCGTTGGTTTTTCGTACCTTTTGTGCTATCTTTAGGTCTTCTCACAAACAACATAAAGGCTGCTGTGCAAGAAAAAGCGATTGAATACAGTTTTGAGGGCACCAAATTAAAAGGGGTTTTGTATTACGATGATGCAAGTAAAGCGAAACGCCCAGGCATATTAGTTGTTCATGAATTTTGGGGGTTGAATGATCATGCTCGGGAACGAGCCAAAAAGCTCGCTGAGATGGGATATGTGGCTTTTGCTTGTGATATGTATGGGGAAGGAAAATCGACCGAACACCCGCAAGAGGCTGGTCAAATGGCTGGCGAAGTACGAAAAAATATCAAAATTTGGCAAGGGCGAGCAATTGCCGGTTTCAAGGAATTAAAAAAATGTGAATATGTCGATTCTGCTAAAACCGCTGTAATCGGTTTTTGTTTTGGGGGGTCTACCGCTTTAGAACTTGCATATTCAGGGGCAGATCTGGGTGCCGTAGTCACCTTTCATGGAGCTTTACCTGTTCCAACTCCAGAGCAAGCGAAAGCAATTAAAGCTAAAATCTTGATTTGTCATGGTGCCAGTGATGTTTTTATCCCAGAAGACTCGATTCAAAAATTCCGTAAAGTCCTTGAAGATGCCAAAGTCGATTATCAGATGATTTACTACTCAAATACTACTCATAGCTTTACAGTCCCCGGAGTCGAAAAGAAAATGTCTATGCTCCGATATAATGCCGATAGTGACCGGAGATCATGGCAACAGATGAAAGCCCTATTTGACGAAGTTTTTACGGGAAAAAAATAATCAAATTATTCATTCATCCGGCATTCAAATCTAAAGTGCTATTAATAATAATTTAAATTCAAAAAGTGGGATAAATCGCCAGATTCATTCCACTTTTTCATTCTTAGACTACTAGTTTGGCTAAGAGATAATGGATGACTTAAAAGATCACCTCTCCTCTCATAAAGAAATTAAACCTATTTTTCAAAATAATTGACACTAGAAGACTCAAAAGGTCCTATTTCCGAATCAAGAACTTAATTTCGAATCGAACTAAATAAAAATTTCGGATATTTTTCACATTTTTTACCCAGATTCTAAAATTGAACTGGTAAATCAAACTGGGTTACATTAATATAAAAACAGTCCTCTTCAAATTAGAATTTTTTGGAAACGGGATTATGAAGCGAATTTTTAACTTTCGATTATCGAACGAACTTATCAAGAGAAGTCTTTGCCAAACATATTTAAATCTTCAATTGTTTATAGGGATCTTAATGTTTATATCGACATTCAGTCCCCATTTATGTCGAGGAGCGGATGAGAAGGCAATCAATACAGCTATTCAAAATGGAGCAAATTATCTAAAAGATTTTCTCTCGAACGGAGTTAATTCTGGGGCAAATACAACGGGTCGAATTGCACTTGCTGGAATCGCTTTATTAGAAGCGGGAGTTCCTCAAAATGATCCTGTCATTAAACAAGTAACGAAATTTGTCCGTGATGTCGGACTCAGCCAAACAGCAACTTATCCCTTGTCATTATGTATTATCTATCTAGATCAGCTCAATGATCCACAAGATCACTATATGATTCAATTTCTGGGTGCTCGTCTAATGGGAGGTCAAAATGGAAACGGGGCTTGGAGTTACAATATAGGTCAAGGGTTAAGTGATCAGGACAAAATCTTTCTTCTTAATTCACTTTATGATCGAGTATTAAGGAATCATCCAGTTGACAATAACAAAGGTTCCAACAACGGAAGAGGGGGTACTAAACAACGAGACGATCTTCCATTGACACCAAAAGGATCTTCCAACAACAAACCAACAACCCCATTGGAACCCAAATCAGGATCAAATACTCCCCAAAAAAGCAAACCGGGCATCCATCCCGAAGTTGGTAAATACCTTCGTCTGATCAACAACCAGCCCAAAAATAATCAAATGATGATAATGATGGGAGGAGGAGATCATTCGAATACTCAGTTCGCAACGATCGCTCTCTGGGCAGCTCGTAAACATGGACTTCCAGCAGATAATTCTCTTAAACTTATCGATCTGCACTATCGAAATGCTCAAAATGGTGATGGTGGATGGAGCTACAATGCGATTGCCAATCGGGGAGGTGCAGCAGTTCTAAATTCCACATCTTCCATGACATGTGCTGGTTTAATAGGATTGGCCGTTGGTTTTGGAATGAAGTCACAAGAGGTTAAATTAAATAATAAAAAGAGGAATAACTCCGAGGAGAATGATAACGAACTAAACCAAAAACCACCTGGTGATCCGTTAAAGGATCCTTTGATCCAAGCGGGTCTAGGGTTTCTAGCAAATTCTATGAACTTTGGAATGGGCGGAGGTGGCGGACAACGTGGAGGTTTTCGACCTCCGAATGGGATTCAACCTCCTAATGGGTTTCAACCTCCTAACGGTTTCCAACCTCCCAACGGGTTCCAACCACCGAATGGGATTCAACCTCCTAACGGTTTCCAACCTCCCAACGGGTTCCAACCTCCTAACGGAGGCGGTCAAGCCCCCAATGCTCCAAACGTTCCAAATAATCCAAACGCACCGAATTTCTCTCCAAACCCAAAAGTAAATAATGGGGGCAATACGCCAGGCTCTGTTGCCAAAAGCGGTAGCTATCTTAGCAACTCAGATTTTGTTTCTGCATATTCTGCTGCGGTACCTCCAAGCCCCAATGGAGATGGCCCGAATGGAGTCAGAGCACCACGATTTCCTAATCCACAAGGAAATAATGGACAAAACCCTAATCCTCAACAAAATCCCAATGCACCCCAGCCACCCAACATTCCACAACCACCCAATGGGAATGGTCCTAATAATGGCCCAAATGGTGCCCCCAATTTTCCTCAACCTCCAAATGGCCCGAATCCTAATGGCCCAAATAATGGTGGACAATTTCCCAATCCCCCACAACAGGGAGGATTCAATCCGAACAATCCACGTCAAGGTTTGATTACTCCTCAGTTCCCCATCGGTGGAATTGGTGGCAATGGTGCAGGGGCGAACTTTTATCTCATGTGGAGTATCGAACGAGTAGCCATGGTTTATGATCTTGATAAAATTGGACAAACCGATTGGTATGATTGGGGCTGCGGCATTCTGTTACCTTTACAAAATCAGTCCGGTGCCTGGCCTCATAATGGCGATGCGCATATATCGGAGGACGATATTTCCACCTCACTTAGTATGCTCTTTTTGTGTAAAGCGAATCTTGCTCGAGATTTGACGGATGCCTTAAAAGGAACCGTTACCCTTAAAAATAAAGCGAATGATCGGCGCCGAATTCCTCTCGATCCAAGTGTAGATATTTCTAAAGTTCCTGATCTGAAAGCCCCCAAAAAACCAGATAATCCGCAAGATAACCTTTCTCCAACAAATACAGAAGTAGCTAATCCATCTGGATCGCCAGAATTTAATCGAAACCCTCCAAGCTCAACAAAACCCGATTTGCAACTCGCTCTTTCAGGTAATTTTGATTCGGATGTTCAAATGATCTCGAAAAAATTATTGACGACAGATATCGGTTTTAACGAGCTATTGAAAAAAGTTCAAGAAGCAAAAGGCTCAGTTTATTCGGAGTCCCTTGCGCGAGCGGCATCGCTAAGTCGGGGAGGAAAGCAAAATCAGATTCGAGAGGCTTTATCAACTCGATTGACCCGAATGTCTAAAAATACTCTTCAGCAATTTCTGAATGTCGATCAATTCGAAATTCGCTTAGCTGCGGCGATAGCTTGCGGGAAAAAGTTTGATAAGCATTATGTTCCTTTGCTCTATCCTCTCCTTGCAGATGAAAATGAAGATCTTGTTCTCGCTGTCAAAAACTCATTAAAAAAATTGACGCAAGTTGATTTTGGACCTGCTAATCCCAAATCACCAGGTGATAAGAATAAAGCAATCATTGCTTGGAAAAATTGGTTGAAAAAGAACCAATAATGATATTAATAGTGATATTTCATTGAATCGAATCAATCCTTTTTTTTAGGTCTAACAGGAAAGACTTTTTTCTTTGTTAGACCTTTTTTCTTTTTCGCAAATCACTTCTATATGGAAGTATCTCGCTTTCTAAATTATCTACTGCCAGCAGATGAATCCCATTAAAACCCAACTCAAAGTATAGAGGTATTTGTTTGCCTTCTTTTAAAACAGTAGGACAGTGATTCTTGCCAGTTCCAAAAGTGACACTCTACACTGTCATTGCGAAGATCGTTTCTGCACTCATCCAATTTTGATTGATCAAAATAGAAAGTTAAGGACTGTGTTGAAGTTAATGGAAAGACAAGAATCTCCGAGTAAGATCTAAATTTAAATTTCCGGAGACAAATATCAAACCAATCGACAAGATGAGTGAGAGGGGTGAAAACCCCAACTTTAAATTTAAGTCAGTAATCCTTAGGAGATTAATACTTCTCTAGTTAATGAGACAAGAAGACCTCTTTTGAATCATGAAATCTTCAGGTCAAAAACTGATTAAGTTAAATTGCACCCTGGAACGGTTAACTGCCTTATAGTCTTTTGTGTATTACCTATCATTATTAGAAGGTAGAATAGATATTTAATCTCTATCTATTATGGCAGTTGATCCCGATTGCAATTAGAATCGAATTCCGACGGTCCAGAGACCACTTAATTCATTCAAATAGGTTATATATCCTGGTAAGAGATGATTAGCAAAGGAAAGATTCCATTGCAATCTAAAATCGGTATACAGATAAAAATTACCCATCGGGATCTGAAAACCGGTGTGAGTGCCAACCATTGGTCCGCCCATGACCGCTTGTCGCCTCAAAAAATGTAAACCATTGAAATAGGCAGTCAAATCGACATGAGAAGTACCCCAAGCGCCTCCAGCATCCACTCCGATATTCCATATCGTTCCTTCGGGTGGGGTCCAGAAAATGGGGGACCATAATGGTGGCGAACGATAATACCATTCCTTACCAAGAGTAGCATAAGCATAAACACGTTGGAAATCTTGAATGCCGACAGGAATACCAAAAAGTGGAAACGCGGTACGGTGAGGACCACTGTTATAAATATAAGTTGCTCCTAAATCAACAACCCAACCTTCGGTTTGTT
>JAKBAI010000398.1 GCA_021809185.1 Planctomycetota bacterium
AAACAAAATTCTGAAAATGCAAAAGAGATCCCAACCAATTGGATCAAAGAGGTCGCTGCCGATTTGATTGAGTATCGTTCAAAATCGATTATTTGTATTGGCGATTCTCAACCGCTTGAAATCCATTTGATTGGACATTATCTCAATCAGCTTTTAGATAGTTCCGGCAAATTAATCGAATTTCGCAAGGCTCCCGAAGTAAGTGCGAAATCGCTGGTCGAACTGTCAGAAGCCATGGGCAAAGGGGAAGTAACTTCGCTTTTTATCTTTGGAGGTAATCCCGTTGAAAATGCCCCTGCTGATCTCGGTTTTGCGGAAAAACTCGATAAAGTAAAAGAGATTATTCGATTTAGTCTGTTTCCAGATGAAACATCAGAGAAATCACATTGGCAACTTCCACTGGCTCATTATCTGGAAGTCTGGGGGGATGGGTTATCAGCAGATGGGGTGTATACTCTCACCCAACCTTTGATTGCACCGATTTTCGATGGTCGATCGGTTCTCGCTCAGCTGATTTTGCTCACTAATTTTGAAAACGCAAATACATATACTCTAGCGCATACCAAGGCATTTGAAACGATTCAAAAAACGTTTGCCGCAAAATCCGGAAAAGAGGATCTTGGGACTTTTAATCATTTGATTCAGCTCGGTTTTTGGGCGGATCCGGAGAGAAAAATTCCCGAAAGCCGAGTTCTCGATGGCAAAACGCTATCGAGCAAATGGCAACACGAAGCGGTCAGAACAAGATTGCAAAATTGGGTCTCTCCGTTGAAGTCTAATCCTAAACTTCTCGATCGACCTGATCAAACTAAGTTGGAAATCTGTTTCCGACCAGATTATCGCATATGGGATGGGAGATTTGTCACCAATCGCTGGTTAATGGAGTGGCCTGATCCCATAACCAAGCTATCCTGGGATAATGCTCTTTTGATTTCGCCGCGTACGGCGATAGCACTCGGTCAACTTAAAAATGGTGATCTGATCGAGCTTGAAACAGAGACAGGAAAACTAGAGATTCCGATTTTTATATTGCCGGGTCATGCCGATCATTCCGGTACTTTAACTTTGGGATTCGGCAAAATGAAAATCCATCATGTTCAAGAGGGGGGTGGTTTTTCTGTTTATCCTTTGCGTAACTCCAAAGCCATGCACCAAGTTTTATGTAAACGAGTCGAGAAAACAAATCGCACAACGAAATTAGTAACTACCCAAGAATGGGGAACGATTCCTGAAGGGCGTGACGAAATTATTCACGAGAAGTCGATCATAGCCATTGAACGGGAGAAACTGGTCTTTGCAGAATCTGTCAAACCTTCTTCCCAGATCGGAAAGCACCCATCAACGGAATCTAAAAATGATCATAATACCGAGAACAAGAAGCAGAACAATGCGGAGGCAATTGAACTAGAACAGAATGCACCGCTAGCAGAAAAGAAACTTGAGGATCCTAAAGCTCATTTTCAGTCCGGTTATAAGATCGCCACAACACAGAAGAAGAATGAGCGAATTCGGCTCGATCTAGCTTATCCTGAAGTTTTAGAAGGGCCACATCAGTGGGGGATGGTTGTCGATCTCAATTCATGTACGGGATGTTCCGCTTGTATGATTGCATGCCAGAGTGAAAATAATCTTCCCGTCGTTGGCAGAGGGGAAGTAGAACGAAATCGAGAAATGCACTGGATAAGGGTCGATCGTTATTTTACAAGTAACCCTAAAAGTATCCAAGCGGGAGTAGAAACAGAAGCAAGAGAGAATCCGCAAATCGTTTCACAACCGATGATGTGCCAGCATTGTGAAGCGGCTCCTTGCGAATCGGTCTGTCCGGTGAATGCCGCGGTTCATAGTCCAGAAGGTTTGAATCTCCAGGTCTATAATCGCTGTATAGGAACACGATATTGTGCTAATAACTGCCCATATAAAGTGCGACGATTTAACTGGTTTGATTTCAATCAGCGCCAGCTCGATGAATTGCGTATTCCTACTCCGTTCTCGGAAAAAGGGATGGCCGAGCTGATGAAAATGTCTAAAAATCCTGATGTTACCGTGCGCTCCCGAGGGGTCATGGAAAAATGCACTTATTGCATTCAGAGGCTGGAACGAGCGAAAATCGGTGCAAAATTATTGGCAGCGAAAGCAGATTATACCAAACCTGCGAATCCTCTTGAAGCAGGGTATGATATTTTGCGAGCAGAAGAGCCTAATTCAGATCGGCAAAAAGAAACCGAGGGGGGATTGAAGATTGTTGTTCCGGACGGAGTTATCCAAACTGCCTGCCAACAGGCCTGTCCAAGTAAGGCGATCGTTTTTGGTAATGTTGCCGATGAAACTTCTAAAGTATTCCAGTTGAAACAGCGGCAGCAGGATTACCTGGTTCTCGGCTCCAAAAATACAAAGCCTCGAACCAGTTACTACCCACGTTTACGCAATCCTAATCCACGTATGGGGATAGAGGAGCGAGCTGACTCATGAGTACCAAAATAGCATTAGATTCTGGACATTCGGAATTGCATTCTCTACATTCGGAATTACATCCTCTACATTCGGAATTGCATTATATGTCGAAAAATGGTACATTAGCAAGACAACCTTGGGTCGAAACTCCCCAAGATAATCTGCAAGCCCTTTCGGATACCATTTCCACAATTGTCGAAAATCCGCAACCGCGCTGGTGGTGGCCTATCTTTTTGATGGTTTTTACCATCATGATCGTCGGCTTTTTT
>JAKBAI010000153.1 GCA_021809185.1 Planctomycetota bacterium
TTATAATATCGCAGCTAAGTGGGATCTTAAAACGATTTTGAAAATCTGTAAATCCGTAGGGATTGCCGCGGTCGAATGCCGAACCACTCATGCTCATGGAGTTGAAATCTCTTGTACTTCCGAAAAAAGAAAAGAGATTAAAAAACAGTTTCAGGATAGTGGCATCATCTTTTGGGGCTGCGGTTCGGTATGTGAATTCCATAGTCCTGATGAAAAGATTGTTCGGAAAAATGTAGAAGAATGTAAACGCTTTGTCGATTTGGTTGCAGAAATTGGTGGTAAAGGAGTGAAAGTTCGTCCTAACGGTTTACCTAAAAATGTCCCTGTCGAAAAAACATTAGCGCAAATAGGCTCCGCACTCAGCGAATGCGGTCGAGCTGCTGCATCCAAAGGGATTGAAATCTGGCTCGAGGTTCATGGGGGAGGAACTCAAATTCCAAACAATGTCAAAATCATCATGGACCATTGCGATTCGAAAAGCGTTGGTCTCACTTGGAACTCGAATCCCACCGATATTAAGAACGGTTCAATCGCTGAATCGTTTCAATTATTGTCTAAATGGATCAAATCTTGCCATATCAATGAACTATATAAAGATCGGCAAAAACTATATCCTTACCAGCAATTATTCCAATTATTACGAGAAATCGATTACGATCGCTACACCATGATCGAAGTGGGTAAAACTCCTCCCGATGCCTCCAGTGGGGAGGAATTATTGAAATACTATAAAGCTCTTTGGGAGATACTTTGCCTATCCCCCTCGCCAACTTCTTCACGATCCTCTTCACTCCCCTCTTCCCCTGCTTTTCCCCCTTCGAAAAAAACTACTTCCCGTAATCTCGGAGAACTCTAATCATGTCTTTGGATGTTCCTAATACTGCCATACTCCCCATTTTTGGTACCTTTCGAGATTTCTTTGATAATTCCACTCTCGTCCGCATCGTTATAGGCACCGCTTTACTGGGCATGGTGAGTGGTGCTCTAGGATGTTTTGCTTTTTTGAGAAGACAGAGTCTCCTAGGTGATGGAATTTCTCATGCAGCTTTACCAGGTATTGCGATCGCCTTTTTGATCGTTCACGACCAACCTTTATGGCTTATTCTTGGCGCTGCCAGCGCAGGAATTCTGGCAACTTGGCTAATGCAAATCATTGTTCGTTATTCTTCCCTGGGATTTGATACTGCACTAGCAATCGTATCCTCCGTTTTTTTTGGAACCGGAATGGTCTTGCTTAGCTGGATTCAAGGGCACGTGCGCGGCTCATCTTCCTCAGGATTAGAGAAATATCTTTTTGGCCAGGCAGCATTGATGATCGAAAAAGATGTCCAAGCGATTGCTATTACTTGTACTATTATCTTTCTTATTCTATTTCTTTTCTGGAAGGAGCTGAAAATAACCATTTTCGATCCTGAGTTTGCTGCTAGCTGCGGTTATAATGTCCCTTTACTAGAGAAATTGATTCTGGCGTTACTAGTTTTGGCAATTGTTATTGGGCTAGAAAGTGTTGGAGTAGTACTCATGAGTGCCATGGTGGTAGCTCCTGCTGCTGCGGCAAGGCAATGGACGAATCGCTTTGGTCGGATGGTCTTTTTGGCAGCATTTTTCGGAGCTGTTTCCGCTACTGTAGGTAGTTTATCGAGTGACTATCTTGCCACAAAGCGAAGATCGATTCCCACTGGACCGATGATCGTTCTGGTAGCCCTTTCCATCGTCTTTTGTTCTAGCCTCTGTTGGAGATGTATCTATCAATTTAAAAGAACATTCCTAAGCGATCGGAGTCGGAAGGAAACAGGATCGATCCTTTCTCAGAATACGATAGGAAAATAAAAACGCAGCTCGGTGATTTTTTTAATTATAATTTAGATAAGGACTTCCGAAAAACAGAAGAAATTTTATGGAGCTATACTTCATTCTTGTCATTACGGCACTAAGCTGTAATCTCCCTGGAATTTGGCTCGTATTGCGAAAACTAGCACTACTCAGTGATGCGATCGGTCATGTTTTACTATTTGGGATAGTCATTGCTTATTTGATCACACACGATGCGCAGTCCATATGGCTAAAAATCGGTGCTGCACTGGCCGCTCTGTTCTTGGTCATTCTCGTCGAACAGGTGCAAAGGAATCGAACCGTAAAACAGGACGCCGCTATCGGTCTGACCTTCCCTGCCCTTTTCAGTATTGGAATCATTCTGAGCACAGCTTATTTGCGGGATCTTCATTTGGATGTCGACCGTATCCTTTTTGGAATTCCTGAATTACTAACATTACGCCGAGTGAAAATCAATCGTTTCGATATCGGCTCTGTTGCTTCACTTACCATGTCTTCCCTTTTGCTCCTCAATTTGTTGATGATGATCCTATTTTATAAAGAGTTCAAACTATCCACTTTCGATGAAACTATGGCCTACCAGTTCGGTTATAAACCAAGACTGCTTCACTATCTTTTGATGACTCTTGTCTCTTTTACTGCCGTTGGTGCATTCGACACTGTAGGACCAATTTTAGTCGTTGGCTTCATGATAATCCCAGCGGCAACTGCCCATTTGTTTGCGAAGTCGTTAGGAAAAATGTTTTTGTTGAGTTCTCTCTTGGCCGGAATCGCCGCTATTCTCGGAACTTTTCTAGCACAAAAATTGGACACGAATATCGCTGGGATGACCAGTATAATTCTTGGTTGCCAATTTGCTTTAGCAATTCTTTTCCGTCCTAAATCAGGTTTAATTGCCAATTTTATTCGAAGAATCCAACAAAAACACCAACTTCATGAATGGATGTTACTCGTTCATTTGGCTCACCATAAGAATACGGAAGATGAAATTCTAGAAAATCGAGCAAAAGACTTAAAACTTCATCTTAGCTGGCCGGATCGACAAATTCAGAAGACAATCCGGACACTGATACAAAAAAATTGGATCACAGAAACAGATGGATTATTACGCACTACTGCCGCTGGGGATCACGAAATCACAAATATACTGAGATAATCGATCGCTAATCCCCTTTTTTGACAGATTCGTTTGCAGCTATTTTTTGCACGGCCAATGTTTTCAAGTCGATAATTCCAATGGATCCGAATCCGCTGCCGCGTGGGTTGGTGCGAATACTGCTGGGATCGATCATCGCCATAAATAATTTTTGATTCTTTTGATCGATTCCCAACTGATAACCATAATGTTTCAATTCAAAACTCTGAATTTCCTGGCAATCGGGATAAGAATAGATCTTTAACCATTGTTTTTCTGTAATCGTATAAATCCTTTTTGACGTATTATCTATTACTAGCGCAATCCATGGCTCTATCTGTTTAAGATACTTTGGTTTCTCATCCGCGTTATTACCGATTTCATTCAGTTCAATAATTGCACCTTGACTGCAAAATACCAATCGGAGATCGGGAGGGATTACCATCGGTCCACCCACACGAAAACGATCGTTATACGAAAGCAGAAATTCTTCTTGTTTTCCCTTTTTATCTTGAGGAAATCGGATTATTTTGAGTTGTTTCTGATTTATTTGTTGGATAGTCAGTACCAGCAAATGTTTTAGTGCGAAATAAGACAGAAATCCTTCTGTTCCCATCCCCAGCTGATTATTCTGTTTGGAAATATCTTTTTTCCCGAACACTTCAAGGGAGGAATAACTCTTTTTCCAATTTGATTTGTTATTTGAGTTATCGATTGATTTGTTTTCTGGAAAGGTATGTAATCCTTCCTCTTGTCTATGCCAAGAATATAATCGAACTTGTTTATCTGATTCTAATGTTGATCGGTTTGCTACGGAAAAGATCAACTGGTCATCGTCAATCGCGATGGCATCCAGTGGGAGTTGACCAAGATTCGGGTAATATTCGATTGGTAACTGTTTCAGAAGGTCTTTTCTTAAAATAACTCCCTGATTTTGATTTCCAGGACCGATAAAATAAAGAACTTTTCCTGTTGGACTGAGTAATATTCGATCCACTTTTTCTTTGATTGGTATTAACTTCGTTTGCTCTGGGTTTGTAGTATTCCACCAGATCAGATTTTGGTTCGAGCGATCCAAAGCATAGATTCGTTGTTGATTAGGATCTAAGACAAAATTACTCAGGGTTCCGCCAACCGGGATTGTTTTTTCAAAAGAAACGGAAAGATGATTTTCAGAAGGTTTCTTTTTATTTTGAACTGGATACCATTTTAGAATGGACCACAACAAAATTTTTCCGTCACGGTCGACGCTTTCGGTTTGTTGCCCATCCGCCAAAAATTGGACTTTCACTAGAGTGGATCGATGTTTGTCGAATTCAGCTAATTTTTTTGTTGTTTCATAATTCCAAAGCTCTAGCTTACCTGTATTTGTGCCAACTGCTACCCATGGCAAATGCGGATGAATGGCGATGGTTTGCGCGCAACCGCCGACAGAAAATCGATGTAATAATTTATTCTGCGGGATATCCCAAACATCAAGCTCATTTCCTTCCGTACCAGAAAGCAACAATTGATTATTAGCGGAGATTGCTAATGAAGAAATCGCTCCACCAGCAGAATTGGTAGAATCAAGATTGCTTGAAAAGACTTTAGTGATCTGATTTTTATCGTAATTCCATACCAAAACTGTTTTATTGGATGCAATAATGGCCCAAGGCTGATATTTTGCAATCGCAATCGCTTCGACATATTTTTGATCCAAATGGAACCTTTTTACTTCTTGCTGTTTTTCAAAATCCCATAGAATCAGCTCACCATCATAACCACCTGTTATCGCCAGCTTTTCATCGCTACTGAGTGCAATCGTGGAGACAAAATAATCATGGCCTTGCTTTTTAATTGCAAATTTATTTTTCTGCAAATCCCAAAAATAAACACTGCCATCGCTCCCAGCAGAGATTATTTTTCGCCCGGACTGATTTGCAGCAACCGCCCAAACCGATGTAAGGTGCCCTACTAATCTATCGAGTTCACGATTTCCTTCGACTTCTTGGATTCGAATCGATCGATCAGAACTGGTCAAAATTGCCTTTTTCCCTTCCGCGACAAATACCGCTTGGGTAATGATCGGATTTCTACTCAACTCCAAAGGATCTAATTCCCCAGTATTATCTGGCAATGAGGAACCGATAAAATTAGCCTGGAACACAATCCCTTGGTTAGAACTTTTCATGATTTCCGCAAAGGCCTGAATCCAAACGGTCCGAGCAACGGTCCCGCCTGGAACCACTAACCCACCAAGTTGCCGTGTAAGAGTTTCCGATCTTTGGACGATCTGTTTTAATTGCGTTTCAGAAACATTAGCCTCTGCTGCGGCAGTTGCTAGATCTAAATCGCTTTCGTAGCGCAAGGTCATCGCAATAATCGGCTCCGCTTTGCTTAAGGATAACCCAAGTTTTCCAAGAACTTGCTGGAATTGTTCGCTATCTTTTTGCATCTGAGCAAACGATTTTTCTTTGGAGGGATATAGGCTTTTAGCAATAGCGAGGTCGCGCCGATCGATCAATTTGGGAGATTGATCGAGATGATTCCTCATCTGATCTTGTTTCGCAATGATTCCAGGATAGTGGCATCCCATACAGGAAACGCCTAGCTCAACAGCGCGATCGGGACGTTTGGGATCGCTGACAATATTTTGCGGTGCTTTGTCCAATCTCGAATTCACCGCATTCATGATATAATACCCTTGCATGCCATTGGGTAATCGAAAGATAGCTTCTCCGCCAATATGCTGAAACTGATTTTCGCTATTTCCTGGCCCAAGAGGGAATGCGAAAACATTTCTTCGATCAGGAGCTTGGTCGGTTCGATCTAAGAGATTTTGCGGAACTTCATCGAAATCGTAGGTGCGCCAGTAATATCCAGTAATGGAATCGTGACGTTCCAGAATGCGATTGTTCCTAGCGATCCCCGATCCTAAAAAGGCAACTCTGGTCACTCTCTCCTGAGTGATATCTTGAATGGCATCCACTCGAAGTTGTCTTTCCAATTCTGCCAAATTTCCAGGGAGTTGTAAGATGTCGTTGTATAGAGGGGCACGAGATGCCGTAGCAATAAACCAATCCGCTCGAATCAATGGCAGCTTAGTCCCACAGAAAACCATCATAATTTTGCTTGCAATACTGTCTTTAATTATTCCGTAAGGATAATCATTCAATAATCGGTTCCATATCTGTGCATCCCAGAGATACCATCTCAAATCGATCTTGTAGATTACTTTATTTTTGTCGATTGCTACAGGACTTTTAAGTTGGGAATTCCAAGATAACGAATTGATAAGCTTATTTAATGCATTGCGATACGTTTGTAATTCACTATCTGCCAATCCGCTATTGGCTTGCGGAACTAGAGAGAAATATCGAATAAACCTCCGATTCCCGACTTCTATTTTTTCAAGATCTTCAATTATCCAACTATTTATCATGGATTCGGTTATCTCAATCTTTGATGGATTTGCATCATTTTTCGCCCCCTGTAGAATCCACTCCTTGATCTGGTTCATTTCTCCTGAAGTCACTTTAATATTGGCTTCAGGTGGAGGCATCGTGCCATCCGCAATTCGTTTGAAAATTGGGGATTGTTCAGGATGATTTGGAACAATCTTTCTTCGTTGAATCAGTCGTTTTAAGTCGGTGATATAGTTCATTCCTCCTTCGATATTACCAAGATTTCCATGGCAGGAAAAACACTTCACCTTAAATATTTGTTGAATATCTGAAGAACCTTGAGGTTCTTTGGCATAACTGGATAAACTTGATGAATATATAAAGAAAATAATCGTGATAATAATTATTTTTCGTTCATGTTCAATAATAGAGATAAATGGATTAAAAAAATCAACGAAAGACTTAAAAAAAGGATTGTTGCCGTTTCTAGAAGCATGATTCCAATTATCTGGCATGTTTTATATCCTCTGGGGAAGATCGAATGAATTCTTATATTAATTTATGACGAATCAAATCCATTTTAGTTGGAAAATCTCTTAGCCCGTATTATAAAAGTGTGCTAAATCAAGATTTTTTAGGCCTCTCCAACGTTAGTATGGTAATCCAAAATATAGAAATGGAGTGTTGAAGAAGACGATGGGGATAAAGTCTTTTCAAAATTTTTAACGATTTTTTCTACTTTCAAATTGGTTATCAGTCGTTTTTCTCTATTTTCTTCTAGCTTTTTCTCTATTTTTCCCCTGTTTTTTGTTTGAATCGTAATCAAGATATTTCCAGGAACATCTATCTTGACTTGTTTGTCGAACTTCATTAGTATCCGTTTATAGAATGATTCTTAAATAATTGAAAGTTAATAAAAAACTATGTCCCGTAAGATGTTCTTTAGACTAATTTTGGTAGGTTGGTTATAAATGAAAATCTTAATGACTTAGGGAAATGAAGATCACGGACAGCAAAAATGGATATAGAAATGTAGTTGGAAGCACAATCTTTGTAAGGTTATGACTCATTTCATTGTTCAATCAAATGTGTATTATCATCCAAAGAGAATTAAAGATCTAAAAGAACCATTAAACAAAATGAAAGATAGATAAAAACATTTTGAAATATTTATCTAAATTAATTATGATGATTTTATATGTTTAGATGAAGAAATTTGAATTTCGTTGAGAAAAAGCAACCCTGTGATCGAGAACCTAAGAAGCGATGTTCGTATCTGATAGAAGTTTGAATAATAAAAATCGATGTTTAGCTTTGGCACCCGCGAAAATTAATTTATGTTTGGAGGTTCTTGGCAAACGAGCAGATGGTTATCATGAGATAAGCACTCTTATGGGAACCATAAATCTTTATGATGTTTTGGAATTTGAAAAGCTTGAGTCTCCAGAAATTGAGGTTGTTTGCAATCGTCCTGAATTGAGCTCAGGAAAAGATAATTTGGTTTATCGAGCGGCACTAAAGCTACAAGAAAAACTAAAAGAAAAAGATGTAAAAGTCCCAGGAGTAAAGATTTATCTCCAAAAAAATATTCCTTGGGGAGCTGGATTAGGCGGTGGGTCTAGTGATGCGGCAACGACCCTGGCCTGTCTAAATCAATTATGGTCAATCGATCTGGATAAGAGATCGTTGATGCAGATCGGGAGCGAACTAGGGTCGGACATTCCTTTTTTCTTTGAAGGACCGTTGGCTTGGTGTACCGGGAGAGGGGAAAAGGTAGAAACTTTTTCGATTAAAGAATCGTTAACTTATGCTCCATTGTATCTGGTATTGATAACGATAAATGAGCATTTGTCGACTAAGATGGTCTATGAACAGCTACATACGATGGAGAATTCAGCCGAAAAAAAAGAGAATCAGAGTGGAAAAGAGTCAAAATCGATTGACAGAAAACTTGGAAAAGTAGACAATAGTCAAAATCAGAAATCGGAACGAATCGAGAGAATGATCAATGCTTTAGAAACAAACCGGTATGAGCATATTATCGAGAATCTACATAATGATCTTCAGCTCGCTGCGATGGAATTGTGCCCAACGATAAAAAAATGGATGAATTGTTTAAAAGAGATTCAAGCAAAGGGAGTTTTAATGACTGGATCTGGTTCAAGCATTTATACCCTTTGCAAAGATTATCTAGAAGCCCAACGAATAGTGTTCGCCCTCCAAGCCCTACCAAAGAATCAAAAACAGGATGTTGAATTCCTGATATTACAATTGTCTGATCCGTTTGCCACAGAAATAAAGGAGTGCAACTGTGGTTATCTCCGAAGTTAGAATTAAATTAGTTGAAGAAAACAACGAACGATTAATGGCTTTTTGTTCGGTAACATTCGATAATTCCTTTGTCATTCGCGATTTGAAGATCATCGAAGGAACCAAAGGGGTTTTCGTGGCGATGCCAAGTCGTAAATTAACTGATCGTTGTAATCATTGCAGTAGTAAGAATCATTTACGATCCAGATATTGCAATCATTGTGGACATCGTTTAGATGAAAATCGCGCGGCACGCGATGGAGATGGTCGAGCAAAGCTCCATGCCGATATTGCGCATCCAATCAACTCGACATGTCGAGAAATTATTCAAACTGCTATTATCAAAGCATACCAAGAAGAAAAAGATCGTGCTAAACTTCCTGGTTATGTCTGTACATATGACGATTACGATTACGATTATGAAGGGGATAATAGCAATAGCTACGCTGGGATTGTAAGCGACAGTGTACGCAAAAGCCATAGTGGACATGGTCAGCGCTCTAGTCATTTGGCAACACCCGAAACTACACCAAATTTCGCTGCTGCTATATCTAGTAGTAACTCGAGTAGCAACCATAGTTCAACCGTTAATTCAGCTTCGCCTTCATCAAAAGTGGCTGGAAAAAACGTCGATTTTGGTGATGGTATCATGTGAAAGTTATCAAGAGCATAAATATCAAATGACTCTAGAATACTACAATCGAGGCAAAACTCTAGGAAGGTTATCTACTCCGAAGAGCAGTAGGTAACCGTTCAGAAATGGCTTTATCGCTACTGAGATAAAGGGATTTTGCTTCCTGATTATACCAATCGGCCAAATGTTGTTGACGCGATTCTGGTGAAGGATGAGTAGAAAGAAATTCGGGTTGTCGTTGATTTCCCGTTGCTTTTTTCATTCGATCCCAAAAATTCGGAGCTTCCGCAGGATTATATCCTGCGATAGCCATTAATAAGATCCCAATATGATCGGCCTCGGATTCATGGGATCGGCTAAACGGTAGTAAAACTCCGTATTGGGCACCTGCTCCCATTAATCCCATAACGGTTTGCGCTGCTTGGGGATCCATATGTCCCAAAGAATTCGCAACCGCTAATTGTCCGGTTTGTACCAACTGTGATTGAGCCATTCTCTCCGCACCATGCCTAGCTAGAGCATGACCAATTTCATGTCCCATTACCACGGCCAAACCATCATCCGTTTGGGCAACTGGGATTATTCCCGTGTAAACCGCAACTTTTCCTCCCGGCAAACAAAACGCATTAATCTGCGAACTTTCAAGCACATTGAATTCCCATTCGAGCGGAAGCTCTGTTTTAAGATGTAATATTTCACGAATCTTGGGGTGATGAGTTGCTCGGGCTAATCGTTTACCTATTCCTCTCACCCGATCGACAATTTCACAACGGCCAAGAACCCTCGATTGAGATAATATTTTTTGATAAGATTCTCTTCCAATGAGCAGTTCCTCTTCTGGACTTATCTGAATAATCTGTGGTCGGCCAAATGGGCCCTCTTTACAGCCTCGTGCTACCATGAACAAAATCGCAAAAAGCCCTATTAGCAATGGAGCAAAACGCGCTAGACTATTTTCATTCATTGTCAACTCCGTGTTAGCTGAATTCCTAGTCGATCACTTTTATTAAATGCGAACAATTCAACTGCCGAACATCGAATTATTCGATAATTCAATTTCGCAAAGATATTGCTATTAATCGATGATCGTATTCAAAGGATATTCTACAATTCCTCTAGCTCCTGCTTTGTAAAGCTGAGGCATGATCTGTCGTACCATCTCTTCGGGAATAATCGTTTCCATCGCGATCCAATCAGGATCGGTTAAAGGTGAAATAGTTGGGCTATTCAACGAAGTTTTGGGGTGTGATCTCAATACCCGCAAAACCTCTATCTGATCTGCCCTAAGAAGATTCATCTTCAGTCCAACCTTGCCTTCAGCAGCAATCGCCCCTTTAAGCATCAAGATCAGATCTTCCATCTTGCGTTTTTTCCAGGGGTCATCATATGAATTTTTATTCGAGATAAATCGAGTGGTGCTCATTAGTAAAGGCTCTCCGACAATCCTAAGCTGATTCGCTCGCAAAGAAGAGCCGGTTTCGGTTACTTCAACAATAGCATCAGCAAAAATAGGAGGTTTTACCTCTGTAGCTCCCCAAGAAAATTCGACTTTAGCTTCGACACCATGCTTTTTCAACCAACGCCGTGTAAAATCGACTAATTCTGTTGCGACTCTTTTTCCCTGAAGATCTTGAATGGAATGGATTGCCGAGTTATTAGGGACTGCGAGAACCCACTTTACTGGCCTTCTACTCACTTTACTATAAACGAATTCCGTAAGTTCAACAACGTTGGCATTATTCTCCATAATCCAGTCATAGCCGGTCAGTCCGCAGTCCAGCGACCCATCTTCCACATAGCGCGGCATCTCTTGTGCTCGAATTAAAGTGCAATGGATCTCTGGATCGTCTATCTGAGGATAATAGCTGCGTGACACAAAAGTGATTTCATACCCAGCTTTACGAAACAATTCCCCGGTAGCCTCTTGCAGACTACCTGCAGGTAGTCCTAATCGTAACACCGATTTTGTCATTTTGTCCATTTTTTGGAGAGTTCAACTTCTAAAAAAATTCAAGAAAAAATATCAATACGACGAATTAACTTTGCTGATAGACTGTTGCAGGATCAAAAATCGGTTCCCCGATCACACGGAAGCTCAATTTCTCTTCTAGAATATTTTCTTGAGAATCGGCAATTCCCGAGTGTCCCGGCATCCCTTGAATACTATTCTCCGGTAAAACCAGGGCACGATAGAAACAACTTCGATGGCCTGTATGACAAGCTGCACCACCAATCTGTTCCACTTTTAGCAAAATGGTATCCTGATCGCAATCGACCAAGATTTCTTTGATCAATTGAACATGTCCACTCTGCTCCCCTTTTCGCCATAACTTGTTTCGGCTTCGACTAAAAAAACAGGCGGTTCGCGTTCGTAATGTCTCCTGGTAAGCAGCATCATTCATCCACGCTAACATCAAAACTTCATTCGTTTGGAAGTCTTGAACAATCACCGGAACTAAACCCATAGATTTATTGAAATCAATTGTTATCATGAATCGTTTTTCTAGAATCAATAACTTTTTTATTATAGTGACTAAAACGGTTTGGAGCTGAGCAACTTTTACTAAATTAAACTCTATGCTATGATGATTCCTGTTAAGTGAGCTATCATGAATTCCATCAGTGGTAGTATCAAAATTATCATCTTTGCACGACCAAATTCGAATCGGACTCATCCGTGACTATCTCGACAAAAATGGGAGTGCATTTCCCCATTGGTGACAAGACAAGTTTATTGCGATTAGTAGTGTAATAAACTAAAGATCTCGAAAGGTTTCAAACGTTCGCGCCCATGAAGAAAATCTAATTCAACAAGGAAACCGAACCCAGCTACAGTTCCTCCTGCCTGTTCGATCAACTTAGCTGCTGCTGACATCGTGCCGCCGGTGGCCAATAAATCATCGATTAATAAAACTCGATCACCGGGTTTTACCCCATCGGTATGCATCTGTAACTCTGCTGACCCGTACTCCAGATCGTACTTTAAACTATAAGTTCGATAAGGGAGTTTCCCTGGTTTACGTAAAGGAATCAAAGGCTTTTGTAAAGCAATCGCTAACGGAGCTGCTATCAAAAATCCCCGAGCTTCTGCAGCAGCAATCGAAGTGATAGCTTCCTTCTGGTATTTCTGACAAAAACAATCGATTGCGTAGGTAAACGCTTTCGGATCCGCCATTAATGGGGTTATATCTTTAAATAAGATCCCCGGTTTTGGAAAATCAGGTATATCTCTAATATATTTTTGGAGATCCATGAACTATTAACTCTATTGTTAACTAATCTAATTTTTTATTTAAATCTAAGCCATTTTAGCTATAAAATCTAATTTTAATTATAAGAAAATCTGATCAAACAGCAAGTTTTCAACAAAACTTTGTTCAATCCTATTCATTTTGTAAAAATAATTTTATCCCAAAAAATCTTATCTGAATACTAAGTTTAATACCCTTAGAAACCATAATAGAAATTAAAACATCTTCTCCTTAATCTACATTTATCAAGAAACTCTCTTATTAACTAAATGATCACAAGCCAAAGTGATATTTCTCGTGACTTTTTGGTCCAGATGATCATTTTTGGTATCGCTTACCAAGCGACATCAATTTTGAATGTCGATGGGATCAAATAAGAAATGTTTAAACCGATTCACAGGTATCTTGGTTAGAAAATCTTTTCCATTTTCGATGATCACGGGGGCATTACCTTGGTGAGTACAGGGCGTTCCGGAATCAACTCGTAACTCAATCGCTCTCAGTTGCTTAATCCTTGCCCGCAGAATAGATGATACGTCCTCGACCGCTAAGCGACATGGGTTAGTCGAGACCCATTCTTCTCGATAACACCCCCTAATGGCAACTTATCTTTAGTCCTCTTATTTAGGTAGTAGATAAATGGAAAGCTCCTATGGAATAGTTCAAGGCGATTTACTACACCAATTAAAGCAGTCTAACGAATATTGGGGTGGGATTCAAAGAAGATGGAGAATCAATCATTATTCTTGATCTCCCTAAAATTTTTTGATTTATTTTCCCTCGAAACCTTTCAGCTTTTTAGGAACATTTTGAATGAACCCATCGGAATCCGAATTGCCAACATCACCCGACCCCCATTCGACTACTTCTAATTTATCCAATC
>JAKBAI010000154.1 GCA_021809185.1 Planctomycetota bacterium
CGCATCTGGAATGTGGACACTGGGCAACAACGTTTCGTCCTCAAGGGCCATACGGAGCGGATCTATTGTTTAAGGCTGAGTAGCGATGGCAAATCGCTGATCACCGGATCTTGGGATAGTACCGTCCGTATCTGGGACATGGCCACAGGGCAACAACGCGCAGTCCTCAAGGGCCATACCGATCAGATCAGTTGTTTAAGGCTAGCTAGCGATGGTAAAACGCTCTTCACTGGTTCTTGGGATAGCACCGCCCGCATCTGGGATTTATCCCCGCGACCAGAGGAATCTGTTCATCGTTTGACTGTACCTGAGAAATAACGGGTAATAAGTAGGCTTAAACCGCCCTTCTTCTGCTTCTGGCGATCCCTTTCAAGTTCGATGGAATTTGCTATATTGAATATGATTATAATCGAGACAGAAACAGATACGATTATTGGTTCTGTTCCTGGCTAGCCAATTCTAGTAGACAGCAGAGTACCTGAGGCAATTGTTGTCTATCTATCTTTTCGAAATGATCGTGCCGATCGCCTATCAAAACCCACTCCCTGCGGGCTTCGAATGTGTTGGCAACAATAAAATCGGCTTGAGAATCCCAGCGAGATTGTTTCGCAATCGCTTGTAACGAGGGTTCATCCAGCCCAACTTCGAGCTTGAATTTGACCAAAAGCCCACGAAACCCCCATCGAGGACGAATATAGTCGATCAATTTGGGGGTCGGTTCGAGAATCAGTTGAATTTCGTTATAATTTCCTTTGATCTTCTTGCCCAGAAGTTCGTGGCAATCAAGAACCGATTGATCAACTAATTCAGAATTTGCCGGCATAGCACTCACCACCAAAGATGCTTTCCCCGTGGCAAGTTCTGACCGGGGCACGGTCTTTTTTTCGCTATCCTCTAGCTCTTGATTCGGCGGTTTGGGGCTGGTTCGTATCTCTTTGACTTGGTAATCGCTCACCGCGGCAGAGTGGATAATGACATCCCAGCGTTCTTGCGTAATATGAGCCTCCATTAATTGCTGCAATTCCGCAAAGGTTTGATACTCTTTGACCTTGAGGCGATTGGAAGGTTTTTTACCATTAGGAGTAGACTCGCTTTGACCGGGCATTTTTAATTTGGCCGAGAGTGGAGAGTGCGGGTGTTGGACTTGACCGTACAGTTCTTCAACCAGTTTAGGAGCCGAGGTAAGGAGATAGACCTCATGACCGAGGGAATAGGCTTCGAGCGCGATTTGCGTTCCCGTTCGACCAGTAAAAATATTGGTGATACAGCGAACCGCATCGATCGGCATTCTTGTATTACCGGCAGTGATTAAAAATCGCATAGTGTCTCTCGAAACTTTATTGATTTTATATCGTTTTGAAAGAAAATAGAAAGGGGGGGACAGCTCGGCCCCTGTCGAATTTATCAGACTAATCTGAATTTTCCTTCGACAGGGTTTTGCCGTGCGTATTGGCAACAAAACTTATTGGCAACAAAATTTATTGGCAACAAAATTTGCTATTCATTACTGTTTTCTGAACGCGGTTCATCCGTTGGCTGAGCGATCGGTTGCAGATAGGCAGGATCAACCGAAATAGGTTCGATAGAAATATCGTCGAATTGCGCTGAGCCAAGACCCGTAATCGCCAAGGTAACCCACAGGATACCCGAAGCAGGAACACGCCGATAGAAGTGAAACGGTCGCCAATCGGGAGAAAAATTCAACCGCAAGCCCAGCCCTTCCGTAACACTATTATCAAACATCATCACCCCATCCGCAGAGGCGGCGATTGGTTCGGGGACACGGATCCAGCCAGAGATACGGACGAGCGAACCGGGGGGCAAACGGACTGGGGGAGAATTAATCGAAAGAAAAGTCCGTTCGAGAGCGATGGGGGCACGCTGAGGATTGCCCTGAGAATCTCGAATGAGTTTCGGTCTAATTTTTAATTCGAGAACTCCGGCTCCCAATCGTGGTTGAGGGGGTTCGGGTGGCTCATCATTTCGAAGGGCCGTGTTATAACTTTGCCAAGGATCTCTTTTCTTTTTAGGTTTAGGAACTTTTTGCTTTTTGGTGCTCCACCCTGGGATGAGTTGGGCAGTCATTTCGACATCATCCAGTGTTCTTTTTTGCACGGTCCATCCTTCTAACCAGCGAATATCGACCTTGGGAACAGGCATTTTTGGAGGGGGTAAAGGTTTACCATCTTGCCCGATAGGCTTTTCCTTTTGATACGCTGCGAGCTGCAACAAATACTTCTGATAATCCTTACTAGGTTTGACGAAATCGGGGCGATTTTTGACGATCTCGAAATCACCGCTCAAAAGGACATTGGCACGCAATTCCGAGTGAGAGATTTGCTGGTAAAATTGCCAATGTTGCGGTAGGGTATAAAAATTCGCAGCATAAGGGCTTGCTGTTGGGAATTCCAAGGTTTTTACTGCCTGGTCCCAATAGGCACGCATAACAATACGCAACGGGCGAAGCGATCGCATAGCTTCCATATATGCCGATTGGTTGTCCCCTTCGTTTTCATACCGATCTGCGAGGTCCAATCGGCGTTTCGCATCATTAAAAAGATTATCTAGATTTCGCATCGACGGCACCAAGGGGCTCAATTGGCGCGCGATTTTCAGAGTTTTGTCGTATTCGATTCTTGCCAGATCTCTGGCCCATTGCGAAGCGAGCGGGCCGACAACTCGGCGGTGATCTTGCCATTTCACCACCAGACCGTTCGGCTCTAGATCACTGGTAAAAACAACGGCGGAGGTGAGATCGAATTCCGGGATAACGATCTCTTTTCCCCCAGCGACCGGCTTACAGTCTTTCTGTAGCGATTGAACATGCCCTGGGGAAATCTCCCAGGGTTGAGCACCATCGGGAATGATTGGCACCGTCATCTTCAAGTTCAAAACCGTGGCCTGTGGCACAACATACTGGGCACCCCCTCCTAACCAGACCGGCAAAACAAGCACGCCACGCTCGGTGCGGAGAACCGCCGCTTTGATCATCGGATGGGAAGTATCGATCCAGGTCGGTTCTTTCTGTAGAGTTAGAAGTAGCGGTTCGAGCATGGTAATTTCTTGATTCAACAGCGCGAGCATCAGTAAGCGATCGCGGCCCTGGACATTATCCCGAATGATCGAATCGGTCCAGAATCCAAGCCCTTTACAACCCGAAGCGAGACCCAGATAAGTCATCAACCGGATCTGCTCTGGCTGAGGGCCGATCGGTTCATTAAAAGATTCAAGATTGACATTTTTATACCAAATGTTGGCTTGCCAAGAGGGTAAGTGAGTTTGGATCCATGTCCAGGTGAACTTCCCCCCACCCATCAAGACATGGCGCTGAGTAAGCCAATCGCGATAATTGATCAGCTCCAAACTCGTCATGAGCGGAAAGCGATGCGACCCGACAATCTGCAAAGAGTCGCGGTAATCATCAAAGCCGTCCCAGATGTCGACTCCGAGCGGGCGTTGCGGATCGGCCTTTTGAATCGCGCGCGCGGTGCGATTGACTTGGGTAAACAGTTCCTTCGCTCGGCCACCGCCAAGATCCCAAAATAAGACACTATCTCCAGGCAAAAAACGAGTAATAGCACTGGTTAACGACTCCGCAGAACGGGCAGTTGTTAGAGTCGAGCCAAGCGGTCTACCGGTTAATCTCCCGGTCAAGCCTTTGCCAGGAGTGCCATTATTATTGTCGGTTATGGCGTTATCCTCTTCGGGCAAAAGAGGGACATTAGGAATAATCCAGAAGCCATGGCGAATCGCTTCTTCGATGGTGGGAGTCGGGGTATCGGCATCGAACCAAACCGAGTTGAATCCAGCGTCCCGCAGAGTTTTTAATGGAGTTCCTGTATATCGAACAGCACGAAAATAAAACGGTCTCCCGCCCACCAACAATCGTTCGCGTGCCATGCGTACCACAATCCCTCGATCGTCGCGGATGATGGGCCTACTCGTGGTACTACTATTCTCTTCATGCTGATGAATTTTAGGAGCGGGTAATATTCGGACCGGTTTTACCGGTCCAATTTCCAAGTCATCGATAAAGACATCGATGGAATCGAACGGAGTAGATAAATTGAGGATGAGCCGATCGATATAGGCATCGGTAAAATCGATATCGCGTTGGAACTGGATGCGCAATCGCTGTTTGAGGTCGTTCGCCAATTTGGTGGGGCGCGGTATTTCCAGCACCTGCCAGCGATTGGCACTGCGATAGCGGTCCCCAGTGATAATGGCCTTGAGAGGTTCATCCGGGTTTTTAGGATCCCTCTCTTTAGGCAATACCACTCGCGCTTGCAGCTGAACCCCGGCCCGGCTTGCGCGCAACCACAATTTCGCAACCAAATCTTCGCTGATCGGAGCGGGAGCACTCGGGTAATAATAATACGCAAAAGATTCGTTTTCGCCGCTATTCTTGGCATATTTGAGCTGGATCCGCTCCGCGCTGGGTATACTGTGAATATGCTGCTGGGATAATTCGTGGGTTACTTCCTCCGAGCGGACATTATCCTCCCCGCGCAGCCAAACCGGAGCACGACCGGCAAAACCATCGCGGTGAATCGTTTGACCTAGGATTCGATCATTCCAGCCGCTATACGCTAGGAGCACAAGTACGGCTAGCAACCACCTGCCCGATCTTCGACGATGCCAAAATATCGATCTTTCGACCGGAGGCCTTGCTTTTTTACTTTGGTGCATGGATGGTCCTTTTGAATTTATTATTTTCTTCTGAGGTTGTGATCTTTTCTGTTGCTTTTGCTTTGCTTTTCTTTTGCTCTACTTTTTTGACTTCTCGATTTCTGCTTATGTCAACTGATCACCTGCAATGGGTTGACCCACCTCTTTTTTTATGCTTTTACTATTTTTTGCTTCTCCCTCTCAACCCATCTTCTTACCATAGACAAGCCTTTTTCGGAATACCAATCAGCTGCGGAGTGAAATTGCGGAAATTATTGAATCTAGAACATCTGAAATCTCACTACGGAAATGCTCTTGTCAAAATAAATAATTTCGGTTATTTACAGAAAGAAAATAGAATCAGGAGGAATAGATGGTTGTTGCAAATTGGGCACCTACCGGGAAGTTGAACGAAGCGAGGTTAGTCGATGAGCAATTGCACCATGAATCGCAAGCTGAGATTCGCAAAAAGTACTTTCAGGATAATCCAGAGAAACTAATTTTTCGGGATGATGATTATCTGAATCACGCTCCGTGGATTCGACCCGCTATTCATTTTCTAGCCCCAGGTCTCGGGCAATCGATTCTAGATATCGGTTGTGGTCATGGCATGGCTAGCATTGTAATGGCACGTAAACTGGCAAAGGTTTCTGCAATCGATCTGTCTCCAGGATACATTGCGGAAGCAACGCTAAGAGCGAAAGCCAATCAAGTCGAGATTCAATTTTTTTGTGGGAATGGGGAGGAATTGCCTTTTGCCGATCAATCTTTCGATGGGATTTGGGGAAATGCCATTTTACACCATCTTGAACTGGAACCAGCATTCCGGGAAATCGATCGAATCTTAAAACCGGGTGGCAAAGCGGTTTTCTGTGAACCGTGGGGCGGTAATCCATTGGTACAAGCAATACGGCGCTGGTTCCCCTATCCGGGTAAAGACCGTAGCCGATTTGAAACTCCATTCCAAAAGAGACATTTGCGGCTCTTTTCTCGGTATTTTTCAGCTCGTTATCGTTGCAGGATCTACTCTTATCAGTTTTTGGGGATGGTCCCTTTGATATTTGGCCGTGAAAAATCGGGTTATTCTTGGCTAAATCGGATCGACTATTTTCTGTTAAACTATCTCCCCGGATTAAACTCGCTATGCCGCTACAAAGTGATCCAAATAGAAAAGATAAATAATCCAAAATGAATTAGAAGATGAGATAAAGTAATTAGCAAAAATGATTATGAAGGAAAGAAATTAAACCGATTACAATATAATAATTGTTTGATTGTCAGGTTAATTGCCGGTTTGAAATCGTTTATTCAGATTCTGGTTGTTTGGGGACTTCCAATCGGCAACAGCCAAGATTAAAAAACTCGATCCCATCCTGGTTCACTCCTGGTTGATGGAGACCCTGGACGAGATAGTAATAGACAAATCGCCCTTCCTTGCGGCGTTTGACGAGTTTGGCCTGGAGTAATACATTCATATGGTGTGCTACGTTAACAGCTGCGGTTTTAAGCATTTCCGCGATTTCTGAAACATTTTTAGGCCCATTACTCAGAAAGCGAAGAATTTTTAGCCGTTCGGGAGCTGCTAAGGCATTTAATTTTTCTGCACAAGATTTTGGTTGAATTGGATCCATGGTTCTAAACCCTCAATCCACTATTATTATTGTTTTTGGTTAATTTTATTGGTTTATTTTTATTGGTTTATTTTTATTGGTTTATATCTTAGTTCGATCTCTTTATTTCCTAATTTTCAGTTATTATAGTTTATTCATTCTTCTTCGTCGATTCCAATCTAATACTCCAATCTAATACCTTGGCACTCAATTTCAATTTTATCAAAAGAACGTTCTTAATTAGAAAATGAGACGATCGAAAAATGCGCAGCATGATTGAAAATGAATGAATCTTTAAAATGGCCGAAACGATCAAATCGAGATAAATTCGGTTTGATTGATCAAGAAATATAATGACAATTAGGCAGGTGTCAAGATTTTTTTTGAATAAGAATTGCTTCTTCAAGGTCATATAAATACAATGACAATAAGGCAGGTGTTATGATTATTTTACTTCGGAATTTTTCAGAGATCTGCTTGGATGAGCTTTTTGGATTCTGAAAAGAATTAGAAAAGCCCTCAGAGAATCAGATACCATCGAATCCGAAGAAAAGAGCGTGAGAAAAAGATGCTTGAGAATAAAAATCCTAAAGGATTTACGCTAATTGAATTACTCGTCGTGATTGCGATCATTGCTATTTTGATCGGATTGCTACTACCAGCAGTTCAAAAAGTTCGCGAAGCAGCGGCCAGAACACAGTGCAGTAATAATTGCAAACAGCTCGGGTTGGCACTTCATAATTATGAAACCGCACTGAATGTATTCCCAGCAGCTTTTCTAAGTGCCCCCACAGGATCTTCGCTACCCCCCTATTTTTATAGTTGGAGTGCATTTGCGCAATTGAATCCTTATTTGGAACAGACGAACATTTACAATTCGATGGATTTGACTCAGCCGATTTATGTTCCACCCAATTATAATATTTCCGCGGCCAACCAATTCGCGGTCTCTCAAACAATCAAGCTGTTCCTCTGCCCCAGCGATAATATGAAACCGGTCGGTTCTGATTATGGCTTATCCGTGATTGGCCCGGTAAACTATGCTGTTTGTGTGGGAACCGGAACAACGAACGGGGGTGCCCCGTTTGGTTCCCCGTGGTTTGCCGATGGGATGTTTGAAGCGAAAGTTCCTCATGGCGTGGCCGATGTTATCGATGGATTGAGTAATACGATAGCCTTGTCCGAGAGCACTTTGGGGGCGGGGCCTGCTAATGCCAGTGGCTCTATCCCAGGCGATCCAAGATATGTATATGCTTATACCGGCTTTGGAACCCCTTTGAATGATTCGACCTGCGCAAGTGCTACGCAATGGAACGTCTCCGATCTGCGTGGCTTTATGTGGGCATCGGGTGAGATGCGCTGTGGCTCATACAACCATTACTATACCCCTAATCCGACGATTTATGATTGTGTTACCAACGTGATAACGAATGGGGAAGATAATTATTCTTCGGTCGCTTTTCGTGCGGCTCGCAGCAAGCATCCGCAGGGGGTCAACGTTTTACTGGGAGATGGCTCCGTGCGCTTTGTCAATCAGGCAATTTCTTTAGCTGCTTGGCGATATTTATCTACTCGAGCGGGTGGCGAAGTTATTTCAGATCCTAGTTATTGATTTTTGTTTTTTTCTTAACCTACTCTAGCTATTTGAAATCATCCTGCTATCGATGACTATCTTGCTTCGCTCGTTATGAACTCGATGCAGAAATGAATTCTTGAGAATTGTATAATAAACTGGTTCTAGGATACTACCCGAATCGTCACCAATGAATACTCAGGCAAAAATTGTCGCAAAAAACTCGCTCGATGCAAAGCTCTCTTTTAGTGCCTATATTTGGTTCTGGGGTTATATTGCAATTGCGGCTTTGACGATGACCGCAACACTGCCCGGACGAACACAAGGGTTGGGGTTGTTTACCAAGCCACTTCTAAGTGATCTTCAGCTCGGTAACGTCGAGTATGCGAATTATAATTTGATCGCTACTCTCGTAGGCGCCTGTTTCTGTCTCCCGATCGGTTATTTGCTTGATCGATTTGGGTTTCGCTTGGTCCATCTTATTACAACTCTGAGCTTGGCATTAACGGTATTTATCCTTTCTTTGATTCAAGAAAAAGAATCGTTATCTGTTTTTGGTTACTTCGAAGTTCGACCAATTTTGCTTACTCTGCTTATTATGACCCGCGGTCTGGGGCAGAGCATGCTTTCTGTAATTAGTCTCGCGTTATTCGGAAAACTATCTCGAGGTCAGGCGGGACTAGTCAGTGGCCTTTATTCATTTCTGGTAGCGATAACCTTTATGGGAGCTTTTGCAGTTTTGACCTCTGGACTAGTGAACTATGGATTGGATTATCGAATTCTATTACAAGGGATTGCACTTGCCCTAGCGATCGATGCTGCTATCGTTTTTATCTGTTTCACTATTAGCCCTGTCGAGTCACTCAATCAAATTTCGCAAAGTTATGATGCGCTCGATTCAAATCTCGCATCTTCAGAACTCCCATCTTCAGAATCACTAGATTCAGAATTTCTAGATTCAGAATTATCGAGTAAAACAAGTACAAATCCGAGTGAAGAGAGATCAACTATCCCCCAGCGAGATAGCACCCTCAAAGAGGCATTGTCCACCGCAGCTTTCTGGGTATTTGCACTGGCTACGTCTCTTTATGGATTGACTGTCGCTGGGATATCGTTATTTAATCAGGCAATTCTGGAAGATCGTGGCTTTGACGCGAAAGTATTCAAAAATATCACGATCTTATCTCCTATCGTCGGCTTATTCAGCAATTTAATTACCGGCTATCTAACCAGATCGATTTCAATGCCCAAACTCATGGCCGCAGGGATGATTCTTTTTGCCACCGCTCTATTGTTTTTTCCATTCGTACAAACATTACCAATGGTTTATCTCTATGCGGTTGTTCTGGGGCTTGCCGGTGGAATGGTAACGGTGATCTTTTTTGCGGTTTGGGGGATCATGTATGGGGTTCAAAATCTGGGGAGCATTCAGGGGGTTGCCCAAAAATTAACGGTCCTCGCCTCTGCTTTTGGACCAATCCTTCTGGCCTGGAGATTTAAGATCGACCACTCTTATACCCCCATCTTTCGCGAGCTAGCTTTCGTAGCGATAGCATTTGCTGTTATTTCGTTGCTCATCCCTTTTCCTAATCGATTAGGAAACCAAAATAAAATTAGTTAAGTCTTTTATGAGAGAAAGTCTAGAAATGCAAAATAGCGTTATAACTTGCCAGGAGCATCACGATCAATCGGATAATAAGATGAGAGAACCGATCGATATTCGCAGGCAATTCGAAAGAGATGGCCATATCCTACTCAGAAACTTTTTCTCGGCCCAAAAAATCGAGGAGGTGAAGGCAGAGGCGAATGCTCTCCTTGAACGCAAAGATTTGCAAGATACGAATAACTTACGCTGCCGTTGGGCTACCATCGATGGGAAATGCTGTTTTGAAACGTACGACCCGGTAATCGACATCTCGGAACGATGCCGTGAGCTGGCACGATCTCCGGAACTCTTGAATCTCCTTGCGCATTTGTATGGGGAACCAGCTTGTTTATTCAAAGACAAGTTAATCTACAAACCACCAGGTTGCAAAGGGTATGGTCTTCATCAAGATTGGATCGCTTGGGACGGTTTCCCCAGAAGCTTTTTGACGGTCTTGATCCCCATCGATGCCGCTACTCGTGAAAATGGTTGCACGATCGTCTATCCAGGCTATCATCAACAGGGAGCTTTATCTAAAGAAGATGGCCAGTATCATGAATTGCCTATAGACTGTGTTAAGGAGGACGATGCGGTCTTTCTGGAGATGATGCCAGGTGATGTTGCAATATTTGGTGGCTTTGTTCCGCATCGGTCCGCAACTAATTTATCGGATACTTGGAGGCGGCAATTATTCATTAGCTACAATAAGCTTTCCGATGGTGGAGATCAATACAAATCTCATTATCAAGAATTTCATCAGTGGCTCCGCAAGCGTTATGCCGAACATAATAAATTTGATGTCTACTTTAAATAGAGGATTATGCCATGAACATTCCATTGCCAGTACAAAATAGAGTTCGATTCCATTTATCATTGAATGTAACGAATCTGAACGAAGCGGTCGAGTTTTACCAGAAAGTATTTGGTATGCCACCGGCTAAGCATCGCCTTGATTACGCAAAATTCGAATTGGAAGATCCCCCCGTAGTGTTATCCTTGGAGCCGGTTCGCCATACTCATACCGCTCCATCAGAAGCACAAGGGGAAAATGCTTCCCAGGCCCATCCTGCTCATGGCCAGCTTCCTTATGGAGCGTTGAATCATCTCGGTTTCCGCTTGTCCAGTTCAACAGAATTGGTTGATATGCAACGCCGTCTAGAACTGCTGGGTATTCGATCCCAGCGTGAAGAGGGGGTCGAATGCTGTTATGCCCGCCAAACGAAATTCTGGCTGCATGATCCAGATCAGACATTGTGGGAGGTCTATACTCTCGATGAGGATATCGAGCATCGTGGCATTGGTCAGGAAATGAGTGCCATCTTGCCCGAATCCGAGGGGGACAAACCGCATACTTTACCAACAGCTAAACCAATACCTGCAAAGACCATCGAATCTGCGCTGCCCAGCGATCTCATCTCTTGGCAACACCGCATTATCGATCCGTTTCCTATGCCGATCCCGATTGAAAATGCTAAATGCAAAGAGGTAATTCTTGCAGGTACCTTCAATCAAATTCAGGCTCTTCATCAGATCGAATCCGTCCTGAGTGAGGTCAACCGGATTCTAGCTCCAGGCGGACGACTCTTTATTCATGTTTTAACATCGCCTCAAAATCGTGTAACAAATCCGATTTTACCAGGCCCCGCTGCGGTGGTACAGATTACCCCTAGCCAGGAAGAGGTTTCTAATCTTGTCGTTAAACATGGATTTCATGCGCTACGGTTTCTAAAATACGATGCTAAACCCTGCTTTGTTTCTTCTGGGACTCCGTTGCGGGAATTGCAATTAGAAGCTTGGAAAGATTCTGAAGTAAAAGCGAACGCGGCTATGTGCCAAGTTTTATACAAAGGGCCATATTCAGCAATCAATCTGTCAAATAACTTGATTCTTCAGCAGGGGAAATGGTATCATTTGCCGATAGCAATTGTCCAGGACTTTCAAAAGCATGGCAACAATGAATCTCTACTCATGATCCCAGAAGAGGTATGAGAGAGGTATGAAAGGGATAAGAATTAGGTATGAACTAAGTTTGAACTAGAGCAGGCGTTCTTGCCTGCTCTTACTTTTATCCAAAAAGTATCTATAACTTGCTATTAACTCTCCGGTAAGATTAAAAAGAGTCAAACGAAGAGTTATTCAATTAAAGAAGAAATCGCTTCATTTTAAGACGATGGGGCATTTTCTTCATTTGATTTTCGGTATTATTGTCCCTGCCCCTGCTCTTGTCCTGGGGTAATTTTAACCTGAAGAGGGGCAACCCAGTGTTTAGATTCGCTGGTATAATACAAGTAAGCTCGGGAAGCTGGTCCGCGGAATTCGCCAGGGATTTCGGCTATCAGATCCAGATCTAAATGAATATTCTCTTTCGCCTTCAAAGCACGCCAGTAAAGAATCAATTCACGCCCGCGAATCTCAAAAAAGCTAATTTTATTATCTTGTTTCAGCTTGATGAGTTGTTTCATATCGGTGGGGATTTGCACTCCTGCGGGAAGTCTTAGGATAGCCACGGCCATGCCAGTATCGCTATTTTCGTTATTCTTTAGATCAACAGCAAGTGAGATCGCTTCCCCCTCTTTGATTTCGTTTTTCAGAAAAGTCGTGCTTAATTGTAGAGGGAGATTACTCTTGTTTTCCGGTTTGCTGATACGGTAATCGGCTACTAGGCTAAACGGAAAAGAGCATTTGGTATTCACTTCGATTTCAATTTCGGTTTCGTTATTCTGAAAAAAAGATTCGGCATCGAGAATCGGCAGATGAATCACTTGCAGATCTGTTTTGAGAAATCCCCTTTTAAATATTTTCTTTTCCTTACCCTCACCCTTACTATGGAGAGTAACGGTAATGATACCATCTTCTTTGGATTGGATCGATTTTTTAGTCAAAGCAAGCAGAGCTTTCAGTGCCAGAATGGTCGATTGAGTCGAGCCAAAGGAACCGTGATTGCTGCGCTGTTGAGTGATCCAGCGAATCGCTTTAGCGGTGGCCTCATTGAATTTGCTGGGGTCATTGGCTTTTAACCAAGCTAGAACCGTTAAGGCAGTTGATTCGACTAACAAATCGCGACCGCCTGAACGAGCAATCCCGGCAGTGGCTCCACGAATGCTTCCCTCTTGATTCTGGAGGAGCACCAAGCGATCGAGCAGCTCGATTGCTTTCGTTCGGTATTCGGTGCTGGACCGATTGAGTAACGAATTGGCAATAAGAGCCAGGTAATACGAATCCTCTTTTTTATCTGGATCGTTGCTATCGCGGAGCAGACGATCGATTTGCGGTTGAAGATTCAGCTGATCACGATCATCGGGGTCGCTTTCGGTCAAGGCCCATACAATATAGGCATTGGTGATATGCGCGGGGGCCTTGCCAAAATGATCGATCGCCGCTTGGTTTCGACTAAAATCTCCGTTTTTATCATTTTTGCAGGCTAACAAATAATTTTGGGTTCGCTTCACCATTTCTGCATTTACGGGATAAACCTTTTGCATATCGCGGAATTCCAATAACCCATAGGCAGTCAATGCTTCGTGTGGTGGAGATGCCCCAAACCATTCATACCCTTCTCGCCCGTTCCCATCTTTTCTTGGGCTTTCAAAAGAACGCAATTTTTCATAACCGCGTTGCAGCAGTCCTTCCGCTTTCTGGCGAACATCGTTGTTTAGAGTATTTGTCGATTTCAGGAAATCTAAAATCAACAAATTCGGATAGTTGCTAGAAGTTGTTTGTTCAAAACAGCCATGCGGTTCTTGCAACATTGCGGATAGTCCAGATTGCAGATCGGCAAGGATAGAAGGATACAAATTCAATTCCATTTGCAAGCTATCGGCAATATAGTCTTTGGGCAAGGTAAATCGGAGCAAAGAACGTTTCTCGAGAACATCAGAAACGGTTCGCGACACGGGATACCCATCTTGCACAATTTGCAAGCTCCGTT
>JAKBAI010000399.1 GCA_021809185.1 Planctomycetota bacterium
TTGCTCCAAAATCGGAACCGATCAAACGCTGAAATCGACAAGAGAAGATCTCGATATTAGCCATTTCACTCCGCCTATTTGTGATCTGAAATGATTGCGATTAAACGAATGGAAAATGGATTTTTATTCGATATTCAATTAGCGACAGTCCCCTGATTCATTTGGAGAGATTCTCTTTCCAATGGTCGATAGTTTCGACAAACGATTTCTAATATAAAATCGATTTTTTCGATATCGATTCAGCACGGGATTGAACCCGGCTAAAACAGATCGAAAATCATTGTGGACCAGACAAATTCTCATCTTGATAAGAACGAAATCGTGATATGGAGAACGTTCTTGCTTATGCAAAATCTGTCAATCTCCCCATTGACAAGCTGTCAACTCGGCAGGATTGGGAGGAAAGGAATAGTGATAAGTAATTGCAAATCATTATAAATTATAGATTTATGTTAAAATCTTTTTCAAGGCACGGAGTTTGCTAGAGAATAGAAATCATCAAAAGAAATAATTGGTTCTTTCCCAATAAACATCGTGAATGGAAAGAGCCGTAATTAACGAATTGTTAATGTATTTGTGTTGTGATTCACGAATAAATGTGTTTGTACCCTCTCTACTAAAGGAGAATGCGGATGGGAGCAAAACAACTTTGCTACGCCGATGAGGCCCGGCAGAAATTGCTGTCCGGAGTTTCTAAATTAGCTCGTGCTGTTCGTTCGACACTCGGTCCTCGTGGCCGAAACGCGATTTTGGACAAAGGTTGGGGTTCCCCAACAGTTACCAAAGACGGAGTTTCTGTTGCTGAAGACATCGACTTGAAAGACCCTTATGAAAACATGGGAGCTCAGTTGGTGAAGGAAGCAGCTTCGAAAACCAGCGACGTTGCTGGAGATGGCACCACCACAGCAACCGTGCTGGCGGAATTCATCTATCGTGAAGGCCTGAAAGCGGTTTCCGCGGGAGCTGACCCGATGGCCTTAGTTCGAGGCATTCAAAAAGGGACCGATCTTGTCGTCGAAGAATTGAAAAAATTGGCTCATCAGGTAGATGCTAAAAACAAAAAAGCGATTACCGAAGTTGCCTCGATTGCCGCCAATAACAACAAAGAAATTGGTAGCAAATTGGCCGAAGCCATGGAAAAAGTGGGAGCCACCAATGGAGTGATCACCATTGAAGAAGGCAAAACCGCTGATACCGAAGTGGTTGTGGTTCAAGGGATGCAATTCGACCGTGGTTACCTGTCTCCACACTTCGTTACCAATCAAGAATCGGTTATCTGCGAATTCGAAAATCCCTATATTTTGATTTTTGAAGACAAGATCTCGAATGTTAAAACACTCGTACCCTTGTTAGAAATGATTTCCAAGAAAAAAGAACCGCTCCTCATTATTGCAGAAGATATTGAAGGGGAAGCCTTAGCAGTATTGGTTCTCAATAAGATCAAAGGGATCTTGCAAGTATGCGCGGTGAAAGCACCCGGTTATGGAGATCGGCGCAAAGCGATGCTTGAAGACCTTGCTACACTGACCGGCGGGCGAGCAATTTTCAAAGATCTGGGTATTCAATTAGAAACCGTCCAGTTAAACGATCTTGGCCGCGCTAAAAAGATCAAAATCGATTCCGAAAACACCACCATTACGGAAGGGGCAGGGAACAGCAAAGCAGTTGAAGGGCGCTGTGAAATGATTCGCCGGGAAATCACGCGAACCGATAGTGATTATGATCGCGAAAAACTGCAAGAACGGCTAGCAAAATTGGCAGGCGGGGTCGCTCAGATTAAAGTCGGTGGTGCAACGGAAACAGAAATGAAAGAACGCAAAGCTCTTTACGAAGATTCTTTGCATGCTACCCGTGCTGCTTTAGCTGAAGGAACTGTTGCTGGGGGCGGAGTCGCTCTTCTCAGTGCTCGTAAAGCTTTAAACCATCTTAAACTTCAAGGGGATGAAGATATTGGTCTGAAAGTTCTCTTCCGCGCTCTTGAAATGCCAACTCGTCTCATTGCAGAAAACGCTGGGAAAGATGGTACGGTTATCGTTTCCCATATCCTCAAAAAGAACGACCCGAACTGGGGATACAATGCCGATACCGATCAGTACGAAGATCTTCGTACTGCCGGGGTTATCGATCCTGTCAAAGTAACTCGTAGTGCTCTTCAAAACGGAGCGAGCGTTGCTTGTCTACTTCTGACCACGGAGTCGATCATTGCCGATATCCCCGAAGAAAAAGGGGGCGAAGACCATCACCATCACCACGGCGATATGGGTGGCATGGGAGGTATGGGCGGCATGGGAGGTATGGGCGGCATGGGAGGTATGGGCGGCATGGGAATGATGTAAGCCCATCCTTTCGAGTTAGCCACGACTTCAGAGTTTTTTAGCCTTGTCACGAATTAGCAATTGAGACAGGGAATACGATAGAAAATGATTTCGATATTTCCCTGCTTCTCTGTTGCCTAAACCTGTTCGTTTGGAGTTAGTCTTTTAGAGAATGAATTTAACTGATTTAGAGCGCAATATGTGAGATAAAATTTTCACCGTTGTTCTCTAAATTCTGTAAAAGCGAGCGAATTATTCTAAACCATTAATCTAAACAATAGATAAATTCCATCTGAAGATGATCTGCATTAAAATACAACGAATAAAATCAATTAATATAAGTAATTCATAAAATAGTATTTCTTAAAATAG
>JAKBAI010000155.1 GCA_021809185.1 Planctomycetota bacterium
GGCAATCGAACCGTAAACTCTTTGAAAAATGGTAAAGAAAAAGCGAGCGAAACACCAGGGATTTTGCAGAGCTGTTCAAGACAATAGTGCGACTTACGAATGCAGTGATCTGCTGTTTCTTTTAATCCTTGAGGCCCCAGAGCAGCTAAATAGATAGCAGCACGTAAGGCAAATAGCCCCTGATTAGTACAAATATTACTGGTTGCTTTGTCCCGGCGAATATGCTGTTCGCGTGTTTGCAGTGTCAATACCCAACAACGATTCCCTCTGCGGTCAACGGTCTGCCCAACTAATCGGCCTGGAATTTTTCGGACATACTCTTGCCGGCAAGTTAAAACACCTAGATACGGCCCGCCGAAACTCATAGGCGTTCCCAAGCTTTGGCCTTCTGCCACAGCAATATCAACCCCAAAAGTCCCTGGCCCTTTCAGTAAACCTAGACTGATCGGATCAAAACTCTGAATCATCAATAACTGGTGCTCATGGGCAAGAGTTGTTAATTCGTTCATCTGTTCCAAGCCCCCAAAAAAATTAGGATGCTGAACAACAACGGCGATCGATTGAGGCCCAATCGCTTTTCTCAAAGCTTCAGGGGACAAATAACCATCAGGGGTGGCAATGGTTTTGATGCGGCAAGGGAGATTCGTCAAATAAGTCGCGAGCACCTGGCGATACTCTGGGTGCATACTTTCGGCAACCAGTACTTCGGCAAATTTTTCGGGAGTTTGGGCCTCTTTTCCTCCATACTCTTTGATAGCCATAGCCATAATCACCGCTTCAGCAACCGCGCTCCCCCCCTCATAAAGAGAGGCATTGGAAACATCCATGCCCGTGAGCTGGCACATCAAAGTTTGATATTCAAAAAATGCTTGCAAACTCCCCTGGCTCGCTTCTGCCTGATAAGGGGTGTAAGCGGTGTAATATTCGCTTCGAGAGACAATAGCATCGATGACCGCAGGGATGAAATGATCATAACTTCCACCCCCCAGAAAACAGAGACCATCCCCCGCACTCTGATTTCTTTTCGCTAATTGCGTTAAATGATTCGTTAGCTCCATTTCGCTCAGACTTGGCGGAATGTTCAAATCTCGGGATAAACGTAACGGCTCTGGGATCGATGCAAACAAATCTTCAATGGAAGTTACACCGATTGTTTGCAACATCGCCTGAATATCTTCGGGGGTATTCAACAGGTACAAAGAATGCTTCTCCTCAATAGAAAAGAAATAGATGAGTAAATATAAAAATAATTACAAAAATAATTACAATAAGATGCCGATTTTATTTCGCATCACCGACAGATAATTTCATAATATTCGTTATACTATTTGTCAGCTCGTATACATTATTCCCCAATTATTTGCTCAACCAGATTATCCCCCATTTTCAGAGTGGATCGATGGAACAAACGGCATCTCAAGCTAACAAAAAGAGGGCGAGAAACAGAATTTTAATGCCCTTATTTTTAATGCCCTTCGGCGATCTGTTTACTGTATTTTTCATAATTCATGAGATGGCTCAGATCAGATCCCGGAACCATTCGAATCTTAAGCATCCACCCCTTTTCATATGGATCTTGATTGATCAGACTAGGATCTCGTCGAACCGCTTCATTTACTTCAATCACTTCGCCGGTAACAGGGGCATAAAGATCAAACACTGCTTTGACCGATTCGATTTCCCCGAGCGGCTTCTCAGCGGTAGTCGCCGTTCCTACTTTGGGTAACTGCAAATGAGTTACATCGGTTAACTGGTCAACAGCATATTGAGTAATTCCCATCGTACAAATCTGATCATTTATATCGGACCATTCATGCGAAGCTGCATAGAGTAAACGCTTTAAATCCATCATTTCTCCAGATTAAGTTCTATAAATAAGGGACTATTTAATAAGGGACTATTTAATAAGAGACTATTAGTAACTTTCTTATAATTGGTTCTAATTTCCTGCCGATTTACAATTATTATTCCTATCCTTTTCGTCAAACCATTATTGACGATAAAAGTCGCACTATTTTCAAAAACTTTCAGAAAGGATCCAGACTATTTCGAGCCAGGTCGTTTATAGAAAGGTAAGGCAACTACAGTAGCCGGGGTAAAGGTACCGCGGATGTCGACTAATAGAGCGGTTTTGAGAATTCCATAATCGGCTCGAACATAAGCCATAGCAATCGATCGATCCAAAGTCGGGGAATAACTGCCACTGGTGATCTGCCCAACGACCTGCGTTTGCGAATAAACCAACGCCCCTTCACGCGCGGCCCTTTTTCCTTCCAATTCCAAGCCAATCCGTATCCGTTCATGGCTATCCCGAGTTCTTATCAACCCCTCTCGACCCAGAAAATTCCTTTTGTTTAGTTTCACTGCCCATTCTAATCCCGCTTGTATGGGATCGACATTTTCATGAAGCTCGTGTCCATACAGTGGCATTGCTGCTTCTAGTCTCAAAGTATCACGTGCCCCCAGTCCACACGGAACCACACCGAGCTGAAGCAGTGTATTCGCCAGCGGGACCGCTAAGCTATTATTCGCAATAATTTCGATACCATCTTCCCCTGTATAACCTGTTCGACTCACCAAGACTTCCAGATTCTCATCACTTGCGTCCAAGCCTATTTTCGCTGCTATGATCTTATTAGGTTTGGAATAATAATAAGCAAGATCCTGGATCGAATCCACAAATAAATCTTGGCAAATTCGTAGCGATTGTGGCCCCTGAATGGCAATCATCGCTGTATGGAGAGTTTCATCGACTAGCTGAAAGTCCCCATCAATCTGATGATTCTTTATCCACTGCACGATTTTTTCCCGATTGGAAGCGTTTACCACAACCAACCATTGGCCTGCAAGCCGATAAACCAACACATCGTCCAGAATTCCACCATTCGAATTACAAATGAGAGAATACCGGACTTGATTCGGTTTCATGCTCTCTATTTGATTGGTGCAAAGCTTATCCAGAAAAGGGATTATTCCATTCCCCTTAAAATATAACCTTCCCATGTGAGAAATATCAAACATGCCACTATGCTGGCGAACTGCTTTGTGCTCTTCAATAATACCACGATATTGCACGGGCATATCCCAACCACCAAAACTGACCATCCTTGCCCCATGCTGACGATGCCAATCATTTAATACAGTTTTTAATTCAGCCATAAATGTTTCGATCTCGAATGAATTCGCTTTCGATCTCCTCTTTTAATAAAAGAAAATTGTAGTTATTCTCACGATAACAAGCAAGATAGCGAATAAGGAATCAAAAGAAATTTTAAATAGCCTTTTAGATTTGATGGGGAAAATCAAGGAATTTTCATTTTTTGAATAGAAGCCGATCCCATTTATATTGAAATCGACTCGAATTCGAAAATAAGAAAGTGTTGTAAAATCATTAAAACTAAATCATTTAATAAGAAACTCCAAGCAGAGTGAGTTCTATTTTGCATTCGCTGGAGCAGTCAAATTGTTTGAAAGTGAATGCTTTTGAAAAAGAGATTCTCCTTGTTTGTCGAAACTTGTAGAAATTGACTAGCGTTAGGTAAAAGTTAGGACAGGCAAGAATGTCTGCCCTACGGCGAACCGAACAATCCGAGACTAATAGATCGGTTTTGTTCAATTTATCCAAACACGATTATTCTAAATACGGTCAATCGAAACAAGGCAAATCCAAAATCATTAAACATGCCCGTGATGTCCCAACCACCGTTCGGCATCGAGAGCAGCCATGCAGCCTGTGCCTGCGGCCGTAATCGCTTGGCGGTAATAATCATCGGCAACATCACCCGCAGCAAAAACCCCATCGATATTGGTGTATGTTCTCCCCAGCGTTGTCCAACGAATATATTTTTTCTCATTCAAATCGATCTGACCATCCAGAAAATCGGTATTCGGAGTATGACCAATCGCCAAGAAAACCCCCGAACAATCCATTTTTTCTAGAC
Organism: Planctomycetota bacterium; assembly: GCA_021809185.1. Taxonomy (GTDB): domain Bacteria; phylum Planctomycetota; class Planctomycetia; order Gemmatales; family Gemmataceae; genus JAKBAI01. Next base: position 3,942 of record JAKBAI010000155.1, read on the forward strand.
TTGAAATCGGCTTCGATCGTTTCAGAATAACACCCGTAACCCCTTCTTCGTCATTCCCCAGAACTTCATGCAATTCGGTATTCCATTCGATGACAATTTTGGGATTTTCCAAGGCCCTCTTTTGCATAATTTTACTAGCACGAAGAACATCTCTGCGAACAACTAGATGAACCTTACTACCAAATTTAGCAAGGTAATTCGCTTCTTCGACCGCGGAATCCCCACCACCAACAACGATAATCGGGCGATTTCGGAATCGCATTAGCGCCCCATCGCATACGGCACAAGCAGAGACCCCTTGATTTTTAAATCGATGCTCTGAAGGCAATCCTAGATAATTAGCAGTAGCCCCTGTAGCCACGATCACCGTCAACGATTCTATCTTTTCGCCTGAAAGGGTGTGAAGCACCTTGGGATTCTTTTTCAATTCCACTTTGACGATGTCATCGGTAATAATACGTGTGCCAAAATTTTCTGCTTGTTTACGCATCAATTCCATTAATTCTGGTCCGTTGATGCCATGGGTCGGTTGTGGCTTATCCTTCAGTACCCAATACGGTTGCGAATCTGAGGACAATGCGGTTTGAAGATATTTCCTTGTATCTCCGTACGGAAACCCTGGGTAGTTCTCTACTTCGGTTGTCAACGCGAGCTGACCCAGAGGAATATTCTGGGTCATCCCCGATCCTTGATAGACCACAGGCTGAAGATTTGCCCGCGCTGCATAAATCGCCGCTGCCCACCCTGCTGGTCCTGAACCGATTATCGTTACTTTTTCAACCATTTTACTTTCCTATATTCCTTTCTTGCACCCAAATCATCCTTAAGCTTAATTGTTTTCTTCACACGTTTAAGTAAATATCTCTCTATGTTATCTCTCTATTTTTTCACTCTATGTTATCTTTTTTCGCTGGATCAAAGCAATTTTTGATCTGTTTCGCTTTGGATAATCGCTTTTTTAATCCTTTTGTAAATTCCTCTTGATCGCTTCAGATTACCCATCTATTACCTATCCATGAACCAATCTTTTCTTTCTCTAAGATTCTTTCACATGATTCTTTCACATAACTGTTTTTAACTCTTTACCCCGTGGAAATAATTGATTCCTAACCAATCTAATCAAAATAGTATACTAACCTTGAATATCTTGAACCAACAACCCCAATTTTCACCTATTATTTCGGATCATTTCCAAAATTAATGTCATGTTAACAAATCTCAAACCGATAATAGCAGGCCATGAATCGGGCAAGATAATTCCAACTCCCCGTTATCTTATGATATATTTGAATTCCGATGAAGAAAAAAGATTCGACATTCATTCTTCTTCAGATTCAATCGAACTCGATGTTCCATAACTAGTTTGAAAATCATTAGGGATTTCAATTTGCATCTTGAATCCTTCTACCAAAGATATGACAATAAATCGATAAAAATTCTTTGACTATAAGATCAAAAATGGAAAGAAAACCAATAAAAGAAGCAATAATATAGAAACGTAAGAAATAGTAAAAGAAAATCGGTACCACAAAAAAGCAAGCTAGGGAGTAAGTAGCGCATCGAAGAGAGTTAAAAAAGAGGATATTCACGATAGATGATGGAGATAACCACTACCTAATCATCATTCAACAATCAAAATCGTAGGATAGGAAAAGTCCAAATATTCGAGGAAGTACCAGAGCACAACGATAGAGAAATCGGCTTAGGGAAACAGAATTGGGAACTGAGACAGGAAAGGAAGAAAAAACCGGATGCTGCATTTGACCGATTTGCGGGTTATACTCGATTACGTTCCGCGCTTTCGCGACCGGATATTTGTCATCGCCTTGGATGGCGCAGTAATAGCCGATGATAACTTTACGAATCTGTTAAGAGATGTGGCATTATTACGAAGTTTGCGTATTGAAGTAGTCATCGTCCACGGGGCGGGATTACAGGTGCGCCAGCTCGCGGCTAAACAGGGATTAAAACTAACGAATAGCGACGGCACAGGCATAACCGATCTGATTACCCTCAATGCCTCCATATCTGCTGCCAATCGTGTTACTCAGGATTTGATTGTTGGTCTAGCTGGCCATGACCTACAAACGGCAACGGGGAATTTCATGGTCTGCCACCCCTGCGGAATTTTAGCAGGCATCGACCATCAATATAGCGGTAGAGTCGAGAGGGTCAACACCCCCTTTTTACGCACCTTTCTGGACCACGATATTATCCCGATTATTCCCCCCATTGGTTTCGATGGCGAAAATCATCTCTTCCGGCTCAATTCCGATGCCGTAGCGGTTGAAATCGCCTTGTCGCTCCAGGCAGCGAAGTTGATCTTTCTGGGGGCGCATCCGCCGTTGCGACAAGGGAAAACCAAATTGCGACAATTAAACGTTGCCGATACAGAACTTCTCTTAAAAAAACGCCGCCAAGAAATTCAGCCTGGGGAGGCATTGTCGAAATTGGAAAATGGCATCCGCGCCATCAAAGGGGGTGTCCAACGGGTGCATATTATTGATGGCCGAGTCCAAGAAGGACTGCTCGCCGAAGTCTTTTCCAACGAAGGAATCGGCACTCTCATCCATGCCAATGAATATCAGTCGATTCGACCGGCCATGAAGAAAGATTTGCGATCTCTCTATAATCTTCTGCAACGAGGCATGGAACGGGACGAACTACTAAAACGCACTCGAGCGGAAGTCGAACGCATGATCAACGACTATTTTGTTTTTGAAGTCGATCGCAATCCTATTGCCTGCGGCGCTGTGCATCTCTATCTCGATGAGCAAAAAGCCGAACTTGCTTCTCTCTATGTCGATGATCGATATGAAAACCAAGGGATCGGCATCAAGCTAATTCACTATGCCGAAGATCTAGCGAGATCGGCAGGAATTCGAGAACTTTTTTGTCTTTCCACCCAGGCCATTAATTTCTTTGTTCACAAAGCCGGGTTTCAGCTCGCTCATCCTGACCAGTTACCTCTCAATCGAAAAATAATCTACGATCGAAGTGGCCGAAAATCTCAAGTACTTGTTAAAAAATTGCTTTAATGAATCTTTGGATTTACAAATAGATGATCTATTCATATTTTCCTAGGGTGCCATACAACAACAACACAAGAACCTATTGAGGTGAAGCAGATCGGCTTTGAGAGAAGATCTCCACTTCACTCTCCTGGGGAACGAACGGGTAACGGTGATTATCCAATACTAGAAGTATGAACGAAATTTATAAACGAGAAATATAAACTAAGAAGGGAACTTCGGAACCAATATTTTATTGGTTATTGTTCAATCCCCTTTGAATTAGTGAAGATGGAAAATAAATCATGGAGATCGATCTGAATGCCGATATCGCCGAAGGCTGCCCCAGTGACGAAGAACTACTCCCTTATCTGACATCGGTCAATATCTGTTGCGCGGGGCACGCTGGTTCTCCCCTACTAGCCTTAAAGATGATGACTTTGGCACAAAAATATGGGTTGCAAATAGGAATTCATCCTGGCTATCTTGACCGCGATAATTTTGGTCGAATCGAATTAAATCTGCCACTAGAACAGATTCGTGCGGAATTGCTTTTTCAAATCGGTGGCATGGTCGCCTTGGCACAAAGCCAGGGAGTTATTTTGCACCATTTGAAACCGCACGGCGCGCTCTATCATCGACTAACCTATGATGAGGAATTAGCCGAAATGATGATCCAAGTCGCGAACACTTTTAATTTAGGTTTGGTAGGATTGCCCGAATCGGCATTGCAAAAGCGAGCGAAAAACCGCTGTTTATTTATTGCGGAAGGGTTTGCCGATCGGGGTTATGCCCCCAGCGGTCAATTGATCCCCAGAAACCAACCAGGAGCCATCATTCATGATCCGGACATCGCCTTAGCGCAAATCCAGCATCTCATCAAACAATTTGCTGTGCGGACGATTTGCATTCATAGTGACACCCCTAATATCGTATCGTTCTTAAAGTCCCTCCACTCGAAATTACTCGAGAATGGAATAGCCGTTGCCCCCTACTCCCCCCTCTCGAATGCCCTTAATCAAAAATAGGGTAATAATGGATCATAAAAAACACAAACCCTCGCCTCGACCTCGATTTTAATTACACAACTAAGAGCAGTTATCTGTCCCTATCGACCGTTATAAAATAATGAAGATCCTTTTCCTAGAGACCGGCCCAGAAACCTATCTGATCGGTCCGGCAAAAACTGGTCAACGTAATTTGGGTATCCCCCCCGGCGGTGCGGCAGATCCGATTGCCGCTATGATCGCGAATCGGCTCGTTGGGAATTCACCAGAAACCCCATTAATCGAATCGGCTCTTCTCGGCCCAACTCTGATGACAGAAACAGATATAACTGCTTGTTGTTTTGGAGCCAAGTTTCAGATCCGCTGTGGCGAGCGAGAAATTCCGGTCGCTCAAACCTTTGTGTGGAAAAGTGGAGAAATTCTGAAAATCTCACATTGTCAGAAATACACCCGGATCTATTTGGCGATTTCTGGAGGGATCTGGGAACAAGAAATGACTAACGTAGCAAACCAAAGTCCCTCTCTTTCTTTACCAATTCATCTCACCCCAATCCAAAAAAACGATCACTTTTTTCTACATTCCTCTCCCGTCAAACCCTCATCCCTTCGCTCTCTGCAGGCCATTGCTAGCCAAGAATTACTAGAGGAAGCGCAGATCGAATCACCAACTATTCATCTTTTGCCAGGATTACAGAACGATTGGTTTGATAACAACGAGTTCTGCCAATCCCGTTTTCAAGTCCATTCAGCGAGTAATCGTTTGGGGATTCGTTTGACTGGCACCCCGATCGCACGGCCCCAGCGAGAAATGGTGTCCGAGGCGATTACCTGGGGATCGGTACAAATTACTAATGAAGGCTTACCCATTATTGTTGGCGTTGGTGGAAATACCATTGGCGGCTATCCCAAAATCGGACAAGTCATTCAAAAGGATCTCTATCTACTGGGTCAATTAAGACCGCACCAATTGGTCCAATTCAAATGGGTAACCATCGATCAAGCTTGGCAAATGTTAGAATTACAACAGAAAAAAGTTAAAAACTGGGAAATTCGCTTGATTGCCTGAAGCCAATCATCGATCGGTCTAGCAGGCAAAAGCTCTGGGCTTCGAAAAATAATCGCAATATTCTTTAAATAGGATGGGCGAGAAGATCTAAATGATAGGAATGAGAGGAATGAGAGGAATGATTTAGAGTGCCGCTTTAACGATACTCATAAACGAATCGGCTTTTAAGCTAGCGCCACCAACCAGTGCACCATCGATATCGGGTTGATGCAACAGTTCTCTTGCGTTTTCAGGTTTGACGCTACCACCGTATTGAAGCCGAATGACCCGCGCGAAATCGTTACCAAATTTTTTGGCGAGATGATTTCGTATGAAGGCATGAGCATGTTGAGCCTGTTCTGGAGTTGCGGTTTTACCGGTACCGATAGCCCACACCGGCTCGTAGGCTAAAACCAGATGAACCGTTTGTTCCGCGGTTATCCCTGATAGGCCAGCATCGAGCTGATATTCCAAAACCGCTTCGGTTTGCTTCGCTTCCCGCTCTGCCAATGTTTCTCCGATACAAAAAATAGGCATCAGATTAGCAAGGAGAGCCGATTTCAGTTTGCGATTCAGAAATAGATCCGGTTCGTGGAAACCATGCCGGCGTTCACTGTGGCCAATAATAACAAATTTACAACCAATATCGGCAAGCATTCCCGGACTGACTTCCCCCGTAAATGCCCCCTGATTTTCATGATGTAAGTTTTGAGCACCGAGTAAAACAGGGTGATGATCAACCACTTTGGCTAATTCACTCAAATAAACAAAGGGGGGGGCAATACCTACATCCACCCCACCGGGAATCGACTCCCCTAAGGCATTTACAGCCGTTTCCGGAAAATGCAATTGCGACATTTCTTGAACGATCCGCTGTGCCAAGTCCTGAGCGGTGTGGAGAGTGGTGAACATCTTCCAATTTCCAACCACTATTTTTTTGCGTTGCATAAAAATACTGCCTCTCGATTACTCGAATAATATAAGTAAAGCCGCTTCGTGATTAAGCGGCTTTCTTTCAGGATGCCACTAATCTGGGACTGATTTGGGACTAATCTGGGATGGCCTATTCCGCTTCGGAATCGTCCCTATTTAAGCAGGGATTACTTTTCCCAGGGCCGAAGCAATGGTTCGAAGCTCCACCGCTAATTTAGTGAAACGATCCGGGAGCAAGGCTTGCGGCCCATCCGATAACGCTTTCTCTGGGCAATCATGAACTTCGACATGAACACCATCTGCTCCAGCAGCGATCGAAGCGCTGCACATCGCCGGGATTAGATCGGGCCGCCCAGTTGCATGACTCGGATCGACGATGATCGGCAAATGGCTTTGCCCTTTCACATTAGGAACCGCGCTTAAATCGAGCATATTGCGCGTGGAATCTTCAAAGGAACGAACCCCGCGTTCACACAGAACCACATTTTCGTTGCCCCCTGCTAAAATATACTCTGCTGACATGAGTAAATCTTTAACCGTAGCACTCATCCCTCGTTTCAGCAATACTGGAATCCGAGTCTGACCGATCTCGCGCAACAGATCGAAATTTTGCATATTTCTGGCACCGATCTGAAACATATCGGTATAGCGTGAAATCAATTCAACCTGGCGAACGTCCATCACTTCGGTTACGATCGGCATATCGTATTTATTACCGATATCGCGTAATATTTTTAATCCCTCTTCTCCCAAACCCTGAAAACTATAAGGGCTTGTTCGCGGCTTGAAAGCGCCACCGCGTAATAAATTCGCCCCCGCTTTCTTTACGGAGGCAGCAATTCGATCTAACCCTTCTCGACTCTCTACCGCGCAAGGTCCGGCTATCAGTGCGAGCGACCCTCCTCCGATCGACAATTTACCTACTTGGACAACCCGATCTTTCGACGAAAATTCCCGGCTCGCCAATTTAAATGGCTTTAAGATCCTCAAGGCCTGTTCGATGCCGGGAATCGCTTCCAATGCCTCTCCAGATGGACGTGTTTCGTCTCCAACAACTCCAATAACGGTACGCTGTTCCCCTCGTATCAAATGAGGAGTAAATCCCAATTCTTGCACACGTTCCATTATGTGATTGATCTCTTTTTCCGTTGCATTGGGTTGAACCACCAAAATCATATCCCTTATTTCCTGTTTATTATTGAACTTATCTCTTTATTTTGAATTCGTTCTCGACACCTGTTTTGAATTCGTTCTCGACACCTGAAAAACAATTCCAGGTAAACGACTAAAAATTTCCTAATTCATCTAAAATTTTATTTGTTGATTTTTGCTTGTAGGGGATCTCTATTCCTTGTTGATAGTTATGCTGATTGGCCTTCTTAGTATTCTTATCCGTATTTTCATCCATGTGCCTTTCTCTGCTGAACTCCGCTTCTAAATTCCTATGCCAAAAGCAGATCTTCATCATCTCATAAAAGGCACCTCAAAATAGACATCTTAAAATAGGCCTCATTCTTGCTGTTTTCATTCTACGCCTATCGAACAAAACCCCAAAAAATCTCTGTTCTCATCCAAATCTAAAAGTCTATCAAATGAGCCTCAATCGACAAGCTGGGCTAGAGGGAAAGACCCCAAAACCGTTAACTGATCACAAAATTTTGAAAGCAATTCTAATGCCATTTTCGCTTGCTCATCTAATTTATGTCCTTCAAATTCGACAAAAAAAACATATTCTCCCTTGACTTGCCTACTGGGAAACGATTCGATCCAAGTTAAATTAATTTTCGTTTGTTTAAAGATATTTAGAATATCTGCCAAGGAACCAGGACTATGGGGAATTTGAAACATGATCGCCGTCTTATCTCTGCCGGTACGTTTCGAATCATGCGTTCCAATCACCGCAAATCGGGTTTCATTATCAGGGGAATCTTCAATATTGCTGTAGGCGATTCTCAGGCCGTAGCGAACAGCAGCTTCTCTACTAGCAATTGCCGCGGTGCCTTCCGTATTCTCCAGAATATATTGTGCAGCAGCAGCGGTGCTAGAAATTTCATGCAGGACAGCTTCGGGAAAAGTTTTGCTTAACCAACCTCGGCACTGGGAAAGGGCTTGTGGTTTGGAATAGATATGTTTAATTTGCGATTCCGAGCAAATAGCAAGTAGATGATGATGCACACGCAAACGAACCTCCGCACAGATTCGAATTTGCGGTAAACGTACAAACATATCTAGGGTATCCGTAATACGCCCATCGGTCGAATTTTCTAAGGGAACTACAGCAAAATCGACATGTTTTCGCTCCACTTCCTCAAAGATCATCGAAATGGAAGATAACGGATGAAATTCAACCGCTTGACCAAAACGAGCCATGCTCGCTACATGACTAAAACTGTATTCTGGGCCTAAAAAGGCTACCTTTAATTTATGTTGTAGTGCTCTCGAACTGCTAATGATTTCTCGATAAATTGCCAATAGATTACTGTTCGATAATGGGCCATGATTGTGATGAAGTAAATTTTGCAGAACCTCCTCTTCCCGTGCGGGATTAAAAATCCCCTCCCCGCGCATCGCCTTGATTTGACCGATCGATGAAGCTAATTCCGCTCGGCGGTTTATTAAACCAACTATTTTTTCATCAATGCTATCAATTTCCATCCGAATTTTCTGCATATCGCAATTTTCAGGATCGGTTTGTACCGTTGCCTTATTTGGCGTGGTCATCTCATCATCTCTCTTTGATCTAAATCCATATTCCGTTTTGTGGTAGGAATCGTGTTCTTTTCCAATATTTTTCCGCTTGTGCTTGGAACTCTATTTTTTCATCCCTATCTTCATCTTTGAACTTTCTGTTTGAATGCTCTATTCATGGTCTTACCTATCTTATCGATTCATAATCACAAAGATAAGAAGATTTATCTTAGGGAATACCGATCTAGAAGAAAATACTTCGCTTCGATGCTTCCTTCGAAATCAATAATTGAAAGTTAAGACAGGCTAGTAGAACTCAGGAAATCGATTCTTCAATAATTCATTTGATATAAATAAAATTCTTCATGAGATAATGGTAACATATTCCAAAAATGAATTATTGAAGAAGAATAAATAACGTATTAAAACGATTAATCTTCGAGATCCGAATTCCATGCGGACCATAGATTGGCATGATCATCAGTCCAAATCGGGGTATTTTCATTAGTTCGTATTGGTGCCCAATTCAAGGACATCACCAGAAAATTTTTACGATCTGCTGGTAAATAAATACCCCAGATCGAAGGGGATTTCCCCTCTTCTCGTTCTTCAGGTAATAACGAACGGTCATCGGAAACCCACCACTTTTGTGGTGGAGAAACGGTTTCTCCTAATTTT
>JAKBAI010000156.1 GCA_021809185.1 Planctomycetota bacterium
CAACTCTTCGTTGCGTGTATCCTCGATCCGATCCTCCTTGGCATGGAATAAGGGGTATAAGCCCTGAAAGCCAAGGATATTCCACGGATCGGCCAGGGCACCGCATTCGATGCCACGATGCAAAAGCTCTTTGACTTCGTGCAAGATCGGTAAAGCTTGTGCTGGCGCATTATTGGCACTAATGAGACGCTGGCATTGGATTAAACGCAATTTAATTTCCGTTTGAATGCGAATCGAAACAGCAGGAATTTTATCGACCCGAGTGCGTGCCTCCTGTGCATAGCCGAGCTGAGCAAAAATAAGCGCTAGGCAGCCATCCTGCATCTGCATCGCACGCTGGCGGGCCAATTCTTGATTCAGTTGTTGGCGAATCGCCCCGAAAGGCTGTTTCAACTGCTTGGTCTCTCGTTGCATTTGCTCCGCATAAGGGCCGGTCAATTTTTTCAGCAAGGACTGATAAAAAGCATCGCGATATTGTGCAATTTCTGGGATTAGATTCGCTAGGCGAGTTTCGGAATCATGCGAATTAGGCCCCTCTCCACTAATTCCAGAAGCCATTAAAATAGTACCCGCAAGCACCGCCCCCGCTTCAAACAATCGCGGCAGAGACTCCGTGGAAAGTTCGTGCCGCACATGCGCTTGCCCCTCGAGAGGGGCATAATCGCTATTTTCCATACGCGCGGCATTTAATAACGCATCGAGGATAGTTTGTCGCACCACAAAGCGCCGATAATAACCTTTATTATCGATAAAATGGGGATCCCACTCGCCAAAAAGATAGTTGGGGCGCCGATTAAATGGATGGGTATGATCATAAAAGCGCGGATCGAACGCCAATTCATCCATGTGCTGCGGCTCGAATTCCGCACTGCGTAAAACCTCCCGGTCACAATCCTGGAGAATATCAACAGCAATTTGGACAATCTGGTCATATGCTGAAAGACACGGCCCTGTCCCGCGAATATAAAGGGGGACTGGCCGGACCTTTTCATGCGGGTAAAAGGGGGTTTGCACCCGCGTTTCCAATAAGGCGATTGGACGATGACCGACATAATCGTTGACCCGGTCCAGGATTCGTTCAATCCATTGATTGTTTCTGCCTTCCGCCTCTATCTTAGCTGAAGCGCTTTGCCGCGATTGGCGAGCGTTCTCCGTCAAAGCTGCTTCGCAAATCCGCACAAAGAAAAACGAATTAAAAAGCAATTCATCGCTTAAATGCGCCAGCAAATCCTGATGGTGGTGGCGATAGGCTGCGGGAAAGTCCTCAAAGACGATGTTGACAATTCTCTGAGCTTGTGTGATATCTTGAAAAGCGGCAGATCCGGATTGCTGCAAAATCAACATCTGCGCGTTCAGCCATTGATGAACTTCTAGCCACGGCTTTCCTATCCCCATCCTGCTTAGAATGCGAAAAGCTTGATCAATCGCTTTTTGGAATTTAGCATCCGGTTGCCCTTCCGAAAAGTTCAAGTAACCCAGTATCCCAGCAGGATTTATCTGTTTTGCCAATTCCTGATAATGATCCATAGTTGAATCCAAAAAGTTTTCACTGCGTTAATGAATTCATGCAAAACGAATCCATGATTAGCAGAAATCCCTATCGCTACGGGGATGGTCGGAAGTAGACCGAAAAAGAAATCGACTCGGGGGAGAGCAGCATACGAATACATCATGTCTAAGAAGATGCCGTTGAAACATCGATTTTGTTTTCAACTCAAGTCTATTTCTTTTTCTTATCCATTCTATTTCCAAGTTAATTATACCGACTCTATGCGACTGTTTACCTCTTAATTACTGCAACAAATACTGCAAGAAAGCTTAGATAATCTGTTTTATTTCCACTCAGATCTTCGATATTTTCTATCGAATTCTGATAGTCACCATTCATCTTTTTTTATCTAAACAGACCAGAATCTCTCGTTTATTTAGCTCTTCTTTCCGCTCTCATTCGAATGTCTTTCACCCATCTTACCAAAATATCCGACAGAAGTTCAAAGCCTTTGGCTAAAAGAGGGGGAGGCATTTGAAACTGCCGTGAAAGTTCTCCACTTTCAGGCTGCTCTACTTTCAGAAATCTTAGAATTACGCTAGAAACAATTAAGCATTAGTTCAAAGAAAATCTCTCATGCTTCCAGCTCGAACTCTAAAAATAGAAGTTCTGAAAGATTCAACGCCGTTTTTTCTTCTTTTTTTTATCGGCAGCTCGCTCTTTGGGACTCTTCCGGTGACCGGTATTCCCTTTCGACATCTGTTCTAATCCTTTATCCCCTGGAAGAAATGCCCCTTGCTGCCCCATCCCCATGATCATCTTCATGCGTTGATAAAAACTGGCATTCGCCATTTTTTTGGCAAAGGCTCGAGCGGTATCGAATTGCTTGAGTAAAAGATTGACCTCTTGTGGTTTACATCCGGAACCATCTGCTATTCGACGGCGTCTTTCCAGATCGATAATTTCAGGATTATGACGTTCATAGGGGGTCATGGAATCAATCATACCAACAAATTTAGGGATCGCACGATCCGGATCTTCTCCGGGTGGAATCATCTCACTCATCCCCGGCATCGCTTCAAAAATTGACTTCATTCCGGTTTCCATCACCGAACTTAGTTGAAGCCGAAAATCGGCAAGATTGAGATCCCCTTTTGCAATTTTTTCCTCTTGTTTTTTTCTTTCCTCCTCGCCAAGTTTTGCCTGGATGGATTGAATCTTTTCAACCACCCCCATCAAATCGCCCTGCCCCATGATGCGCGACACCATGCGATCTGGGTAAAAGTCTTCTAAGGCATCTAATTTTTCCCCTATCCCTATGTATTTTATAGGAACTTGAGTAATATATCTTAACGAAATGGCCGCACCACCACGAGCATCGCCATCCAATTTGGTTAAAATTACCCCATCTAATGATAATGTCTCATTAAATATTTTCGCACTCTGAACGGCATCTTGACCCGTCATGGCGTCGAGAACCAGAAAAATCTGATCTGGATGTACCTGCCGGTCGATCTGTTTCAACTCATCCAGCAATTCTTTATCGACATGCAATCGCCCCGCCGTGTCCAAAATAACCGTATCGTATCCTTGTAACTGTGCCTGTTTAATCCCTTGTTTACAAACATCGAGAGGATTGGTAGGTTGGCTGAAAACAGGGACGCCGAGCTGCTCCCCAAGGACACGAATCTGTTCCACGGCAGCGGGGCGCTGCAAATCGGCCCCCACCAGCAACGGCTTTCGATTCATTTTTTTGAGCTTCAACGCTAATTTGCCGGTACTTGTCGTTTTCCCAGAACCTTGCAATCCGACCATCATTAATATCGTTGGCCGACCTTTGGCAAATGGAATCTCTTTCGAAGGGCTTCCCATCAATTTGAGTAATTCATCGTAAACAATTCGAACAATCTGCTCGCTTGGATCAACCTTCTTCAGAACATCCTGACCGATCGCACTCGCTTCTACATTAGCAATAAATTGATTGACAACATCATAATTCACATCGGCTTCTAAAAACGCCTTTTTAACCTCTTCCAGCCCATCTCGAATATTTTCCGCGGTGAGGCGACGACCGCGAAATTTTTTCATTGCATCCGATAAGCTTCTTGTTATACCTTCAAACATAATTCCCCTTCAAACAGCTGCAATCCCTTGGTCTACTTTCTGGCAACTCCGATTTTTTTCTCGCTAAGAATCATTCATTCCTAACAATTCACTAAGTTTATTATCTCTCGATTTTTTTCTATTTGGTTTCTTTTCTATTTGTTTGGTTCATAACACCAAACTTTCACTTAATCTGTGATTATTTCCTCATCGATATTCAGCAAAACACCCAACAACATTCAAACGAACACAAAACCATCATAATTAACTAATCATGAAAATGATTTGTCAATTCTGTTTGCCCGAAGAAAACCGTATATCCATGTAAAAATTTATTATTTCCACACAAAAATTCATGAATAACAAAACTAAATTTCATTCGATACTTATCTATTATTCTAGCAGATAGACCCAAGAAAAGTATATCCATTCTTTGAGATTCAATCGGAGTTCATGGGAAGACTTTCGGATGCCAAAACTTTCACCAGTACATCAATTAAAATCAGATCTTCATCAGGGGGAATGGTTCTTAGATCCAATAGAATCGATTCATTTTCAATTCTTGTCATGATTGCTGGTTCTGCCAAACGTAATTTTTTACTCAAAGTCTCTGGGGGAATATTTTGGAGTCGGAGAACAATCGCCAAGGAAGAAATAGCCTGGTCAGGAAGGGTTCCACCACCAACATAGGCTAAGGAAGGGCATACTTCTGCACTTTGAACCGCAGAGAGTTGACGAAGATGCAAACAAATTGTTTCGCTGCGTTCACGGAGCAACTCGGAGCGCATCGATATCATGCGCAGAGTAGGGATTTCCTGAATAGCTTGCTCCGGATCTAAATAAATTTTAAGAGTCGATTCTAGAGCGGTGAGAGTCATTTTATCGAGCCGAAGAGCACGCATGAGCGGATCTTTTTCGATTTTTTGAATCCATTTTTTCTTACCAAGAATAATTCCGGCCTGTGGACCACCAAGTAATTTATCGCCACTGAATAATACAAGATCGGCCCCCTGTTTTATCGAGTCGATCACGCAAGGCTCACCTGAAAGGCCAAATCGTTCGATGGGGATCATCATTCCACTGCCAACATCATCAACAACAGGAATTTGATGTTTAGCCCCTAGACCAACTAGTTCGGATAGTTTGACCTCTTTGGTAAACCCATGCACGCGATAATTACTCGTATGAATTCTCATAAGAATCCCAGTTTGAGCCTGAATGGCTTCGGCATAATCACCGATACGAACAATATTCGTGGTGCCTACTTCGCGTAAGATTGCCCCGCTTACCTTCATGATCTCCGGAATCCGGAAACTGCCACCGATTTCAATCAACTGACCGCGCGAAACGATGACCTCTTTACCCGCAGCAAGCGCCCGCAAGACAATAATAGTCGCCGCAGCACAGTTATTGACAACGGTTGCTGCTTCTGCGCCGGTTAGATGAGTAAGTATATCATGGATGAACTCCTGGCGTGAAGACCGTTTACCGGTTTCCAGATCGAGTTCGAGGTTTAGATAACCCTGCGCAGCTTGGGTTGCTTGTGCCGCAGCAACCTTGGCCAGTGGTGCCCGCCCTAAATTGGTGTGCAAGATTACTCCGGTTGCATTGAGAACTTTACGAAATCGATATTTCCCTAACTGCAGGAGCTCGTTTCGCAACCCATCAATGACTATCTTGACAAGAAACGAACTTTTCGAATCGGTCGCAGGAACAATCGGCTCTTGATTTTTCAATCGTTCTCGTAATAGATCGAGTTGATTGCGTATTCCTTGAACCACTTGAGATTTAGGATACTCTTTTAAGAGGAGTTGCACCTCAGCACAAGCGAGTACCGCATTGACCGCAGGAACATTTTCAAATAAATTATTCATGGCTTAATCAGATTTAACTCCGTGATCTTATGCTCTTATGCTATTTTTTCTATTTCTTACTATTTTATGCGATTTAGATCTTAAGAGATTCCAGCCAATTCGTATGATGTTAGAATTTTAAGCTAGAATCCCAAAAGGAAATCGTCGATTATCGAACCCAAATCAGCTCTAAAAAAGCAACTGATCAATGCCCTGAGGGGGTTGGTTGCTGAGAAAATTGATCGGGATTTAAGAGGCGCAGATCACCTTCCCTACGTGTGAAACCGATCCGATCGAGATATTCGCACAACGGCACCGCATATTTGCGAGTTGTACCGAGCAGGTCACGTATTTCCGCAACCGTCAACCCGGAGTCGCGGCCCTTAAACGCCTCGGCAATTCGCTCGCGCATTCTGCTTTCGCTTTCGGAATGAAGATAGAAATCGTCATGAATTTTAATTAGCCAACCTTCGGCCACCGCAACTTCGAAAATATCTTTGAGATTATTGACATTGCCACCGGCCTGAGTCGTAAAACTGCTAGGTTCTGGAGGGGTAAAGCCGCTAAGCCGGTGAGTCTCAACAACTTTATCTTTCAACTTCCTCTGATTATTGCTTAATTTCGGCTTAAACTCTGCATCGGCAATCCGCTTTGCATCGCCCAGGATGGATCGATTTTTGATGAGGAGATCAACGACATACTGCAAAAACGGGTCATCTTCGAGAAAACCAAAATTAGCGATGACCTTCAACCGATCATGGCTCGTCATTAACGGGTTAGCATGGTGCATCGTCTTTAAAGCGGTTAAAATTCGTTGTTCCCATTCTTTCAGCCATTCAGGGTGGATAAATCTCTTCTGCGGGCAGACAATCTCCACGAGTTGACCTTGATCGACAAGCTTTTGCAATAAGGAATCGACTTCGGTAGGGACGATCCCGGCCTCGCGAATTAAAGCGGTGCGCTCGACCCCCCGTTGCTCCGCAAACCACGCAACGGCGAGGATGCGTTGGAGCGGATCGGGACCGATTAATTTCTCCATTCGCTCGAGCATCGAAAAATGTCTACGGCGAATTTTCACCGGATTCGGTTGCAACACCTTTGCTCCGCCGAGAGTATGTTCTGCTGAAGAATCTCGTAGAATCAAAGGCTGATTCCAGATAGCGACCACTGGATCATCAAGAAAAAGCTGAGCCAAGCCCCACTGGCCACTTTGAAGCTGATCGCAATCGAGTAGCGATAGAATCGCCGTAGTTTCCATAGTACCCAGGTGAACTCGAACAGGAGTTCGATGTTTCAATGGTTTCCTTATCGATTTTGCAGGTTGTAAATAGATACTCAGAACACGGGTAGGCTGTAAATAACCCGGTTTTGCCAGTTCTTGCCCCCGCCAAACCTGATCAAGGGAGATCCCCGCAAGATTAATCGCTGCCCGTTGACCACGATGAACCTCATCTACCACCTGATCATGATTATGAAGAGACCGGACTCGAACACTTGCTTTACTCGGTAGCCATTCAATCTCCTCCCCAACTCGTAGACTTCCCGAAGTTACCGACCCGGTAACAACCGTCCCATGCCCTTGCACTACAAAAGCTCGGTCGATTGCCAATCGAAACCATTCGCCAGCATGTTCATCTCGCTTTTGATTCGCCTGTCTTAAAATAGCCTGTCGCAGCTCTTGAATTCCGATCCCTTTCTGCGCAGACGTTTGAATGATCGGAGCATCTTGAAGAAATGTCCCTTTTACGAGATCCTGCATCTCGAGCTGAACCAGCTCGAGTGTTGTTGAATCGACAAGATCGCATTTGGTAATCGCGATGATCCCGTGCTGAATTCCCAACAAATTCAAGATTTCTAGATGCTCTCGGGTTTGCGGCATGATCGAGTCATCTGCTGCTACCACCAATAGAGCTAGATCGATTCCGGTCGTCCCTGCCAGCATGTTTTTGATAAAGCGTTCATGGCCAGGACAATCGACTATACCAATTCGATAATTTTCCAAGAGAAGATGGGCAAAACCAATATCGATGGTAATCCCACGTTGTTTTTCTTCTGGTAACCGATCACAATCGATCCCCGTTAATACCTTGATCAGGGAGGTTTTTCCATGATCTATATGCCCTGCGGTGCCAAGGATTAAATCTCGTTGCATGAGTAACTCCTCTATTTCAAAGATACGAATTTTTCTGCGAACTAGTAGCCATTTTCTCCTCTTGACTCGCATCGAGACGATTCTAAAGAAATATTTTTAACATTTGATCCAGATCATCCATTTATATTCCTCTTCGCCGTTATTTTTATCATGGAAAGATAATAAGAAGTCGATAAGAACTACAATAGAAATATATTCGATAAACAGGATTAATGAATAATTTCAATACGAAAATAATCTCGGTTAATCGTTGAAAAAACACCGGTTAAACTTTGAGCATCTCGATTCGTAAAAGATTCTGAGAGGCCGTATGAAATTCTAAGCGATTCTGGCGAACTCGGGGATAACGGCCTTGCCGAAATGGTTGTTGTAGTTCATACTCTTATGAGAATGATTGGTAATTTTGGAGGAACATTCATAAGATATAAGATGGGAAAAGAAAATTAAAATAAAATACTAATTGGAAATAGTTATTTGGAAATAGTAATTAAAGAAGAAAAAAATTAAAGACAAGTGATTTTTAATTTAGTCAAAATGGATGGAGAAATGCAAAACAATTCAGAAAATGGGCAGGAAACAGGGAAAATGGTGAGTCGAAACGACGAAAGCTCGTCAGAAAATCAAGATGAATCACGATCAGAAAAGACGGGGACAAAACTATCCGCAGTTGAGGGGATCAAAGAAAAAAGCTGTTGGTTAAGAGGAAGTTTACGCGAAGAAATGGCCTCAGGAGCAGATCATTTCAACGACGAAAATAAAAATCTACTCAAATTTCATGGTAGCTATCAGCAAGAGGATCGCGATGCGCGCAAGAGTCGCGGCAAAACAGGTACAAGCAAACATTACATGTTTATGATTCGACTGAAATTACCTGGTGGAAAATTAACTGCTGATCAATATCTGCGAATGGAAGAGGTTGCCGATAAACATGCCAATGGCACGTTAAGATTGACCACACGGCAAAGCATCCAATTTCACGGCATCGTTATGGGGCATTTGCAACAAACCATGCAAGATATCAATCGCGCCATGATTTCTACTCTCGGAGCATGTGGAGACGTCAATCGAAACGTGATGAGTTGCCCAGCCCCAATTCAGGATGGAATTCGCCCGGCCATGCAACAGCTCGCGGATGAGATAGCACAACATTTAGCGCCACGCTCGAATGCTTATCATGATATTTGGTTAGATGGGAAAGAATATAGTAAAGATGCATTGCAATCCGATGGAGTGGAACCGATTTACGGTAAAGTATATTTGCCAAGAAAGTTCAAAATTGGTTTTGCCCTGCCAGACGATAATTGCGTCGATGTGTTCACGCAAGATCTAGGGTTTCTGGCAATTGTCGAACATGGGAAAATCACCGGTTACGACATGATTGTTGGTGGCGGCATGGGCCGCTCGAATGGAAACGCCAACACTTTCGCTCGTTTGGGGAGTTCCATTGCATTTTTGCAACCCGGGCAAGTGGTTGCGGGGGCTGAAGCAGTGGTCAAACTTTTCCGCGATCATGGCAATCGGGCCGATCGCAAGCGCGCACGAATCAAATATGTCGTCCACGATTGGGGTATCGACAAGTTCAGAAAAGTACTCGCGCAGGATTACCTCACCCATCCTTTAGTTCTACCCAAAGAGCCACCGATTACTGGAGTCGATCTCCATCTGGGTTGGCATTCTCAAAAGGATGGCAAATCGTTTCTGGGAATCAGTATCGAGAATGGCCGAATCAAAAATGAAGGTGATCTGCAAGTCAAAACCGCTTTGCACCAAATAATCACCAAATTTAAACCAGATATCCGCATTACCCCACAACAGGATATTCTTCTATGCGATTTGGATTTTGCTGCTAAAGGGGAGATAGAATCGATCCTAAGACAACATGGGGTCGCTCTTCCGGAAACGCTCTCGATGGCCCAAAAATGGAGTATGGCTTGCCCAGCAATCCCAACTTGCGGACTGGCTATTACCGAATCGGAACGGTCTCTCCCCCTAATTATCGACGAATTGGAAAAGCTTCTGCATGACTTAGGATTATCCGAGGAAGTAGTAAGTGTTCGTATGACCGGCTGTCCCAACGGTTGTGCGCGACCCTATCAGAGTGAAATCGGTCTTGTGGGTCGAAGCGGGGAGAAGTACTCCCTCTATCTGGGCGGAAGCTCGCTGGGTACGCGAATGAATTCCCTTTTCAAAGACCTGGTTCCAAGACAGGAACTCGTTCCTTTGCTAAGATCGATTTTCGAACAATTTAAATCTCAGCGAATCAAACAGGAATCTTTTGGAGATTTCTGCCATCGAGTAGGGTTCGATAAACTCACCGCTGTTTAATGCGATCATCGATCAATGAGAATCTATTTGTTAATTCTTAATCCGGTCGAGGATCGATTTTCTAAATAAAGTCGATCCTTGACCAAGTTTTTCTTTTTCACTCGCCAAAAACCATTTTTCTTATCCCAACTAAAGTAGAAATCTGCTTTCTTATCGTTTTCATTCGTCGTTCTACTAAAAACTCAACTCATTCAGATTACAAATCTTTTCCAAACTCCAGATCCAGAAAAAGATTATTCCTTCATTTTTTAAACGATTATATATAATTTCTGAATAAGTTGATTATGGATATATTTTGAGAATAATTTGAAAATCGAATGATCCGAAAGAAAGAATCTATGGCAGTTATTTGGCTCCGGATAGTTCATATTCTTCTTTAACCATTGATGAACTGAGTAGCCAGATTCGAACAGAATTCATGATTCGATTACAATTATTAGTGATTATGATTAGCGAGGATGATTAGCGAGGATTATAGACGTTTTATGTGGGATGATGGTTGTGAATTGTTGAAAATCCTCTTGACGAAGCGAAGATCGATCCTAACTTGTTATCGATTAAAATATTAATTATAGAAGGAATACTAAGAAAAAATGAAGTTAGAACCAGAGAACTGCTGTGTTGTTGGGTTACAATGGGGTGATGAAGCCAAGGGAAAAATAGTTGACATCCTTGGTGATCATGCCGATTTCGTTGTACGCTTCAATGGCGGAGCCAACGCAGGTCACACGGTCGTTTGGGGAGATCGAAAATTTAAATTATCTCTGTTACCCACAGGGATACTGAAGCCTCATTTAATTTCGGTGATCGGCAACGGCTTAGTGATTTATCCACCCCGAGTGATGGAAGAGATCGCTCAACTAAAAGAAGCGAATATCGAAGTCGGGGAGAATCTCAAAATCAGTAAAAATGCTCACGTCATTTTCCCCTATCATATGGAAGAAGAGCGAGTATCAGAACCAATTAGCCATGGCATTGGGACAACGGGACGAGGGATTGGTCCATGTTATCAAGACAAAGTCAATCGGTTGCACGGAGTTCGAATGGGCGATCTTCTCTGCGAAGATAATCTGCGAACCAAATTAGAGTGGATAGTACCCCGAAAAAATGAGATGCTTCAAGGATATGCACGAGTCAATTCCCAAAGATTACCGAGTCCTAACTCCTCAACTTCACAGCATGTTGTTCAACCAAAAACCTTTACGGTATCTGGTTTGCTTGAAGAATATCTCCATTACGGACAACAACTAAAACCGTTTATTACCGACACTACTAGACTATTACAAGAAGGGTTGAAAAAACAT
Organism: Planctomycetota bacterium; assembly: GCA_021809185.1. Taxonomy (GTDB): domain Bacteria; phylum Planctomycetota; class Planctomycetia; order Gemmatales; family Gemmataceae; genus JAKBAI01. Next base: position 11,227 of record JAKBAI010000156.1, read on the forward strand.
AAGAAAATCCTTTTCGAGGCGGCCCAAGGGAGTTTACTAGATGTCGATTTTGGCACTTACCCCTATGTGACCAGTTCGAGCAGTTTACCTGGGGGTATTTGGACAGGGACAGGAATCCCCTCAAATCAACTAAATTCGATCATTGGTATAGTAAAAGCCTATTCGACTCGAGTTGGCGGCGGCCCATTTCCAACCGAACTTAAAAATGAAATCGGCAACAGGATTCGAGAAATTGGACGAGAATTTGGTACAGTTACTGGTAGACCGCGCCGAGTGGGCTGGATCGATACGGTTGCCCTGAAATACACTGCCGCTTTGTCAGGAGCCAACAAATTTTGCCTAATGCTTCTTGATGTACTCTCCGGTTTGGAAAAAGTTGCTATCGCGGTGGCCTACGAATTGAATGGGAAAAGAATCGATGAATTTCCAAACGATGCCAATGACTTGGAAAAATGTCAGCCGATTTATGAATATCTTCCTGGCTGGAGCGAACCGATCAGCGGTATTCGGCGAAAACAAGATCTCCCTTTAGCGGCAATCCGCTACATCGAAAGAATCGAAGCATTAATTGGCATCCCGTTGATGTTGGTTTCTGTCGGGCCAGATCGAGCACAGACCATCTGGTGGCATGAAAACGCTTAGCGACCATTCGAGAAGATAGAGTCATACAATCAGAAGCATCGAGGAGGCGATTTTTGCGGAAAATGCTTGTGAAATATTGACTTTCCGAGAAATTATTAGGGACGAAGAGATCGAATAAAGAGATCGAATAAAGAGATTGAATAATGAGCAAGCTCTGGAACAAGAAATGACAGTCAAAGATGGTGGTCAACTAACTGATTTATCGAAAATCGAATCGAACCACGCAATGGAAACACACCGAGACGAAAAAACCATCGATTCCGTTCACTGGGATATCCCGCGCGAGCGATTGCCAAACCATATCGCCATAATTATGGATGGGAATGGTCGCTGGGCAACGCAAAAAGGATTGGAACGAATTGAAGGCCATTTACGAGGGATGGAGACCGTCCGGACCATCGTCGAGGAATGTTCCAAGATAGGAATCGGTTATCTCACCTTATACTGCTTCAGTTCCGAAAATTGGAAACGACCTCAGCATGAACTCGATTTCTTGATGGACCTGCTAAAACATTATTTGATTGAAGAACGTCCACTGATTATGAAACAGAATATTCGCTTTCGGGTTTTAGGTCGGCGCGAAAGTCTATCGGTAGAAGTCTTGAATGAGATGGATGAATCGACTCGAATGAGCGCCCAAAATTCTGGCATGACGCTCGCCTTGGCGCTCAATTATGGTTCACGAACAGAAATCGTTGATTCCTTGCGTCAGCTCGGCAATCTGATTCTGCAAGGGAAGATCGTTCCTGATTCGATTGATGAAGAGATGATCAGCAATCATCTGTATACTCAGGGAATGCCCGATCCTGATCTACTGATTCGCACCGCGGGGGAAATGCGTTTGAGTAACTTTCTGCTCTGGCAAATCTCGTACGCGGAACTATGGATTACACCCGTTCACTGGCCAGACTTCAACGCTCATACGCTCTATCAAGCATTAAATGATTATAGCCATCGTGAAAGACGATTCGGAGGCTTAAAATCGAACTAGAGATTCTCCATTCGATCGATACCCGATTTACTTCAAGGGTATTCGAAGATGGGGATTCGAAGATGGGGATTCGAAACTTGCCAAGTTGTTTCAGATTCAGAAGGGCCAACGGATCGATGGATTACTTTTACTTTTCGGATTGCGTAAAAATCTCATGTTAAAAACCCGGTTATGGATGGGTACGATTCTGATTGTTCTTGGCGTGGGTATCCTCCAAGAATCGCAATGGTTTGGCCAGTGGTTCCCCCTTCTAGGCCTTGTTCTTTTGCTCGTAATCAATCTTTCATACATCGAACTAATTTCCCTATCTGCCCCTGAAATGGCTCCGAATCGTCTTCTTGGCATTCTGGCTCTGACCACT
>JAKBAI010000007.1 GCA_021809185.1 Planctomycetota bacterium
CCGATCTAAAGAGCTTGCAAAGTGCGGGGCAATTTACCGCACTTGTCAACAACCCCAAAGATCAAATCATTACCTTCTGGCGGCACGATATTCGATTTAAACTGACACCGAAAAAACCTCAGGAGAATCCAAAAGAGCAAACCACTAATAAAACTACCGGTGCTGTTAACCCAAAAGGAGGTCAACCTCTCCCGCCTGTGCCAAAATAACGATCTTTTCCGTTTCATTTTCGCATCGATTTTAGTGGGGAATCCTAATTATTTTAGGTTTTCCCCTTTGATTTAGAGATTAATAGGCGTTTTTTTTACCTGTTTATCTCCAAATGAATGGAGTGATTGTAAACGAGAGGAAAAAGTTGTCATATTTTCTGTTTGTGAATCGTCTTCTCTTTGAAATGATGGAAATGAAAGCCTTTTAATTGATTAATGTATGTAATAATTCTTTTATGGTCTATATAGTCTTCGATTCTCCTTCCCGATTTGATTCATTCGAGAAAACCTTTGATTTTTGGATTAGGTATTATTCGAATGATAGATGAAATTGAATGGAAAATTGTAATTTGACATATTAAGGGGATTAACCGGATCCTTCAAACGAACTCCGATGATAGATTTCAATTACGATAACAAACAAGTTAGGACACTTTTGCCTTGTAGCTTGTTTTCAAACTTGCCTTCAAAGGGATGTATTCCAGAAAGATTGGTCGACTTGAAAAATCAAAAATTACGGTTCTTGACTAGGTTGAAGATGATCACCTATAAATTCTCGATATTGCTTCTCGGTTTGGTTGGGGTGGCGCTGGTTTGCTGCGGGCCCAGAAACGATTTGAATATGGGGATTGCGAATGCGGATGAGCCACGTGTGGATGTGCAGGACAATATTCGCAGGGGATTAGAATGGCTTGCGAAGAATCAAAATAAGGTGGAGGGATCCTGGGCTGCTAATGGGGGAATGTATACCCCCACCATGACAGGATTAGCGGGGATGTGTTTTTTGATGGAGGGAAGTACGCTCCGCGAGGGGAAATATAGGGAAAATCTCCGTAAAGCGGTGGAGTGGTTTTTGAAGCGAGCGCAGCCTAATGGATTGCTGGTGAATCCCAATGCTCCTGGAGAAGGGGGGCATTATATGTATGGCCATGGTTTTGGTATGCTATTCCTAGCATGTGTTTACGGCGAAGAGGATGATGAACGACGGCGAAAAGAGCTGGAAAAAGTGCTTACCAAAGCGGTCGAGTTTTGCGGTAAAGCTCAGACCTCTCGCGGCGGTTGGGGGTATGTTTCTGCTGTCGATCTCAACGATTTCGATGAAGGTTCGGTGACCATTACCCAATTGCAAGGGTTGCGAGCTGCGCGCAACGCAGGGATAACCGTACCGAAAAGTATTGTTGACAAAGCGGTCAAGTATCTCCAAGATTGTACCACACCTCGTGGTGGCATTATTTACAGCTTGGCGCAAGGGGGGGCTTTTGGTGGCGCTGAACGACCGGCGATTACTGCTGCGGGGGTAGCTTGTGGTTTCAGTGCAGGCGATTATAAATCGACTTATGCGAAAAAATGGCTGAAATATTGCCAAGAGAATATCCCGATTGGCCGGGGACATGTTGGCCACGATGAATATCAAAGCTATTATTTTTCCCAAGCTGTTTATGTTCTGGGCGATGATGGGTATCAAAAATTGTTCCCGAATGTGAAAAAGTCCGATGCTTTAACCTGGACCAAGTACCGCAATGCTATTTTTGATTCGATTAAAAACACCCAGACTAGAGAAGGTAGTTGGAATGTTGGTTATATCGGCCCTGTATATTCTACTGCAATAAATTTGACGATTCTTCAATTGGAAAATAGCACACTACCTATTTATCAACGGTAAGTTTGATTTTTTTCATTGAGATCTTTTTTGGTGATTGGATGTTGTTAGAGTTCTATTTTATTGACCGATTCATCAAACGAGAACTCTTTCTCTATTTGTTATCCGCTAGGGGAAGGATAGTTTATGGCCTTCCCCGCGGCCTCTCTTTATCTTATTTAATCATATTTAATCATATCAAGAGGTTGGTTAAGCGGTTGGGCTTTAGAGCACAGGGTTTAATCCTAAAGCTTCCGCTTGAAAGATTCAGATAATTTTTAGAAGGTCATTAGTCTCTTGAAAAATCCTTTTAATCGATATATATCAACCGCTTGGTCAACTATTCTAACACGAGTTTACCTGTTAGATAAAAGATTCTGTCAATATTTGTTAGGTTGATCGTCTTTAATTCGTTGAGCACCGAAAAGATTAAAATTGGATTACAGAAACTGAATTGCAGAAACTGGAATAGCTGAACTCAGGCAAGAATTGATTTGATGGTTAGATAGGCTCATTAGGCGTAAGATTATTTCGATACAGAAATATGAAAATAAAGGTCCGGATAGATTTTAAGAACGATTTTATGAACGAAAAGCAAAAGAGTTGAAACCATCGAAATGCAAATAGTTTTTGATTGATTAGTTTTTATCATTAAACATTTTTGATGAAGCAATAGAGAGAGGCTTTGTCAGAAAATATGAATTTGACGAATGATGAATAGAAAACTGAATTTGAAATATGGAATTATCATTTTTCCGACTTGGAAAAGATTGAAAACGGGAATTAAACACAGGAATTTTTTATCAACCATCACAAACATTAACTAACCATTTTTAAGGAACTCTATGTCAGTAAATGCAGCAGAAAATGCATCGTTAACCGAAAATGATCTTGGTGCGATTGAAAAATTAACCGGAGCATTTCAGAAAATAAAAGCACAGCTCAGTCGAGTGATCGTGGGTCAAAATGAGGTAATCGAAGAGTTGTTGATTGCCATGTTTAGCCGAGGGCACTGTATTTTGGAAGGGGTGCCAGGGTTAGCTAAAACCTTGATGATTTCGACTTTGGCAAAATGTTTGTCTTTGGATTTCAGTCGAATTCAATTTACGCCGGACTTAATGCCTGCGGACATTACGGGTACGGAAGTTATTGAAGAGAACCGTTCGACCGGTAACCGTGAATTTAAGTTTATTGCAGGTCCACTGTTCGCCAATGTCATCCTAGCCGATGAAATAAATCGAACCCCGCCGAAAACCCAAGCGGCGCTTCTCGAAGCGATGCAAGAACGGCAAGTTACCGTAGGGCGTGTTCGCCATAAATTACCCGTACCATTTTTCGTGTTGGCAACACAAAATCCGATTGAACAGGAAGGAACCTATCCGCTGCCTGAAGCCCAGCAGGACCGATTTATGTTCAAAGTGTTTGTGAAATATCCTTCGTTTACGGATGAATTTGAAATCGCACGCCGAACAACCGCAGTGGCGATGGACGAACCCTCCCCTGTACTTTCCGGAGAACAGATTTTGGAATTACAGCATCTCGTGCGCCGAGTACCTGTCACCGATCATATTATCCATTATTGTCTCGCCCTGGTGCGACAAACTCGTATTACCGAGCCAGGGGCACCCAAATGGATTAAAGATTGGCTTTCTTGGGGGGCCGGTCCTCGCGCGGTGCAAAATCTAATTCTCGGAGCTAAATCGCGTGCGCTTCTCTTAGGTAGATCGCATGTTCAGGTAGAAGATATTCAGGCGCTTGCTAAGCCTGTTCTCCGGCACCGAATTTTAACGAATTTTACCGCAACATCCGAAGGGGTTTCCACGGATAATGTCATTCAGAAATTGCTTGAAGAAACCCCCAGCAGAGATAGCGAATTGTTAAAAGATGAACGATTCAAAAAGATGTTCGCTTCCTGATATTTCGAAGATGGATGTTTGCCGATTGTTTTTTGACTGATTCCATTAAATGGTTCTCCCCATGAATATCTCTAAAAAGTTTTCTTTGGTCGTGGGGAGAGATGAATCTAGTGCCCCTAGAGGGTAATTAAGCAGTGAGACCTGATTTACAGCTTGCAAAAATGAAGTCGGAAATGGACTCATATGGTTCAAGAGATAAAGTGATTTTAGCGTATTCGCAAAAGTGAATTGTTAAAATCATTGAAAAACCGTATGAGTTCTCTTCATTGAAAGACGGAAGCATGATTTCTATAACGAATAGCTGAATCTTAAAAGCTGAATTTTAGAAGCTGAATTTTAGTAGAGAATTCCTAGCGAAGAGGCATTCCCTAAAAAGGGAATCGATTAAAAATTAAAGAGAGAACAGTCTGGACTGCTAGAAAATAACTACAAAGTTCACTTCTCTCAAAATCTATAAAAATCTATATTTAAGAAGTCAAGAGATTTGAAGAGCCAGAGATAGTGTTAGGAATATAAAAATCTGAATGCGGATTGGCTGGCCGCAGTGTCCGAGGTTGGTTCGTTGGAACCAGAGCAAACGAAAGTAGGCTTAAGAGTGGCAAAAGCAGATAATAAAGATGCACGCCGATTTTTTGAACCAGCAACGATATCGCGCATTTCATCATTGGAGATGCGGGCGATGCAGGTGGTGGATGGCTATATTTCTGGAATGCACCGCAGTCCCTTTTTCGGGCATAGTGTCGAATTTGTGCAGCATAGAGAATATGTGCCTGGGGATGATATCCGCCATTTAGATTGGAAAGCTTGGTCGAAAACCGATCGATTTTACATTAAACAATTCGAGGCGGAGACTAATCTGCGTTGCCAGATTATTGTCGACGTCAGTGAATCGATGCACTATGGCAATGGCCCGCTGAATAAATATAATTATGCCTGCACGATTGCCGCTTGTTTGGCCTACTTACTGATGCGGCAACAAGATTCCGTCGGTGTATTTGCTTTTGACGATGAAGTGCGTAAACAGTTACCGACACGCTCTTCTCAGAGTCATTTGGATGCTATTGCCCAAACCCTTCATGTGAGTACACCTGCTAAAAAGACCGATTTGTTCAAGATTATGCGACGTGTTGCCGAGGCGATCCCGCAACGTAGTATGGTGGTCGTCATTTCCGATTTCTTAGCGGATCGCCCGCCGATGCTCAAGGGCTTGGAAATGCTGCGCATGCGTAAAAATGATGTCATGGTCTTCCATGTGATGGACGATGATGAGATCGATTTTCCGTTCATGGGCATGACGAAGTTTGTCGGCATGGAAGAGCTACCGGATGTCTTTTGCGACCCGCGCGCTCTGCGTGATGCTTATATCGAAGTGTTGCAAGAATATTTGATGGAAGTTCGAAGAGGTTGTACCCGGTTAGGGATCGATTACAATCTGGTAAGAACCAGTGAGCCTCTCGATGCGATTTTATCGAAATTCTTACATCACCGCATGGCCAATCGCGGTCAGGGTAAAATGGTTATCCCATCGAGTGAAACTTAATGCCAGAAGCGAGTGATCTTTGGCACCTTCTGTTCTCAGGATAAGGTTGATAAAATGACTTTCTGAATAGATCAGATCGTGCAGAAGCGAGTATCACCGGAAAATCGGATAATTAGTCAGCGGCGGAGTCGAATCTAAAGAGGATCGACTGTAGTTTTGTTTGAGATTATATAATATTGTATAGTATCGTTGCTTCGAACGGATAGAGACAACTTCAAGGGGAATCGAGAGCAGATATGCTGGAATTGTTTACAAACCCGATAACGATGATGGTTGGCTCCTTGCTGGTCAGCGTACCAATCATTATTCATCTGATCAATCGGATGCGTTTCAAGAGGGTTCATTGGGCAGCTATTGAATTCCTGATCAAAGCGCAAAAACGGGTGAAACGCAAGCTGCTCATTCAGCAGTTGATTTTGTTGCTACTGCGTATTTTGATGGTGTTTCTAATCTCGTTATTACTCGCTCGGTTTCTAGGGTTTAGTGGGTTGGGAGGAAACGAAAGTCAGAAAACTTTGCACCTCTTCCTGCTGGATGATACTCCGAGTATGGGGGATCATTGGCGCGAGGATGGGGAGGATCACGATAGTTTTAGTCTGGGTAAAATGCTGGTCACGGAAAAGTTAGGGAAATTTATTGTTCAGGCACCGACTCCGCAATATGCCGAGGTGTTTCGTCTGTCCGATCTCGATCATCCCCGCTCGTTTGATCGCTTAAATCTACAATCTTTAGGGGAGCTCAAAGCCTGGTTGAGTCCACTAAAACCATCCCCTTTGCGCGTTGAATTGAAGCTAGCGTTGCAAAAAATTAAAGAGCGAATTGCCGACCTCAAAAATACAGAGGTGGTGATTCATCTGATTTCCGATTTTCGAACGAAGGATTGGAGTGGAACGGGGGAAGGGGATCTGAATGCGTTGTTTCAGGAATTGCAGGGGAGTGGTTGCAAAGTAATCTTAGTGGACGTAGCGCATCCCGATCAGGGGATCGATCAGAAAAGCCCGCTCTATCACGATAACTTAGCGATTCTAGATTTGCGACCTGAAACCAGAATAGCGGCCCAATATCAACTGATTGAATTTCAGATCGATGTCGCTAATTTCAGCAATTCGGAACGCAAAAATATCCCAATCACTTTCCGGCTCAATGGTCGGGAACGCGCCGAAGGGATGGTGAATATCCCTTCGTTGAAAGCGAATGAAACGATTCGCGTTCGCACCAGTATTGCGCCCGATCGATTGGGCACACCGGAGCGACCGCTTGATCGCTTTAATTTGATAAGCGTTCATCTCGAGAACGAGCAAGCCGGTTTAAATATCGATAATGCGCGCTATTGCGTGGTTGAAGTTCGCGATAAGGTACCGATGTTGCTTGTGGAAGGGAAGAGTAGCAATCTCAAATTGGACAAGAATCGGTTTGTGCCTGCCAATAAGGATGCCGAGTGTTTCTTTATCTATAAACTGTTTGCCGATACCATTAAAGGCTATGATGTGCAGGTGAAAACCCCTGCCGATTTGGAAAAGCTCAATCTGCATGATTATCTAACGATTTTTCTCTGCGATGTCGGTCAATTGAGCAATGCCGCGCTAACCAATCTAGAGGAATATGCCCGTTCCGGGGGAGGCGTCGCTTTCTTTATGGGGCCAGATATTAAACAGGCCGATGCCGTCTTTTACAACGATAAGCTCTATCGCAAAGGGATCGGGCTGTTTCCCGCACCGATCGAGAAATTACCGACCCATGCCGATAAAGCGAGCGACGATCTAATCGTGCCGAACCGCTGGGTACGCCGATTGTCTGGTCAAGAACAAATTTTTGTGCGCAATCGCGATCATGCCGCGGTGGAATCTCTCTATTCCGATGGGAACAAAACGGCAACGAACGATTCACGCGGTTACGATCGTATTTTGCAATTCGTGGTGATCGATCGCTATTTCCCTGTCAATCGTCTGCTTTGGAAAGACGATCCGAATTACGGGGCCGCTACTCAGGAAATAATGACGTTACCCAATCTCAAGCCGATGTCTACCTATACCGCTCTCGTCCGGAATTTCCTGGAAAAAATCCCCATCAATGAAGATCAATATAACGAGTATCGCGATGTTCTGAACGGGTATATCAACCAAATTAAAACGATTGCCGATAGCAATGAACCACTGTATACTTTGAGTAAAAAGTGGTCCGATATGCTTACCGATCCGGGGGATAAGGCAAAGAATCGTCCTAGTCTACAGGTTTTTTGGCAAAAACTGGAATTGGCGGAATTATATCGAGAAGCATTGCGGATTCTGGATACCATCAAGTATGGGGATCCGCTTTATGTCAGTAAATCGTTTGGCAAAGGGCGGGTGATAGCTGGGTTTTCATCGGCAGGCAGTTCGTGGAACGATCTGGAGGGGTTGAGTGCCTCTCACTTCCCGCCGTTGTTGATGAGTTTTCAACGCTATTTAGCGAGTGCCTCATCTGATTTGAATCTATCGATCGGTACCCCATACCGCTTTGAATTGCCGAGCAAAAACTATTCTCCCAAAGTGAAAAGTTATTTACTCGAAGAGCAGGAAAATCGAACCCCTGGTGCGGCAAATTCGGCGACTGCGGTTCTCAACCCGCGTGGCGAAGAGACCATGGTTAGCGAAGTGATTGTCCCCCAAGTCATTAAGCCGATAACCACGGAGGATAAGAATAATACCCCCAATTCCCCTCTGTCGCCAAAACCGTCAACCCCCAATAATCCGAGCGGTATGCCCAGCGCTGAAGAGCTTGATAAACGCAATGTCTTTGTCCTCAATTTTCTCGATGGGAATCAGCAAGGGTGCTATCTCTTCGAATTTACAGAGAACCGAGCAGCAGCGGTACCAGGAGGGGATGTGAAACCGGTACCCGATTTTCGTACCATTAGTTATAATATCAATGCCATTTTGGAAGGAGACCTCAAACGCGCGGATCGCGACGATATTCGTCAGCTCGCGGGGAAACAGGTTCAATTGGTCTCCCCCTCCTCGATCGATAATCTGGAAGATGAGCTGAAACAACGCAAACATGATCTTTCCGAGTCTCCATGGTTTTATCTGATCCTGCTTCTGATTCTCTTGGCCGAACAGTTCATGGCGGTTAAACTGAGTTTTCATACTCATAGCCATGATCCTGTCAAACCGATTTAAGAGGGATTCTCTTTAGATGATTCGATGGATGATCGAAAGATGATCTATAAGCGAATTTTAAGATTGAGCATTTTCCTCGAGCAGAAAAGACAAGAACAGGACTAGCAGGAAATTCAAACCGGATCGCAAACAGGAAAAGGATAGTTGGTCGGCTTAGCCGACCAACGGATAAGAAAATAAAAAGATAAAAAATAAATAGTGGAATGAATAAGTATTATGAATGAATCGGCAACCCAACTGGAAACAGAAATTATTTTTCGTCGGCTGAGCGAAGCATTTCGTCTTTTTGGTCGCGAGGTCAATCCGCAGTGGTGGTGGGCAATTATAATCCCCATATCGCTTCTATGTTTAATCTTGGTTGCTGCCATGTATTGGAAGGATGCCAAAAGGGTGCGATGGTATTATTCCTTGCCGCTAGCATTGCTGAGGTTGGGAGTATACGCCATATTACTGTATATTTTTCTGCTACCTGCCCGGCAAACTTGGGAAAAGACCGAAAAGCGTTCCCGGGTTCTGATTTTGTTGGATGTTTCCGCAAGTATGCAGACTAGTGACGATCCGTATGGGACTAGCCAACCGCAATCTCGTTTGTTCAAGGTTCTCGACTATTTATCGGATAATAATATTGCGTTTCTAAAACGTCTTTTGGATCGCAACCCGGTTTACATCTACCGATTTGGATCCAAACTGGATGAAGAAGCGCAGTTAATCGAAAAGATTACGACGATCGGCAAAGATGGTAGCGAGAATGTTGCCTACGTGCCGTATTTGAGATCGGTACTCAACGAAGATGGGAGCACCTCTCAGGAGTATGCTACCCCTTGGACGATGGACGATTGGCTGGCATTTACCCGCTATGATTTTAAAGCCTGGCTGACTCGGAATTTATCTGCGGCTGGGAAAGAAGCGGTTCAGCAGTTGAGTGCGTTCAAAGAAGGAGGGGCTGGAGACCTCAAGTGGGCCAAAGCTTTGCTCACCAAAGGGGAAGGGGAAATCGTCCCGGACAATTTATCGAGCAATGACGAGCAATTATATAAACTGAATCGGGATCGGCTCAAAGCGCGAATGGAAGTTGCAGAATTGTTGCCCATGAGTACCAATGTACCGGAATCGGTATTGTCTTTAATCAATCGGGAAGCAGGGAATCGTGTGCAAGGGATTGTTCTTTTCAGCGATGGCCAATCGAATACCGGTTCTGAAACGGCCTTGAATGAATTACGCACTCGGGCAGAGCGCGAGAATATTCCTGTTTTCTGTATCGCCGTTGGGGAAGATCGTAAACAGATCAATGTGCGCATCACCGATACTCAGGCTCCAGATACCACTCCGCCGGGGGATGCCTTTCCGATCACCATCGAGGTGGATGGCGAAGGGCTTTTAGGGCAGGAGCTTCCGATTACGATTCAGCTTTATCCCCCCCAGCGCGATACCCCTTACCAAATAACCAAAAATGTCAAAATCGCTGCGGGGGATCCACCACATGGTCAGATTCAGTTCGATATCAAGCCGAGCGAATTACCTGAAGATTTACGCAGTAGAGAGAGCAACTTCAAAGAGCTGATCGAAGGGGATTGGCGACTAGAAGCGACGACCCCTCGGTATAAAGGGGAACGATTTCCGGATAAGGAACACCGGGGGGAATCGATGAAAATCAAGATCGTCAAAAAACCGATTCGCGTGCTACTCTTTGCGTCAGCTCCAACGCGCGATTTTCAGTTTTTGATGAATCAGTTATTACGCGATAAAGCCGATATTAGCGTACTTATCCAGAATCAGGGGGGGGCTAAAGGTTCTATCGTCATGCTGGATGATCCCAAACGATTATTGACTCATTTCCCCAATAAATTGCGAGTTGATGAAGATGCCAGCGAAGATGAGTCCGAAATGTGGTACAATCTTGCCAAATATGATACCATTATTGCTTTTGACCCCGATTGGTCGGTTTTATCTCAGGACGAATTAGTCAATGTCCAAAAATGGGTGGAAATCAATGCGGGGGGGTTAATCTATATTGCGGGGCCATTTCATACACGCAAGTTAGCCGTAGCTAATCGCGGCGATGCCGAAAAAATCCGCCCGATTGTCGATCTTTTGCCGGTCGTTCCTGGTGATTTGACTTTATCCTCCTTGAAACATTCGGGTAAAGAACCGTTTCGACTCAAATTTGAGGGGGTCAATCCAGAAACCGACTATTTGAAATTAGATGATGACAAGGGGGGAGATCCCCTTGCGGGCTGGGAGGTCTTTTTTACAGGTAAAGATAAGTTTACAGAAGGGGCAAGAACGATCCGTGGATTTTATTCGTTCTATCCTGTGGAAACTACCAAACCGGGGGCAACGATTGTTGCTCGATATGCCAGTCCCGAAGCGCGTGGCAAAGATGGCAAGGATCCGCCTTATATTGTTACGATGAAAGTTGGCCAGGGGATGTCGATCTTTATCGGCTCTGGCGAAATCTGGAGGCTGCGCCAATACCGCGACCTGTTTTTCGAAAAGTTCTGGTCGAAAATGAGTCGATTTGCTGCTTCAGGGAGTCAGCGAAAACAGGACCGCCGAGGCCGAATTTTGATGCAGAAGGAATTTTCTACTGGCAATTATATTCGCATTGTTGCTCAGTTGTTAAACTCTGAACTAAAAGCGGTCCCTCAAAATTTTGAACCGAAAGTTACTCTGGTCCCATTAGAACTAGATCATTACGAAACGAAAAATAAAGAGAAGGAAAATCTGAAATATAAAAAGCAATTCAGCATGATCGCTCGCAAGGGAGCGGATGAATGGGCAGGATACTTTAATCGGCAAATCTTAGCTACTCCAGAGGCCTTCCCGCCAGGACAGTGGCAGCTTGTTATTGCTATTCCGGATAGTGTTCAGACCTTGAAACATAAATTCACTATTCGCCAATCGAATCCTGAAACCGATAAGCTCAAAGTCGATTGGGAGGCTTTATTGTCTATTGCTGGCGATTTGGAGAAAGTGGCACCTCGTTTAACCGATTCTAGTACGCTCAACGAGCTGCGCCGATTATCCCCTCGCAAAGGGGACAATCAAAAGCTCGCTTTCCGGTTTAGCCAGAAAGATGCCCTCAATCTCATCCCGGATTGTATGAAGACCGATCCGAAAACCGAACGCAATCGCGGCCCGGTTGAAGATCTCTGGGATAAAGGGATCTCCCTCGATCCCCAGGATATTCGTTGGCTGACCGGGACCGATAAAGTCTATCATATTAGTCTTTATCTTTTAATTGCAATCGGTTTACTTTCGGTGGAGTGGATCACTAGGAAACTATTGCGGCTAGCTTAGGGTTTGTGCTAACCATCACTTAAAGGGATGACCAAAAGGGGAAAACTACTCTATTATGGAGTTTCGGGCTTAAAGGATAGGTGATATTTCTCCTCTTTTCCCTTTAGCCTTTTAAGATTTGTTTTAGGCGATCGTTTATATAAAATATCATAGTGATCCATTATATAAAATTGTTTGATTAGATTAAACGGTATTTATAGGTATTATATTTTTAATTTTTGCTGATTCGAAATAGGTAATTCTCTATGGCTAATCTGATGCCTTTAACCAGTGATCCGAAATGGGTGGATGAAAAGATTTTGCATCCCCTACATCGTTTGCGGTCGCGCATCTCCCAGTATGTAATAATTGAAAGTATTCTGTTTATCTTTCTATTTTTGATCAGTTGGTTTTGGATTGGCCTAGCGCTAGATTTTGGAGTTTTTTGGCTATTTGATCTCGATTGGGTGCAAGAATTAAGCGTAAGCTTTCGTGCAGGAATCTTAGTGATTATTTCTCTCGCCCTGGTCTCGCTGATCATCACCAAGCTCTTCATTCGATTGATTAAAGATTTTAGTGCCCGTAATTTGGCGCTGGTATTAGAGAATCGCTTTCCAGATCGTTTTGGCGACCGCTTGATAACCGCGGTGGAGCTTGCTGATGTCAAGAAGGCCAGTGAATTAGGGTATTCGGGTGATATGATCCGCAAAACGATTGCGGATGCGCGTGAACTGGTTACCGATGTTCCTTTGGGAGAGGTATTTAACTGGAAAAGGTTGAAACAGCGATTGCTTTTTGGGGTGGGGGGAATCTTCGGGACGATTATTATATTGGCCCTTTTAATTTGCCCTATCTATTCGCTATCTATGTCGCGCTTTGCGTGGCGCTTTGCCGATGTGGCGATTATCTGGGGGGAACGAAATCTACTCCTAGAAAATAGTCTATGGCCGCGGAAAGTATATTTAGAAGTTTTAGATTTTCCTAAAGATAGTAATGAAATTCGAGTGGGCAAAGATGCTGCCGCTCCTAAACTTCGCGTCCAAGCATATCGCTGGGTGATGGTCGATTCTGCCAGCCCGGATGGAAATCGTGCGATGACTTGGGCAGATTTGAAGAAAATTCTCCCTGATCAAGAGTTACCCGATCTCCCTATCCAAGATATTCAATCCTTGAAAATGCGGTATCAAACCGCTCCGCTGATTTTTGGGAGTATCGCCAATTGGGACCGTGTTACGCTTCCGAATAATATCCCGGAAAATCTGGATCAGCTTAGCGAATGGCGTGTCGATCTGATTGAGGATTGGTTGCAGGGGGATTCAGAATTTAGTCAATATCTCGCTAAAAAAGATGCCCAGAGATTTGCCAAATATCAGGAAGTTTTTGTCGAACTGGAGAAACAGGCTGATGATCCTGCAATGAGTCGGGTTTTACGTAGATTGATCATTCCGAAAGATGTGCGCTTAACTTACCGTGGTAATAAAACCTGGGACGAAATGAATCTGCGGCAAGAGAGTGGTAATCTTTTTACTGCGACACTCACCAATCTGAAGGAATCGGTCGATTTGCGCGTAAGTGCTGAAGATTTCTATAGCTCCAAAAAACATATCGAATTGGTCCCTGCTCCCGCACTGATCGAATTAAAACGCACCGAGTATCAGCCCGCTTATTTAGGCTATTTCCCGATTATAGATGAAAATAACAAACCGTTATTTGCCGCACCTAAGAAACTGAAAGGGATTAAACAGACCATCTCCGATTTGAATATCTCTCTGACCGGAGACCGCTCGCGCTTTGAAATACCTGCGGGAACCGAATTGACGATTTTCGCCAAAGTCGATAAAGATCTCCAAGAAGCACTGTTAATCCCAGTACCGAATAAATACCCGATTATCGATCCTAAAGCTCCGCCAGAGTCTTATTGGCAACCAGTGCCATTGCTCTTAGCTGCGGATAAACGCTCGGTCACTATCGAATTTCACCAGGCCAACAAGCTGTTACTGACTCAAAATACCGAATTTTATCTCTTCTTCCGGGATATGGATAATGTCTCTTCCAAACGGCTAATACAAATTCAGCCTGTGGAGGATCGTGCCCCCGATGTCGAAGTCATGGTCGAAACCTTGCGAAAAGTCGGGAATCTCTATCTATGCACCCCCAAAGCGATTATTCCTTTCGCTAAGGAAAGCCGAATTCGCGACGATCATGGTCTAAA
This sequence comes from Planctomycetota bacterium, assembly GCA_021809185.1. GTDB lineage: Bacteria > Planctomycetota > Planctomycetia > Gemmatales > Gemmataceae > JAKBAI01. Next base: position 13,954 of record JAKBAI010000007.1, read on the forward strand.
TCGGGTAGAATTCTCTTATCAGTATAATCAGCTCGAATCCGATTCCGATCTAGTGTCTAAAACCGCTTTGGTGGGACTATTCTTCCATAATACCCCCAATCCTATCTCCACGCAGGCCGCTTTCTACCGTATGGGCATGTTCGTGGGATTATCCAATTCCATTCGCAGTTCATCGACCACTTCTCCGGTTAAAGAGATTTTGTTAGATCGATTTGTCGAGGAATTTACCAAACGTTCTCAAGGTAGATTGCGTACGCTCGACAATCTAAAACTACTTTTAACGAATAATTCCATGGATGACCGCGACCCGCTCATTAAAGTTTTTGACTTTCAAAATTCGGGGAACGTTTCTGGAGAAGGGTTCGATCTGGATAAAGTTCTACCGAACTTAGCCGTTAAGGATCCGGATACCACTCCTCAGCCCAGTTATATCCTCACTCTCAATGTTACGGCAACCGATAACAATGTCGAAACCGGTCCTAAAGTGGGGCAAAACAAAGAACCGTTGCTCTTTAAGGTCGTTTCCCATGTGGAATTGCTGGGTGAAATATCACGGGAAGAATCGGAACTATCACGCAAATTAGATGAAGTAATCAATAAATTGAGAGATGGGCAGCAAAAGCTGTTATCGATGGCGGACCGCTTCCGTTCACCATCCTTCAATCGTAACAATAAAGAGGATTTTTATCCCGAACAAACACGCAGCAGTGAATTGGTAGAAACTCTCGGTAAAACCAAAGATTCTTGCCAAGAAATTGCTATCGATTATACCCGCATCCTTCTAGAATTACGCACTAATCGTTTCGATAAATACCGCCCGCGCACTATTAACGATATGCAAAATTATATCGTTACCCCGTTGCAAAAAATCTTGAATGAGGAATACCCACGTTCGGGAGAAACCCTCAATGCCATTATGACCTCCGTCAATAATTCGATCTTGCCAGATGTGACCATAACATCTTCAGCCCAGCAAGCTCTAGCGAATCTCATCGATAAATTGCTGGCAATCCGTGCCAAAATATCGGATTCGGTACAATTCGATAAACTGATCGTCGAAGCAAAAGAGATTCGCAAACAGCAAGAGACCATCGGTTTCGCAATCAAAGGACTGCTCGATCGTGTCCAAGCCGATCTGTTCGCCCCAGTGATCGTGCCCCCTAAAGAAATTACCCTCAACCCTGGTAAAAAATTTAGTTTGGTTCTCACTCTAGAATCGACCGGGGAATTATCTGTCCCCTATAGCTTAGATTTCATCCCCTCCGAAGAAAGCGATCTACTCGTTCAAAAACGAATCGATGTTCGTGGCACTCCCCTACGTATCACCACCGATATTACCGCAGGTAAAAAAACCGGCAAATTTATCTTGAAAGTCGTCCCCTCTGTCGGTAAAGCGGTCGTAATTCCTATTGAAGTAAAGTAGAAGTTTTTTGAAGATCTTTTATCTATTTAGAAGATCTTCTTTCTTTTTCTTTGTAAAGAAAAAGAAAGAAGCAAAGAAAATAGAAACCTTTCCTTAAAGAGACGACTAGTCTAAACGGATCACTCCGATCACCTTTTCTCAGGTCGTTCATTAAACAGCGTGCGGGGATCGACGTGATTCTAATTTAATAGAGGTTCTAGTTTCGATTTTGAAGATCTTTATTAGAAGCAAAGAAAATAGAAACTTTTCCTTAAAGAGATAATCAATCTAAAGGGATCACTCAGGTGATACTCTCTCCGCTTGCTCATTCATGAATTCTCTTCCTTAATTCCAACGCAACGATTTTTGACTGTGATCTCATCCTTACTAGCCTACGCTTTCATAATTCTGACTCTCACCGAGAAGAGAATTCCAGTTAACTGATTCCTTGATAGGTGATTCAATCACTAATGAATTAAGCGCTTAACTGGGTGCTCCTGGTAATAATTCAGCATTGCTCATTACCGGTTTCCATGGCCTGAGCTGATAGTTTAAAAAGACATTCGCATGATAAAACGGATCCCCTTTCAAAATCGCTTCGGCCTGTTCTATACTATCGGCTTGGTAGATAATCAATGCCCCCCAAAGATCTGTAAACGGTCCAGATGCTACTAATTTCTTTTCTGCAAGCAGTTTGGCTAAATATGCACGATGGTCTGGCCGATGTTTCCCCACTAGCTCTTGATCCTGACTATATTCGATTATTGCCGCAACAATCATATCTCGTCTCCCTGTGATATTCATTAGGTATTGTTTAAGGTTTCCGCAATCTTTATCCGTATTCCTGGTTGTATTCAGGCCTATTTATGACATATTTATTCATTAGCAATCGTTCAAGAGTCTTCGCAAAATGAGGAGATTTTTCAATTGATTTTTTGATATTTTATCGCAAAATCCACTATTTCTGATTATTCGACAGATGGAAAAGCAATTATAGTTGGAAAAGCAATTCTTTGGTAATATCGGTTTCCTAAGGATGTTTATTCTCAATTCTTTTCATGTCGCAATCATTACCACTTCGATAAACTTGTCTTTCTTAACCTCATCGCCTAGAAGCCGAAGCTATCCATTTGGGATGCTATCTATCGGCGATTAATACATCGGTAGATCTCGGCCCTGAGATAGAAGCTAATTCCCTACCCAAGACTCCGTAGAAGAGATTAGTCTAGTCTGTCTAGAAAGAGGCTCTCTTGCCTGCGCTAGCAAAGTTGGTCTCCCCAATAGGAAGAATCCTTTATAGTCATATCAGTAGGTTATTGTTTTGTTTGTTGAAGGGCAAAAGTAATGGACAGGCAAAAAAGCCTATCTTACTGGAACTCGAATAATCAAAGGGGATAAACAGGTTTTAGTGCTATCCCCTTGAAATGGAACTAATTAACTTATGATGGGAAACTTTCTAATCTAAATTATCCCTTTGTATGGCTACGAACTTTTTAACCTCGAGGGGGTAGGTAGGGCCATTCGTTACTTTATTTTATCTTCCAATTTTGAACACCAGTAAAAAGGCGGTCGGGTTCGATCAAGGAATAAGGCAACGGTCGACTCCCTTTTTCCAGATGAATTTGTAAATTATTGGAGAGGATCATATGTCGATCTAATTGCCAGAGAGGAACGAACGGCATCTGTTGATTAAATAAAACCACGAGCTGATGCGTTTTCTCTTTAATGGCATTATCGAAATCTCGATGAGTACGAATTTCAGCAAGTAATTGGCGCAATCGGCGGTCTCTTTCTCCAATTGCGGATTCGTCTCCCAAGTAGCCAAGAAAATTCTTTTCGAATCTTCCACAAGCGGTTGGATCGATCAAGTTATCTAGATTATAGAGATCGTCCCGATATTCATAAGGCATGTAGGCGAGGTCGAAATTATGCTCCCCTCTAACTTCGCGATAAAAATTCTCCGGACTAGAAGACTGTAACACGATTTCGATCTTTTTCGCGGTTGCTGCTTCAATTTGATCCTTAATTTTCTGGCAACATTGGGCAATTTGACCGTCCCCATCGGGGAATTTTAGGGTTAACTGCGCGCTAGCATGTTGCTGTAACCAATTGGCCAACAACTGTTTACCCACCTCGAGCTGATACAGATCTTTCGATTTTGAAGGAGTGGCCCACACATTGGGGGGGAACGGCCCGGTCAAGGGCTGATGAAATTTAGTCCCCTCTACACGAAAAATATCATTCAGAATGGCGTTACGATCAATGATCATCGATAACCCTCTGCGAATATCTGCTTCTTTCAGATTGGGTTGGCGATGGTTGATCGCTAACATCCAGATCTGCCGATTGTGCTTGCAGGTTTCACAACGCACTACGGGCAATAAACGCGGATTTTCGCGTACATTGATAAACTCTCGAGTGGGGACATCCAGATAGAAATGAAGCTGATTCGTTTGAAAGTCCCCCAACATGGTAGAGGTTTGCGGAACAACAAAACGAATCTCCGGGATAATCGGGAGGCCGAATTTACCGGGACGGAGGGAATAATATGGGTTGGCACGGAAAACCGCACTGTCACGTTCTCCATCTTTTTCGCGCCCTTCGTATCGATAAGGACCAGAACCGATGGGGCGATGGGAAAATTCAGGGCTGGTAGGATCCTGTTGCGATTTCATCAAAATCTGCATCGGCATAACCTTGAATCTCAGCTGTTGCAAAGGCTGCAACAGTCCCTGGCGAAAGACCAAATCGAAACGCAAAGGGGATTCGATTCGCGTTGCGGTATTTATATATTCACTCCCCTCCGCATACGGAAAGGCCCGGTGAGATTGTAAAAACTCCAGTGTGCTTCGAACATCGCGGACATCTAGAAAATCTTTCCCTCCTTTGGTGCTCTCTTTGGTGCCCCACATGATGTTTGGTGTCAGCTGAATTCGCCGACCGATAGGGATAACCTGGGGTAATCGACTAGCAAGCATCGGTTTGAAAGTATAACCTAATAGATCATCGGGAAGTGAATCGACTAAACTTTCCATCATTAATTCGATAGCCCAACGTTCCGCGGGGAATCGCGCGGTTGCTGGTGATAACATTTCGGGCAACGACGGTACCGCAATATATAAGATTTTATCCCTCAGTTGAGTTCGTAAATCGGCGATGCCCGGCGTATCGGGATCCAATGCCGCCGCATTGCGAAGCTGACCTATCGCCTGGGAATTTAGATTTTTCTTGGCCAGCTCTTTCGCTTTTTTAATCTCCTCCTCGGCTTTGGTTCGCAATCTTTCTCTGACCCTTGTAACTAATTCATCTTTCGCTCCGTTCAATTGCGATTCGTATTGCACCAACGTATCCCTAAGCAGTTGGAAATCGGTTTCGCTCGATGATTTCAAACTATCTTCTGCTCGTAATAATTGCAGGCGATAGATTTCTTGTTGAATCCTTTTATTATCGGGATAGAGATTGCCCAGATAGAGCGATAGCGCATCGGCTTTATCCCACTTTTTCTCTTTGGCATACAACGAAAGCATTTCACGAAAGATCGATTGTTGCAGTGTTTGTGTTTCCTCGATCAGATCTTGCCAATCGTTCCCCGTTCGCTTTTGCTTTTCTACGGCAGCTTGGTGAAAGCGTAAACTGGCACTCAAGGCCTTAATAGCGGCATCGAGCTGATCGATCCGTTCTACTCCATCCAGTGTGCGTGCTAAAAAGTTCCGAGTTTCTTCCAGTGTATAAGCTTCGAAAGGTTGAAAGGTACGTACTTCAGTCCCTTTCATCTTTTTCTCTTTGCCACTAGTTAAAGAAGAATTCAAATCAAGAAATTCCAGCTCGGCATCCTTACTAATTTTCCGAGTAGGAATCAAACTGGTCCGATAAAGTCTTCCTTTTGTATTGATGATACGATCATGAGGGATTGCTAGACTTTGATAAAATTTTTGCAATTCTCGGCGGGGGGTGCGAAGGGCCTCATCAGCTAGGGATAATGATTCTGGTTCTTGTGCGGATTTGTTCCCTTTGACGGGTTCCTCTTTGCTCGGGGGCGTTCCTTTTGATTTGCTGGGGATTTCCTCTTCCTCTCCCGGGAGGATATTCTTTTTAGGGGGCATTTTATCGGGATTGGCTCCCCCCTTTTTAGGGATAGATTCCTCTTCCTCTTCAACGACCTTCTTTTGGCTGTTTCCCCCTGAAGGATCCTGAGCTTTCACGGGAGCTTTAGACAAAACGATCAACCAAAATAATAGCAATACTAAGCCAATCCCTTGCCGGAATGAAAGACTTAACTTATTACATATCAACGAAGGATGAAATAGTTCCAAACTGCTATACTTATGAAAAGTCGATGAAAATTGCATAAGCCTTCCCTTTATTTATTTTTTTCCAAGCTTTCCCACGAAACCTTTCAAGAGATTTGGTGTTTATTTTACCACATCAAGACCCACATTCCAATCATTTTGGTTGGCGATTTTCGAAATTATTCTAGAATCGACAGTGGAAAGTTGTGTGCTTTCTTGGTGCTTGGTCAGGCAAATTCCTGAAAATTGGGTTTCACAATATTTAAGAGAGGTTTGAAATAATGGTTCGTAAATTAGTTGCTCTTTCCCTTTTATTAGTTTTGGCCGTTGGTTCTGCTTTTGCAGAAGAGATCATGGGTGTCTTCAAAAAATATGACGATGGCAAAGTCACGGTAACTGTTGGCGATAAGGACAAAACTTACAAAGTCTCCACCACCGCAGAAATCAAAACGAAAAAAGGGGCATTCCCTTTGACCAAAGCTTTTGAAAAAATGAAAGAAGGAAGCAAAGTTACTCTCGTCGTAGAAAATGATGAAGTAACTGGTCTGAAACGGGGTAAAGGTAAAGGTAAAGGCAAAGCTAAAAACTAATTGCTGAATTGATTAGCTTAATCTTTTGCTGCATCACGACAAAGCTGGAGTTATCCGCTTGGTAGATGCAGCATTTTTTTATTCCCAATCTCATTTTTTAGAGCCTTTCCTCTCGTTCTGTTTTGTTATCGAAATCATTACGACCAGTTAAATTCTCATTTTTGACCACTAACTTAGTCGCTAACTAAATATCAGTTAGTGGGAATGTTCCTTCATTTTTGGTGATTATGAGCTAGGATTTTGTTTAGGAAGATCAGCTCACATTCTCTATCGATTTGATTGGCTTATCGAATTTATTGGTGGATCGAGACTACTTCATGCCATGACAAATCATGAACAGACTAATCCAATGTATCCGCTCGATTTAACGGCGATCGATGAACGAATCAACCTATGAATTCGATAACATAAATTCATTGAAAGAATTAGCAGGGCGAATCGATCGATTAATTGAAGAAACCCATCCAGAAGTTGAATATCTGTTTGACGTCGCCAGGGGCCTGATTGACAGGGAAGCCGAAGTCAAGCGCGATTGGAACAGGGCCAAACAATTGAGGTAGAGCAATTCGAAGACCCACCCCAACAGTAACTCGGTAATCGCGGATAGCTACCTGGCTTTCGACCGTTCCCGAATCGACGAACCCGACCGCAAAAAGGTTGTCATTTGCAAGGATTGGGATTTGATATTCCAAGCTATTGAGAATCGCGAAATCACCCCCAATATTGAAAGCCCCAACGTGCGGACCGACACCACGCCAACTGAACCCGCGAATGCTATGATAACCCCCACCATAGAACCGTTCGTAAACAGGAGCATTGCTATTGGTATAGTTGATCATCGAATGCAGAGCGAGAACGTGCTTGCCGCTACCATCTGGTCTGCTGTAGGTGGTTAAGAAGCCGGTAGCGTCCATCGTCAAGATCGGGAACGTATAGTCGCCGGTAATTTCTTCGGCTCCAAAGTCGATACGTGTTCCACTGGTCGGGCGCAGGTAATTATCACGGCTATCGCGCGCAATATCGACACGATTACCCACCTGAAAATTATTTCCTTGATATTTCGCAATCGGCCACGGAGTATACGATAGGATATTCGATACATTGACGTTTTCCACACGCACCGTATCGGAAACCGACCATAACCGATCGAGCTGTCTACTTAAGCTGAATCGACCCCCTTCACGCTTTTCGGCATATTCTAGAAAGTAGTACTGATTATAGTAACCGCTCACGGTGAATCCGTATGGACCATCGAATAACGATGGTTCGCGCAACGACACCGAGTACTGTTGAAAGAGGGTACCGGGCGATGCCTGGATTCGCAGCTCTTGACCAGCACCGCGGAACGCATTTCCGCTCAATAAGTCATCGAAACTAGTTGGGAAATTAAATAGATCGAAGTTTCGTTCATTCAAAGCGATATTGCCCAATAGACCGATATTCGAGTTGACCCCGACCCCGACCATAAAACTCCCCGTTGGCTGCTCTTCGACCTGAACCTGCACTGTTTTCCAGGGATCATCCAGCTCTGGATTGAGAACGCTTACCGATGGGCGAATGCCGTTAGCGGGATCGTTCTTGAATAAACCGAGACGATTTAAATTCTCTTCGGCCATGCGCAATTCGGGATAGGATAAAATCTGACCTGGAAATAGATTCAACTGCCGGCGAATAATGCGATCCTGTGTTCGCTCGTTCCCCGTTATGACAATATTTTTGATGTAGGAAACACCGCGTTCCTCGACTTCGTAAGTGACATTCACTACCCCAGGATTCTCTGGATCGGGAGCGGGGATTTGTCGTACTCGCGCCTCGCGTCCCGTATACCCGTAATAATCGGCTATACGATTCCCGTCCATCTTGGCGGCATGTTCATCGTAAAATTCTTGCGGGCGTAAATTGGTAACCTGCAATAGGGTATTTTCATTGAATGTAGAATTGCCTTGCACCTTCACATCACCAACTCGGTAGCGTTGACCTTCCTGGATATAAAAGATAATCGTTGCCGTGCGGTGATCGTCATTCCAGATAATCTCGTGGCGAACACGTACATCGATAAATCCCAGTGCTGCATAATAATCGCGCAGTTTCTGGTCCTCGTCATCTACGGTCATTTGATCGAATTTACCACCAACTCCTGGAATGCCTCGTCCAATTTTTAGTTGACTGCGCAACCGGCCAATACTCACTTTACCTGATTGCGGTCCCAAAAACTTGAACTGGATATCGGTAATGCGCGGTTTCATCCCCTCGACGATGCGAAATACCACTTCCTGATCGGTCTCTTTGGTCCCTTTCAATAACTCCACACTGGCATTGATCCGTTCCATCGATATATATTTTTGCCAGATCGCTTTAGCCGCACTCTGATTGACTTGCGGGCTCATCTTCATTCCCACTCGTAATCCGGTTATCTCATTCAATTCCTTTTCGCTGAGATGCTGTGCCCCCAAATAAACAATTTTTTTGATTACTTGGGCTAGTTCGGTCACGAATATTTGTATGTGAATTTGCCCATCGCTATCGATATTCGAGCTCATATGGAGATCGGAATCGCGAAACCAGTGTGTTGAACGGATCTTCTCCAGATCCTGTTGCATCACCTCTGCTTTGTAGTCCGTGCCGACTCGAGTGGACATCATCGATAATAATTGATCTGGAGTATAGTTTTTCAAACCTTTGAATTCGATGGAAGCAACTAACTGAGGCTTGCGGAATGGTATCGGGGCGGTTTGAGCGCTCAGCTTGGTCCAGGTTCCTGAAACACTGGCAAGAATGAGAACCCAAACGATCCTACTTCGATATCTGCTACTCATCTAGACTCCCATCCGTTAATCATCTGCACAGTTCTTGTGGTTATCATGATCGGAAACTTTTTGATAGATCTATTTTCTTGTTGCCTATTTCTCGTTGCCTATTTCTTGTTGGCCTTTTCTTACTCTAATATCCCAATCTCGACCTCGACTGATGGATCAATTATACTGAGTAATTATTCCCCATCGATGGTTCTTTTTCCCCTGTCATCTAATATAATCTCAAGCGATACGGAAATAAAAAAATGGTAATTTTCTGTCAAGATCGAAGTGCCGATTGCCGAACGGCCTCTCGTTCTCTCCTTACTTCATTTTGGAATGACCAGATCTAATTTAACTCAAACAATCTGGAGGGTTTTGGGAAGATTTAGGAATCGAATGTTGCATCATTTTTACTTCTCTGAATTACCAAAGTGCCGTTTGTTTATGCCAATTCCCATTTTGAAGAGGATCTTTTTAATAAATGAATCTTCAGATCGGTTACATACTTCCTTCAATAAACATTAGATTTAATGATCAAAAATTTATCAAATTTGGGTATAAAGGAGAAAAAATTCTTCATTAGGGGTAGGCGATTCTTAGGGGTTTTTTCTAAACTGTATCTAATGACAGGAACTTATTTCCGAATGTTAGAAGATGCTTGCCCGCAGTTGAAACCATACAATATAAACTGTTTATTTGAAAACCGTGCAAAAACGCCCTCGATTTAATGCAGTTATCATAAAACCCTGAAACGATTACAAATAGAGAACCAATAAAGCGATGAATTCTTCTCAATCTACCCCAGCTTCCCCAAGTAGAGAACCCAAGCAAACTCGTTCTGATTTTTCAGTAACCATCCCCATTTTTTCTTTACTGGGAACCGGCATCACCATTTTTGTGGTGAATGCGGTTAGTTTGATTTTACAATTATTGGCGGGGCGTTATCTGGCCCCATTTATCGGTTCATCGATCGAAACTTGGACTTCGATTATCGGCTTCTTTTTATTAGGGATAGCTACCGGCAATTGGCTAGGTGGAAAAATAGCTGCTCGCTATCCATCTCGGCGAACCCTGGCTTTGCTGTTATTTCTGGGCAGTATCAGTTCGTTATCGCTCGTTGGGTTGTCCCATTTGGCTCATCAAGTCCATTGGCATCAATCGATTCCGTTAGGCCCGCGCATCCCTTTGCTTGCTTTTCTCTTTGTCATCGCTCCAGCTACGGTGTTAAGCATGATTACACCTCTTGTCATTCAGCTCGGGATGCGCGATGTTCGTCAGATAGGGCGTATTGCCGGGATCAATTTTGCATTAGGTACTTTTGGTTGTCTGCTAGGAAATTATCTGACCGGATTTCAACTTCTAGCTCATTTCACTCTGGATGCTATTAGTTTCGCGGGTGCAGGGACGCTCGCGATTTTAGCGATCATCCATTTTTTGACAGCAAGGTCGGTACAGATCAAAACGGTCGCCCAAGAGCAAACCCCCATCGATCCCGTAAGCTCTAAGGGGATGGATAGCGACCAATCGTTCGTAAGCAAGAAAGACTTGGATTTTCGCCGGCGACTTGGCTTTGCTTATCTGATTGTCTTTATTTGTAGCTTTGTTGGTATGTCGTTAGAATTAACCGCATCGCGGATTCTCGCTCCAACTCTGGGTGTCTCATTATATAGTTGGACAGGGATTATCGGCGTCATGCTAGCAGCAACAGCCTTTGGAAATTATTTCGGTGGAGTAATTGCCGATAAAGGGCCTACGGCTGGGTTACGAGGAATATCGGTTTTGGCGCTTGGCCTGCTGGGACTTTTTTCTGCTAAAGAGATTGGCAAAGTGATCGACCAAATCTTCCACCTCACGAAGTTTACTGAATTCCATCAAAATTTACCAGAAGTCATGAACCTGACCGGAGCAGAATGGTTGATTCCGTTGCTCGGATTGTCAGGTGGATTACTACTAGCCATGATCGGGATATTCTTAAGCAGGTATCGGCTCGGGATTGTTCTCAACTGGTTCGTGATTGGCGGTATTGTAGGGATTATTTTGAGTTACCCGATCGGCTATCAAATATCGCTCTACTTTTTTCGCGATGGTGTGTATACTATCGGGGATACGGTTCGAACTCTCTGGACTCACCACGGCGAGATGGGGGCCAGGTCGATTTCATACTGGATCGGTATGGATTATATCTTCGATCGCTGGTCGGATGCCATTGGCTTTCCTTTAACCCCCTGGATCATCCACGGGTTTGGCTTTGCCTCTGGCGGAGTGATTGCGATATTATTAATGCCCTCTCTGGGGAAACGAATTCAGATCGTCTCCAATGGCCCTGCACAGATTATCCCACAACCAGCCAACGAAAATTATTGTCCTCCTCCTCTAGGAATCATCTTGTTCTTTGCTAGCACCAGTACCTTATTCATTTTGATTATGTTGATGCTCTTCCAGCAATTTTCGTTTTTGGAAGGGATCACCAGTATGATTCAACGAGTCGTATTTTGGACGTTTGGGTTATTCTTTTTACCGATGTTTTTATTAGGGATGATCTCGCCACAAGTGATCCGTTCAGCGGTTCCCGATGTTCAAAGCGCGGGGCGTACCGCTGGGTCGATTTATGCTGTTTCGACTCTCGGCGCTATCGCTGGTACTTTCGCTACCGGTTATATTTTCATTTCAACGTTCGGGATGTATCGAGTCGTACTGATCCTGGCTCTTACTCTGATGATGCTGGCCTTGATTGTCGGCAAATTATGGCGAAACTTATCGTGGCTATTTGGCAGTAGTATTGTCATCGGGGCTTGTTGTATGGCCCCATTTGTGCTATCACAAATTCGGGGACGTTTCGACCTCGAAACTCAATATTATGCTATCCGTGTTACGGATACCGAGTATGCCAATCGACCCGTAAAAGCTTTGATTCTCGATCAGCTTCAACATTCGTTCGTTGACATCAAAGACCCAACTTTCCTGGGTTATCCGCACGAGTATGTGCAGCTCGAATTTTTGAAAAGCTATCTTGCGGAAAACGCCAATCCCCGCATGCTGGTTATCGGCGGTGGCGGATATACACTCCCACGCTGTGTGGAACATCTTTATCCGCAAGCTCACATCGATGTAGTAGAAATCGATCCCGGAGTCACTCGAATTGCTCATGAAAAATTGGGCTTAAAGATGGATACCCATATTCATTCCCATCATATGGATGGCCGTCAATATATTATGGAAGTTGCGGAAAAAGGATCCTATCAGATGGTCGTTCAGGATGCCGTCAACGATTTATCGATTCCTTACCATTTACTCACTCAAGAATATAATGAAGGAGTTAAAAAACTCTTGGCCCCTGATGGAGTCTATTTATTGACCTTTATCGATAGTTTAACCAAAGGGGATCTCTGGCGAGCTGCTGCACGCACTCTAAGAAAGAGTTTCAAATATGTTCATTTGATCAATTCCGATTCCGAATGGGAATATGCTCAACGCGGTGTCTATATTCTGTATGCTTCCGATCAACCACTAGATCTGACAAAGTTTGGGTTACAATTAACCATCCTATCTTTCAAAGAGAATACATACAAGGAACCTAGATTATTAGCAGGAAACGCGATTCTCGTTCCAACTTTAATGAATTCAATAAAAACGCAGGAACTACCCGACGAAAAATTAGACCAATATTTGCAAACTGGTTTTGCGTATCCTCTTACCGACCAATTCGCACCGGTCGATAATTTGATGAGCGCTATTTTTGCTGCTCGGATTAAACCTCAATAGAAATGCGGGTATCATGCCACGGAAAGAGCGATTATCATTATTCATCATGGATAAACCAAGAAATTGATGATCGCCCTCCGCTAAGGTGAAGTCGTGGAGCAAGGAAAGCCACTGACCATAAGAATCTGATGAGTCTAATTGTTTCAAAGGGAACTTGACTACGAACTGCATATATAATGAAAAGTGGATTATCAATCAAATTCATAATTAATTATGAAAAAAAATGTTTTTTAGCATGAATCGCCTAAATGCCATAGACATATTTGGAATTAAAGATAATAATGTAGGGAATATGGGCTGAGGAGCGATAAGACAATCCTTGGCATTTTAGTCCGATTTGAAAACCTCAAAATCTGATAAAACATGCTCTAATAGCGGAACGATATTTCTTATCAATAGCTAGGTTGAGAAACCGGGATTGAAACGGAAGATCGAAGTTGGGAATTGTCTGAGACTCAGATCTAAGCGGGGCATAGACGGAGAAATAATAATGCAAGAATTATTTCGGCAAATCGCCGAAGTGTTTAAGAATCTATTCAATAGTCAAGAATTAATGGCGGTGTTGAGTCAACCCGAAATAACCATAGCGGCCTTTATAGCGTTGAATATTATTGTCTTTTGTGAAACAGGGATGTTGATCGGATTTTTCTTGCCAGGGGATTCACTATTAGTAACTGCTGGTATCGTCGCCTATAACAGTTCTTGGCCGTTGGTGTGGTTGATTTCAAGTTTAACAACAGCGGCTATTATTGGAGATTCGGTTGGCTACTGGATTGGCTACCGCAGTGGTAAACGTTTGTTTAATAAGCCAAAATCTCGATTTTTTCGACCAGAATATCTGATATCCGCGCAAAACTTCTATGACAGACATGGTGGCAAAACAATCGTTCTAGCTCGATTTATGCCTTTTATTCGCACCTTTGCTCCTGTAGTTGCGGGGATTGGTAAAATGAGTTATTCACGATTTTTACTATACAATATTTTTGGAGGTTTAGGCTGGATTATCAGTATGATTATGATCGGTTATCTCTTGACCCCTGTTTTGCAACCGGCATTGCAGCCTATTTTTGGTGAGAATTTTAAGATTCAAAAACACATCGAAAAAGTAATTTTGGTTGTGATTTTCATTTCCATCTCTCCCATGCTCTGGGCTGGCCTGCGACATTATTGGCAACGGCGGTCTAGTCCTGTCCCAACTCCAGCTTCTGCGTCCACCTCTCCTCCGATAGAGAATCTGTCCCCCATCTCCTCCATCGAATCGTGATAAATATTGCACAATTATAATAATCGAGTTGAAGACATCAAAGAGAGCACGAAGACCTATTCTTCGTGCTCTCTTTGATGAATCGATGAATCAGGTTAGATAGGATCTGGTCGATTGGGATACTCTCTGGTTCAAATCGATCTTGCGGAAGATCTGTTTCGAATTGGTGGTTTCTAATCTGTGAAATCACCACCACTAAAACCTCCACCGCCACCACTAAAACCGCCGCCTCCGCCGCTAAGATCTCCGCCACTAAAACCACCGCCGCCACCACCACTAAAGCCACCACCACTAAAGCCACTCGTGTCGAAGGAGGAACTATACAACGAAGGATCCGAGTAGGTAGGATCGTAGAGGAAGCCCGAACCATCATATACGCCAGGGCTAGAGAAATAAGATGAGGAATAATAGGGTAGACTAGAAGGGGAAGCAAAATAAGTCGTGGAGAAGAAGCCCGGGCTATAGAAATAGGACGGGGAATAAAAGAGACCTGGGCCATCATAGAGGTATGGATAGTAGCCTGCCCCGAGACCATAATAGCCATAGCTGAACGGTCCGTAGATACCATAATAGGGATAAAATCCGTAGACTGCGGAATTGTTTGCATAATAATTAAAGAGGAAGCCATAGGCAGCATTGATCACCGATGGTGCTGTCGATGGAATGCTCAAGGGGGAGGTTGTGCCAGCGACGAAGGTTCCGACATTGAAGCCAGCAGGGAAAGTGGCTACGGCCGCGGTTTGACTACCCGTGGGGATATCATAAACATTGGCCACCGGTTGCGTGCCATAGCCGGTGGTAGTTATAACCTGGTCGCGCCCGAAGCTATTCACATCTGCCGCAGCAACGCGAATGCCACCAGAAAAGGACGTGTCACCCGCGAAAAAAGAATCCTGTAAAGTACCGTTGACATTATAAACAGCTACCTGCGGTCCTCCGCCTGCCCCCGAACCGGTAATGATGGAATCCACTCCATTGCCGTAAACGTTCCCCGCAGCGACATAGACCCCGAAGGTATATTGCGGTTGATAAGCATAGAAACTAGAAACCATCTGCGCTGGGCCGTTGCTTATATCCCAAACCCCTATCTGCGGTCCACCGGTAAAACCGGGTGCCGTGATAATCTGGTCATGCCCGTTGCCACTGACATCCCCAACTGCCACACGCACTCCACCCGTGAATGTCGAACCATAAGCATAAAAGCTAGCAAGAAGACCACCACTCATCGTAAAGACTTCGACATTGGGACCACCCCCTGCCCCCGCAGAGGCGACAATCTCTTGTTGACCATTGCCTAATAGATCTCCAACCGCGATATAAACACCTCCTGTGAAACTGGGATCGAAAGCGTAGAAACTACTTAAAAGATTACCGTTACGACCATCAAAAACCATTATATTGGATGGATAGCCTGGTCCTGGTACGGTAACCACATCTTGTGTTCCGGTATTTAGAAAATCTCCGGTTGCTACACGAACCCCGCCTAGCATCTCCCCGGAATAGGGTAAAAATTGAGAGACCAGAGCACCACTTACCGCATCAAAAATTCTTACCTCCGGCGGTGCCCCTGCATCTGCACCGACAACGATATCTCCCGTTGGTACCGTCCGATCTTCGAGAATCTCTAGACCGCGAAACTGGTACCGGCAAGATCTTTTTGATTGTATAATGGTATTAGAATGAGAGTTTTTATAAACTCCTAGACTGGTATCTCTTTTTCTAGGAGAAAAGACTCGTAAAGTTTTGGAGAGCCATCTTGTAAACATGATTTCAATTCCTTCGCATCATTAGGGCTATAATAAAATTATAGCTCACAATTAATGATAAAGGGAACTGGAATGAGATAAATTGTTGGTCAATTACCTAAAAAGAAACCATTTTTAAAGGAAAGCTCTGTTTCTGGAATAATCGCTGTAAATCCACTCGTTATGCGATTAAATTCAGATAAAAAATGTCAAGAATTAAACTTCTGGTTAAAAGCTCAAAATGTAGCCAACTATCTCAATTATCCCCCAAAAGCGCTGGGATTTTTTGGTGGAGATGTTCAATTTCTTTCATCGACTCTCCTAAATATGCCAATAATCCTAAGTCGCTTTTGGTGACGGTTCCGCCTGAAAAAAGCCAGGCACGAATCCGGAATAGTTTGTACAATTTAACCAGTTTGCGATCCGATATGAAGATATGATCTTCGCGAACGAGGGTTTTAACTAATCTTTGAAATTCTCGGAAAACATCATTGGGAAAAAACTTCGTGCGATCGTTCTGCAGATCGTTTTCTCCAGTTCCTTTCCGTTCCGCGAAAAGATAGCTTAAATAGGCATGTGCTTTGAAAAAGTCTTCGAGGGAACAAAGACCTTCCGCCCAAGGTTTCTTTTGAAACACCCGGTACGTTTCGCTTTGTAAACCGGTATCGATCAAGTCCTGAAAATAGCGATCTTGGACCGATCGGCTCAGTACTTTTAGCACAAATCGATCTTTCAGAGCCGCTAATTCCCCCTGTTCAGGAATCTCATTCGTTGCCGCGAATAAAATCCGCAGAGGAACCGGTTCTGGTACCCCATCTTGGTAGAATTTTTTCTCATTGATGATTGTAAGCAAAATATTCAAAATAGCGGAGTTGGACTTGAATATTTCATCCAAAAATGCCAATCGGCATGTAGGTAACTTCCCCTGTTTTCGCCGAATATACTGGCCGTCGCGCAATTTGGAAATATCGATAGCACCAATAATTTCCGAAGGTTCTGTAAAGCGCGTAAGCATGTATTCAAAATAATCTTCTTCGGAAATCTGCAACGATTCTTTAAACTTTAATACCAAATCTGATTTGGCGGTTCCGGGCGGTCCCACGAGAAGTAGCGGTTCTTGGGCCACCGCTGCTATGACCATCAGATCGATTAATTCTTGCTTTTGCACAAAAAACCGGCCAAGAGATTGGCGAAAATGATTGATGCGTCGACGAATCTCTTCCGATTCTTTTTTCAGTGCAGCAAAGGAAGGTATCTCCCATTCAACAATATCCGACAAGGCAAAACTCCATTTATTAATGATTTACTTCGGTGTTTATTTTAGTATTGAAGCGATTACTCAGATTCTGATTATATATAATCAGGGCAACAGAAATTTTAATCGACTAAAAATAACGCAATAAACAAGAACTGGGATCCCCTTTTATCCATCGAAAAGCACGATCGTATCCAAGGATAGTAATTCAAGGATAGCAATCCAAAGATGGTAATCCAAGGATAGCAATCCCAGTTCTCAAAAAATTATTTTTTCATTTCCAAAGAATATTGATTCTCTGATTTATCTTGGGTTCGGTGAATCGCCTCTTTGCGATGAGGAGAAATAACGACTTCCCCCATAGTTGCGCCGCGAATCCCCAGAGCTTTCACTGCATGATAGGTAGATTCATACCCATTTCCCGAAACGACGACCATTGATCGAGAGGGGTTCAGTGGATGAATCGCTGCTGCTAAAACCGCACTCCCTTCGTGAGAATAAATTTCTCCTTTGAATTGAAAGTAATCTGAGCCAAACTCGATTGGGAATAGCTTTTGATATTTGGCAACCAGTGAATTCGCTGAAGGATTTCCGATGAGAATGACATGGTTTTTTCGCAACAGATTTTCGGAAATATCTTTATCGGCATATACAGGGACAACAATATTGCTCCAGGAAGCACGGATCTGTTGCTGCAAATGCAGTGCGGTTGCTTTAAGTGCGGGGGCGAAAGCCTGCGTTCCATAAACGATAACCGTCTCCTCTAAATCCGCCGAAAAGGAAGAAACGGTATATCGGCGAGCACCATCCCGGGGTAATCGGTAATAAGGATCGACAACCATATTCACCGGATACCCTTCTACTACGATCGAGAATTTCCCTTCATCATCGAGATGGATGGTTTTGACTATACTACGCAACGATTTTTTCTCTTCTTTGGAAGAATCCCTAGGAGTATCCCTAGAAGAATTCATGGGAGAATTACCATTTCCGTTTGCCAAAGCGGTTTGTCTTCCCAGAGAGACCGCCGATTCTTGATGTTTATCATCTACCCAGAGTTTGACTTCTAGAGTTTTTGGCAACCAGAGTTTTTTGCTAGGAGAAGTAAACTGCCCTTTTAGGTCATAATTCTGCCCTGATCGTTTCACTTTTGAAATACTCTTGGTAACGACCTGAAAATCCCAGTTAAAGGTTTTCTGATGAAGCCAAGAGTTACAGAACGATTCCCATTTTTGTTTGGTTTCCGTTTCAATGAAGGCGATAAATTGCGTTGTATCGACCTCTTTCCCTGCGAAGCGATGGCCAAAATCGTCCATCAGTTTAACAAATTTTTCTTGGCCGATTTCCAATTTCAGAGCATCGAGGAGAAAGCAACCGCGCGCGGTCTCGGCACGGACCCAGCGGTCCCGTTCTAGATCGAAGGGATTACTTTCGGCATTAGGGTTTTGCGGTCTGCTCTGCCAAGCAACCAGATTTTGATATCTTCTTACGGCAAGATCCTGTTGCATTTTTTCAGTGAGTTGTGACTGATATTTTCGCGAGTTGGCTTCATAGGCAGCAAGAGATTCATATTCGGCGAATGCGGAAGCCAACCAGCTATCCTTATCAGATTTTGGTAATAATGTGCCAAACCAGAGAGGGTTACTGCTATTGGTCCAAATGGCGGAGATCGTTCCGGGCACTCGCCAGGGCAAGGCACGAGCGGGGAGATCGACCACCGAATTGGTTGATCCCATACTTGGCGGATTGGCATGCAGCACCGTCCAAGGGTTAGGAATTAGAGGAAGGATCCGCTCATAGTCTCGAATCTCTGTAGGACGAGCTGTCCAAACATTCCCCAAAGGCGGTCCCCACAAGGCCCAAGTTTTCAGCTCTTTTGCCATGGCACTGGTTGTAATTTTGGCATCCAGAGAAGGGTAGGCCGTGATCGGCGCGGTCATGAAAATCTGTTTGGTATTTTCCAGCGAAATTTTCCCTTGATTCTTCTGGTAAAATTTCAACCAAGTTTTATCTCGTTCGGAAGGACTCCAAACCATATTATGAGGTTTTTCTTGAGTGCTGGGAATCGTTTCCAATCGAACTTGTAAATCTTTAGTATTATTACAACCCCAATAAAACCCTTTGGTATTACCGAACCATTCCTCTTTTGAGCTGCGCATCAGCTTGTGTTGACTGGTTCCGAGTTCAAAAAGGGCTATTTCATCGGTTTTGGCATCGCCCAATAACCATTCGTTCGAATAGAGACCGTTATTTTCGGTTTTCAAAATCTCAACCGCTTTGTCGATACTATCTGCATACTGTAAAACTTTGCGAATGCGCGAAGCCAATGTCTGCCCTTTTTCATTAAATTTCGTTTGGCGAATCGTTGTTTCACAAACCATCAAACCGGTTTCATTGATATAATAATCCATCCCGCTTTGAATCCCTCCTGGAAACGATTGCATGGCCAGATGGTAGCCTTTTTCTGGTTTAATATCGATCCAAACATTCGAAAATCGTCCGCCATAGAGGCCAAACATGGTTATATGGCCAAATACGATCTTCCCATCAGCGGTAGCGGGACCGGTTGCCGCAAAAGCGGAACAATGCTCGAGCTGACGACCTGGCATTTTCCTAGGCGAATTTTTCTCGAATTTTTTCCCTTCCAGCCCTGTTGGGGTCGCATTCAAAGCCGATCCCAGAGTGAAAATTTCCGGCCAGAGATTCACTGCTGCAATATCAATCACATCTAAAGGCCGCTCATCAAAACTTCCCCCTGCGGCATTCGCCCCATCGGCAATCCCCTTCATTTCTTCGAGGTATTCGGGATCGAATTTCCGTAAAAATAGGGCATTGACAAGCACTCGCGTGGATCGCCAAGCGACTTCCGGGTCTTTTTTGGAGACTTCACTAGCACAAGCATAGACAAATTCGTTGATTTCTTCAGCTAATAATTTGCCATGTTGAAAGCCGCGTTCATACGGTTTTCCTTCTAGATGCAGATAAATCCAGCCCTCTTGATGATAACGGTACCCTTTACCGTATCGGCGCACCGTTTGGGCGGACGGTTTGTATTCCTCTTTGCTCAAATTTGACGGCAAATTTGGTTCTTTAGCGGAAATAATCGAATCCGATCCGGGATTCACCAAAAACAGCAGACTAAACAACGATAACCAGGGGAAAACGCCCTTCGTTCCCTGGTTAACTGTGAACTTTTGCATCGCGACTATCCTCATTTCAACAAGATAAGATATACAGAAATAAAAATACCTTGGGAGAAGAAAAGTATATTGACTTTATTTTAGCGGGTCTTACAATGAATTCCATAGATTTTGAAAAGGGAGTCAGAAATTACTGGAATTGCTATTAATTACTAAATATTTTTAATTACTAATTTTTTCAGGGTTTTTCTTTTTCAGAAATTTATCGATTAGCTGAGATATAAAGTCATAAAGTTTATAGATATAAAGTTTATAGACCGAAAGATTATAGATCGAAAGATTATAGATCTAAAGTTTATAGATCTAAAGTTTATAGACTGATAGAAAAGTTCTTAGCTAAGAGAGAGTTTTGCTATATTTAAGACAATTTTTTTGATTCATGTTGATATTTCGTTCGTAGATTGATATTATATCAATACGATTTCAGGGCGCTTAGCTCAGTTGGCTAGAGCACCAGCTCGACACGCTGGGGGTCACAGGTTCGAATCCTGTAGCGCCCATTCACTATTTCACACCTCAAAAAAGTGAAGTAGCATATCGCTTTTTTTGTAGATGGGTATGCTCAGTTTCGACGAATACCCATCAGAAAATCTGATTTAGCAGTAGAGATGAACCAGAGATAGTAGTAGAGACCGATGAGCCCGAGTTGCTGATCGTCGGCAAGCTACCATCGGGAAGCTGCCATCGGGAATCTACCATCGGGAATCTGCCAATTTAGGGGACAGGTATGATACGTTCTCGTTCGATTGCCGTTGCTCAGACATGCCCGGTAAAGGGCGATGTGCTATCCAACCTTGATGAACATGTTCAACTCGCTCGCCTTGCCGCAAACGAAGGTGCAGCGGTTGTTTTGTTTCCCGAGCTTTCGCTCACCGGCTATGAACTGGCAGATGCCGCTAATCTGGCGTTCTCCGAGAGTGATCCGCGTTTGGGACCGTTACTCGATGTGGCAGTAAGCCACGGAATGGTACTTGTTGTCGGCGCACCTGTTCGAATCGGATCGTCTTTCCACATCGGTGCGTTCATCCTTTTTCCTAATCAAACTATCGAACTCTACACGAAGCATTATCTGGGGGCATTTCCACCGAGCGCAATTTGCGATAGTTGCGACGGCATTGTGCCTCCTGCAGAAGCTACCTCATTTCAACCCGGTGATCATGATCCGCTCATCCATTTCGGTGGCAATATTGCTGCTGTGGCAATCTGTGCCGATATTGGTAGACCAGCCCACGCACAAAGGGCATCTAATCGAAATGCTGATACTTATCTAGCGAGCATGTTCGTGATCCCTTCCGACTTTGAAGGGGTAGTCTCAAAGCTGAGCCATTATGCTGTGCAGCATCGCATGATGACGGCTTTCGCCAACTTCGGCGGTCCATCCGGTGGTCTCAGGTCGGCGGGCCGTAGTGCGATCTGGTCCGAGACGGGTGAACTGCTGGTACAACTGGAAACGAACGGTCCTGGCGTTGCTGTGGTGACCGAGACGCCAGAGGGTCGCCGGACACGAGCAGTTGCAGTTGTCGGTTAATCGTGCCCACTGTCTTTGCGCACTTTCTAACCAATCGGCAAGCTTGAAGTGTACAACCTCAGCGAAGCGGACGCAGTGTCAGATTTGGTACGAGGAGAAGGTCAGGAATAGAACGGAGGACTTGAGCACTGGTCTGTTGATCCGTGCAACCTCGAAGGATACGGCGCTGTGACCCATCGAATAAAACAGAACAGGCAGAACTTGGGCTTGATAGAACGAATCACCCTGGTGTTGGGGTGAAAGAAGCTCTTGAGGCCCGGGTTCGCAAGGCTTATAACGTAAGCGATTCAACGTACGGGGATGGGGCCGAGTCTTATCTTAGCGGATTTAGCGCTCATACCAAAAAGTCTCCAATTCTGCTGCTGGAAGTTCGGACTCCTCGAGTCGCTGAGAACGATCACTGTTGTTCTTCCTGTGCTTGAAGATAGTCAAGCACCTTTTCCACAAATTCCCAAATGTCACCACTCTTATCCTTTGCCTCTCGAATCCTCTCAGCTGCTATTGCTGCTCGTTCAGTTTTTGACGTTCCACTACTCTTCGGATGATCTTCCATCAAGTGTTTCACCCAGTTTTCAAGTTCTCCTACCGGTACGAAGAAGAGGCCAAGCTCGGCGAATTTATTGATTACCTCTATAAGATGTGAATGAATTTCGGGCTTGTCTTTGTATGACTCTATGCCTCCTTTCTTGAGCCTGCGATTCCGTTTCAGTCGTTCCGCTAACTCATTGAGGCTGCTCCGCAAGCTGTTGTCTTCATTGTTCTCCCAATTCAACGAATTCTCAGAGAGATCTTCAGAGATCTTTTTCAATTGTTCTCTCGCTTCCCCCACAGTAAGTGTAGCAGGTAGTGATTTGATCTCATTGGCAACTTTTTGCAGCGACTCAACGGCCTCCTTTTTTAGCTTATCATCGGCATTTGAGCCAAGCACATTTGCGATAGTCTTGATCTTGTCCGTGTCGCATACTGCGTCCAGATCGGCGATGACAGCGGTAGGGATACCGAGAGAGCGGTAGAACTGCAAAGGCTTAGCAAAGCCTCCCGTGCCTTCGACAGAAACAAAATGGACTTCCCTGGACTGGTAAGCTGGTAGTGCTTCCGAAGCTGCCTGATACATCTCCCGGTCACCTGCACCCTCAACGAGAACTACCCCCTTAGAGAAGATGCCATCCAGGATTGCTTCGCCTCTGACCTTCGGATTCCGCACGCTCTCCAATAACTCCTGCTTATTCAACAGCCTTCCAGCGAACCTCCTGTTTCGTCTTGTCAGATGGATGAACGTAATTTGCTTGTTTGTTTCCAGGAGCCCTCGGATAACGTGACTACTATGGGTAGCAACGAAGGTCACATGATCTTCCTTGGCATACTTCCCAATGAATTTCCCTATGTGGTACGCCTGAGGAGGGTGAAGGCAAAGTTCCGGCTCATCAATGAGTACTACAGGTCGGATGCCCACTAGAAGCGAGAGACAAGTCCCGACATAGGATCTGTAGCCGTCCCCCTCGTTTTCGATGATACGGTATTTTCTTTCTTTCAAGGGATTGTTCATCTCACCAGTTGGAGGGCGATTGGGAGTACCTGCTACTCGCAGTTGCAAGGTGTCCTTCTCGGAAATGTCAAGCCACACAGCGTTCCCGAAGACGTTACCTGTCTCCTCGGCGAGCTTGTCCTGTGCCTCGCTATTGAGGGATAGGGCCTGAATCGGTACATCTGGCGGATAGTACCTGCTATCGAAGCTGGCGACCTTGTCGCAAATTCGCCTCCTCTCCTCGAGATCGAGACGGGCAACCAGCGCAAACCCGATGGAGTTGAACCAACTCGGATTTTTTCCATTTCGTTCTGAATTGAAATTGTTGTACTCTCTTTCGAGCATCGGCAATGACATGGTAACTGAACGACGGTTATTATCTTCTTTAGTAAGTTCTGACTTCAGGAACGCATCAAATCGTCGATATTGCGCGGGGTGTAGATCCGATGACGCTGGCCGAAAGGATTTGTTGGCGATGAGTTCTTTGACCAATCCTTGATAGTTATCCGGCATTTGGGCAGCGAGGTTATGACAAACGACGAAGTTAGGATTGCCCGTTAGTAAATAATTATCGATATCACGAAGGAATAGCGTTTTGCCCGATGAATTGGGGCCAACGACGACGATGATGCCTTTCGGTTGGGAAATCTCGGCCTCAGACCCAGGCAACCAGATGGTTTTCAGCGGGTTGTAAGCGGAAAGTATTGACATTGGTTGTCTCGGAACTGCCACGCCATTGTCCTCAAGCTTTTTTTGGTACAACTGGAGCTGAGTAGAATTTAAATTAGCGATGTACTCATTGGCGCGCGGTTCGAGGTTGATCTGACCTTCCTTATTTAAGCTCTCCAGATGTTTTAGCACTTCATCGACGCTCATCCCCAATTCATTAGCTATGGAATTGGCTGTGATGCTGCAAATCATCGGATTGACTTGAAGATGAAGCGCACCGAATATCACCTTAAGGATTTTATCCCGAATCTGCTCTCCATTTTTACTCATATATCAACTCCTCTCAGAAGCCAGGGCACAATCTTACCTGGCTATCTTCTCCTGCTTGCCATATCACTCGAACAACTAACCCAGGAGAAGGTTAATTCCTCGAAGTCGACTTCATTCTCTCGGACCGTGAAGCGTGGACCGAGCAATACGGTCCGCGCTTTTTGAGTCGACGTTTTGAGCCATTATACGCCATCCCAAGGCAAGTGGCATTGACGAAATCCCTAGCAAATAAGCTAATTCTGGGAAATACCTCAGCTAATTTATACGCCATTTATGCGCCGTTATGCGCCATCCCAAGGCAAGCGGTGTTGACGAAATCCCTAGCAAATAAGCTAATTCTAGGAAATACCTCAGCTAATTTATACGCCGTTTATGCGCCGTTATGCGCCATCCCAAGGCAAGCGGTGTTAACGAAAACCCTTGGAAATAAGCTAATTCTAGGAAATACCTCAGCTAATTTATACGCCGTTTATGCGCCGTTATGCGCCGTTATGCGCCATCCCAAGGCAGACGGCGTTGACGAAATCCCTTGGAAATAAGCTAGTTTTGGGAAATACCTCAGCTAATTTATACGCCATTTATGCGCCGTTATGCGCCATCCCAAGGCAGACGGCGTTGACGAAAACCCTTGGAAATAAGCTAATTCTGGGAAATACCACGGCTAAGTTATACGCCATTTTTGCGCCGTTATGCGCCATTTTGGCCTTCATCTTGTCTTTAGTTGACCGCCCTGGAAACCGGTGTCCGGCCTTACGCTTTCCCTTTGGCGTCTTTCTTCTCGAGCGGAAACAGCTCGAGCGGCTTATTTGTCATCTCTTATTTGTCGTCCTCCCCATCTTATCAAACACAACCAGATTCCTCGAATGGGAAGATGTTCAACATGTCGAAGAGAAAGCTATCTGTGTCGATCATTTCCGCCTTGGACAAAATGGAAACGCCTGTGACTATCCAGTTGCGGGACCGAATGCTGACCATGTGGTTCTGTTCGGGTTACGGTGAAATTGTCGTCGTAGTGGTCATGGTAGCGTACCTCTAGATTCAAAAACAGTAGGTTTTACGCTTTATTTCATGCGGGTCTTCTTACTCGCCGCTGTTACCTTATTCAGCAAGGAATTGAGATCTTTCTTCTTGAATAGAAAGAGTGAACCTCATCGTCAATACAAAAAAATATCATAAACCACTTGATCGATTGTATAAATCTATTGTCCCTTCCTTCATTCTTTCTCCCCATCTGATCCCCAGGTTTTCTTTTCTTTCATCAAGCGGATCGCCGACTTACCAAATAGACTGCGGGAGGTGTTCGTTTTTCGTTTGGTTGCCATGATTCTCCCTTTTTTACGCTACCAAATTACCTTAGCTGGAGATCCACTTTTCGTGGTTCAGTATAGCATCTCTCGACTCTTTTTCATTTCGATAGGATTTGCTATAATAAATATGATTATAAGCACTGATTAATCTGAACTAAACGATGACTTCCCTAGGAATCTTCCATGGATCCCCTCTTTCGTTGTATCTATCCAGATTGTAATAAAGTATCTGTTTTTCCCATCGAAATGTTCTGTCCTATCTGTCATCGGTTGTGCCGCTGTCCTCATGGCGATTGTCGATCGGTACTCGATAGCGAATCGCTTGCTGATATCTGCCCCAAGTGCCAAAAATCGATGAAGGCTACTCTTACTCAACCCATCATGGAAGATGTTGTTTCAACTGCTCTTCTTCAGATTCAACCCTATCGGAATGAACATGGTCCTCAACCAACTGCACTTAGTCCTGCGAACAAAGAGAACGATCAGTTTACCAAAGATCTGCGCCGATTAGAGATTCAGGAACCGGCGTTAGCACCTCCTTTAACACGCAATCAAAAACTCGTACGCTGGTTCAAAAAGAATCCAGTAATTGCTAGCAAGACCAATCTGATTGCTCTTTTACTGCTAATAACTGCCATCATCATCTTTTTTCTCGCGATCCGAACTAATTCCGAGGCCACTCGAGCTGTCCAATCCTCTAAGAAAGCTCAAGAGCAGATTCGATTGCTGGGCATCGAAAAAGAAAATGCAGTCCAAGAAAATAAAGCAATAGATAAACAGCTCGGGATCAGTCAAGATAATCTGCGCAATGGTTACTATACTCGAATGATCGGCTTGCACGAAGGGGATTGCTCAGCGGCGGAGACCCTTCGTTGGCTTGAAGATCCGAATATCTTTCCACTAGACAAACGCGATTTAGCTTGGAATTTTTATGCGAACTATTATCATCGCCGTCTTCCTAAAACGCTCAATGGCCATTCTGGTCCTGTCCGTTGTTCCACGCTGAGTAGCGATGGCAAGACTCTCATCACTGGATC
This sequence comes from Planctomycetota bacterium, assembly GCA_021809185.1. GTDB lineage: Bacteria > Planctomycetota > Planctomycetia > Gemmatales > Gemmataceae > JAKBAI01. The sequence continues at coordinate 40,652 of JAKBAI010000007.1, forward strand.
AGATGATGGCACCGCCCTCATCTGGGATTTGACTACAGAGCAACAACGGGCCGTCCTCAAAGGCCATACGGGGCCTATCCGTTGTCTAACACTGAGTAAGGATGGCAAAACCCTTTTCACCGGTTCAAAAGATCACACCATCCGCATCTGGGACGTGGCCACAGCTCAACAGCGGGCCGTCCTCAACGGCCATACGGATCAGATCAGTTGTTTAAGGTTGAGTAATGATGGTAAGATGATTATCACCGGCTCCCAAGATAACACCGCTCGCATTTGGGACGTGGCCACAGCTCAACAACGGGCCGTCCTCAAAGGTCATACGGATGGGATCAGTTGTTTAACACTGAGTATTGACGACAAGATGATCATCACCGGATCCGAGGATAAAACTGCCCGCATTTGGGATGCGGTCACCGGTCAACAACGTTTCGTTCTTAAGGGTCATACTAGTTTTATCAGTTGTCTAACACTGAGTAGGGATGGCAACTCCCTCATCACCGGATCCGAGGATAAAACCGCTCGCATCTGGGATACAGTCACGGGGCAACAACGTTTTGTTCTTAATGGCCATACCGGTCCTATCAGTTGTCTAGCGTTGAGTAGGGATGGCAACTCCCTCATCACTGGATCAGAAGATAACACCGTCCGTATCTGGGATGTTGCCTCAGGTCAACAACGTCTCGTCTTGGAGGGCCATACGGATGGGATCAGTTGTTTAAAGCTGAGCAGTGATGGTAACTCCCTCATCACTGGTTCTTTGGATAACACCGCCCGCATCTGGGATGTTGCCTCAGGGCAACAACGTTTCGTACTCAAGGGGCATACGGATAGGATCTTATGTCTAACACTGAGTAGGGATAGCAAAACGCTCTTCACCGGATCAGCAGATGACATGATCTGTATCTGGGATGTTGCCACGGGGCAAGAACGCGCTCTGCTCAAGGGCCATTCTGGTGTGATCAACTGTCTAACGCTGAGTTGGGATAACAAAATGCTCTTCACCGGATCGGATGATAACACCGCCCGCATCTGGGATGTGGCCACAGGTCAACAACGTTTCGTCCTCAAGGGCCATACTAAAAAGATCAGTTGTTTAACGCTGAGTAGCGATGGCAAGACTCTCATCACCGGCTCAGATGATGGCACCGCTCGTATCTGGGATGTGGCCACCGGTCAAGAACGTGCCGTCCTCAAGGGCCATACTAGAGCGATCAGTTGTCTAACCCTGAGTAGAGATGGTAAAACGCTAATTACTGGATCAGAAGATAAAACTGCTCGCATCTGGGATGTAATCACAGGTCAACAACGTTTCGTCCTCAGGGGGCATACGGATTGGATCACTTGTTTAGCTTTGAGTAGCGATGGTAAGATGATCATCACCGGTTCTTTAGATAAAACCGCCCGCATCTGGGATGTAGCTACAAGTCAACAACGTTTCGTCCTCGATGGCCATATGGATGCTATTTGGTGTTTAATGTTGAGTAGCGATGGTAAGATGATCATCACCGGATCGGATGACAAAACCGCGCGCATCTGGGATGTGGTCTCAGGGCAGCAACGTACAATCCTTTATGGCCATACCGGTCCTATCAGATGTATAACGCTGAGTAACGACAGCAAAACGCTCATCACTGGATCCTGGGATAAAACCGCTCGCATCTGGGATGTGACCACAGGCCAACAACGTTTCGTTCTCAATGACCATACGAAAAGGATCAGTTGTCTAATGCTGAGTAACGATGGCAAAACCCTCTTCACTGGTTCGAATGATAACATCGTTCGCATCTGGGATATGGATACGGGCCAACAACGAGCACACCTCAAGGGCCATACCGATTGGATCACTTGTTTAGCTTTGAGTAACGATGGTAAGATGATCGTCACCGGCTCAGTGGATAAAAGCGCACGCATCTGGGATGTGGCCACCGTTCAACAACCTACAGTTTTCAAGGGCCATACCGATTCTATCACTTGTCTAACGCTGAGCAGTGATGGCAAAACACTGTTTACAGGCTCAGTAGATAACACCGTCCGTATCTGGGATGTGGCATCAGCTCAACAACGATACGTTCTCCATGGCCATACTGGTCCTATCACTTGTCTGACGCTGAGTAGGGATGGTAAGATGATCATCACCGGATCACGAGATAAAACCGTCCGCATCTGGGATGTGGACACCCATCAAGAACGTGCAGTCCTCAAGGGCCATACGGATGGTATCAGGTGTTTAACGTTGAGTAGAGATGAAAAAACGCTCGCCACCGGATCAGAGGATAACACCGCGCGCATCTGGAATGTAGCTACGGGGCAACAACGATACGTTCTCCATGGCCATACTGGTTCTATCAGTTGTATAGTGCTGAGTATTGTTAGTAAGATGATCATCACCGGATCAGAGGATAGCACCATACGCATCTGGAATGCCGCTACAGGTCAACAACGCGCAGTCCTCAAAGGTCATTCGGCTCCTATCCTGTGTTTAACTCTAAGGAACGATGACACAACGCTCATCACCGGATCAGCGGATACAACCGCCCGCATCTGGGATGTAGTCACAGGGAAACAACGTTTCGTGCTCAAAGGCCATAATGCCTTTATCGACTGTTTAACACTGAGTAGCGATGGCACAACGCTCATCACTGGATCTAGAGATAACACGATCCGTATCTGGGATGTGGCCACGGGGCAACAACGTACAGTCCTCAAAGGCCATACGGGGCTTATCTGGTGTTTAACGTTGAGTAGTGATGACAAAACCCTCATTACAGTATCAGGGGATAACACGGTCCGTATCTGGGATGTGGCCACGGGGCAACAACGTACCGTTCTCAAGAACCAGACTGATTTTATCACTTGTCTAACACTGAGTAGCGATGGTAAGATGATCTTCACCGCAGGGGGTAACACGGCCCACATCTGGGATATGGCCTCAGGGCAACAACGGGCAGTCCTCAAATGCGCTACGGAGAGGCCCTATAATCTAACGTTCCTTAGCGATGGCAAAACGCTCATCACCACCGGATCAGGGGATAATATGGCCCGCATCTGGGATGTGGCTACGGGGCAACTACGGGCTTTCTTCAATGTTGGTCCTATCACTTGTCTAGCACTGAGTAGCGATGGCAAAACCCTCATCACCTGTTCAGGAGATTTCCTTAATCCCTTTACCGAATCGGAGGATAATTCTATCCGCATCTGGGATGTAAGTACAGGGCAACAACAGGCTCTCCTCAAGGGGCATACTCGTCCTATTAGTTATTTAACGCTGAGTAACGACAGCAAAACGCTCATCACCAGTTCTTGGGATGACACTGTCCGCATCTGGGATGTGGCCACGGGTCAACAACGGTCTCTCCTCAATGTTGGTCCTATCAGTTGTCTAACACTGAGTAGGGATGGCAAATCGCTCTTCACCGGATCAGGGAATTTCATTAACCCCTTCACCGAATCGGGGGATAATTCTATCCGCATCTGGGATGTAAGAACTGGTCAACAACGTTTCGTCCTCAAGGGTCATAAGGATACTATCAGTTCTCTAACGCTGAGTAGGGATGGCAAAACGATCATCACTAGGTCAAATGATAACACCGCGCGCATCTGGGATGTTGCCACTGGGCAACAACGTTTCGTCCTCAAGGGTCATACGGATACTATCAGTTGTCTAACGCTGAGTAATGATGGCAAAACTATCATTACTGGATCAGGGGATAGCACTGTTCGTATCTGGGACGTGGCTACAGGTCAACAACGGGTAATCCTCAATGGCCATACAAATGGGATCACTTGTCTAACGCTGAGTAGTGATGGTAAGATGATCTTCACCGGATCCTGGGATAACACTGTGCGTGTCTGGGATATCGCCACTGGGCAACAACTGGCTCTTCTCAAGGGACATACAGGTCTAATCAGTTATTTAATGCTGAGTAGCGATGACAAAACACTCATCACCGGATCAATTGATGGCACCGCCCGCATCTGGGATGTAGCCCCATGATCATAGGAAGCTGGTTGCAGCTCGCGTGAACCCAGAAATAATGAAGAATCCTCGGGATTAAACCAACCCCCTTTGCTTCTCTCGCCTCTTTTCCATTTCGATAGGATTTGCTATACTAAATATGATTAATCTGAACTAAACGATGACTTCCCTAGGAATTTTCCATGGATCCCCTCTTTCGTTGTATCTATCCAGATTGTAATAAAGTATCTGATCTTCCCATCGAAATGTTCTGTCCTATCTGTCATCGGTTGTGCCGCTGTCCTCATGCCGATTGTCGATCAGTACTCGATAGCGAATCGCTTTCTTTTTGCCCTAAATGTCATCGTGAAATTCAGATGAATCCTGCCTCGCTGATTCCTTTGGATAAATTGAAATCAAGCCAGGCTACGTTCTTTATGTCTAATGATCCAACCCATGCGGATCAGATTCATTCTCTTTCTCAGAAAGGTGGGTCGTTGACCCCGCATCGAACTGATCCGAATCATATACCGACCGTTTCAAGAGTCTCTCTCCAGTCTCAAATCGATCCGAATCATACACCGACCGTTTCAAGAGTCTCTCTCCAGTCTCAAATCGATCCGAACGGCGATGATCCTCAAACGACTGCTCTTCGTCCCGCTAACACAGAGACCGATCCCCCCATTCGAACTGATTCCCTTGGTCGGATTGGTCGATTTATTCTCAAAGAGCAGATCGGTCGCGGGGCCTTCGGTGCTGTCTATAAAGCTTTCGATCCTCGCCTCAAACGCGATGTCGCTATCAAACTCCTGCAAAAAATCTCTAACGAAGATTCCCTCGAAGCTCGCCGCTTCGAACGAGAAGCTCAAGTCGCTGCCGATTTACGTCATCCTAATCTTGTCCCTGTTCATGAAAGTGGCATCGAACAAGGACAAGCTTTTATCGTCATGGGCTATTTTCAGGGGGGAACGCTCAAAAAATATCTCCAGATTGACTCTAACCCGGAGAATCGTTGCCAACTACTCCCCTTTGTAATCGTTGCTCAAATCGTTCGTGAGATTGCCGAAGGACTTGCCTACGCCCATTCCAAAAAAGTGATCCACCGCGATATTAAACCCGCTAATATCTTACTCGACAAGATAGAACATGACTCAAGCAAAGGTTCGTCAACCTCTTCTAAAATCAAACCTCTTATTGCAGACTTTGGTTTAGCCTATCAAGAATCAGCTACAAGAGAGACTCTAGAAAAGGGAGTTGCTGGGACCATTGCTTATATGGCCCCGGAACAAATTAACTCGAAACAGTGCTTTGCCAGTGATCAGTATTCCCTTGGGATTATTTTCTACCAAATGCTCACGGGGGTTTTGCCCTTCACCGGTTCCACTAAAGTCGTTCTCGATGCTCATGAACATCGGCCTCCTCCACTACCACAATCTCTGCGACTAGAAATTCCCGCGGATTACCAAGCGGTTTGTTTGAAATGTCTCGAAAAAGATCCTAAAGATCGCTATGAAAACTGTTATCTACTTGCAGAAGATCTGCGCCGATTAGAAATTGGGGAACCGACTTTAGCACGCCCTTTAACACACAAACAAAAATTCCAGAGGTGGGTCAAAAAGAATCCGGTGATTGCGAGCTTGAGCGGCTCGATTGCTTTTTTACTACTAATAACTGCCATCATCACTTCTTTTCTCACCATACGAGCTAATTCTGAGGCCGTTCGGGCTGACCAAGCTGCCAAAGAAGCTGGTCAAGAAACTAAGAAAGCTCAAGAGCAGACTCGATTGCTGGCAATCGAAAAAGAGCATGTGCTCCAGGCAAATAAAGCAACAGAACAACAGCTCGGGATCACTCAAGACAATCTGCGCAGTGTATACTATACTCGAATGATCGGCTTGCACGAAGGGGATTACTCAGCGGAGGACATCCTCGGCTGGCTTTATAATCCGAAGATCTTTCCGGTAGAGAAACGTGATTTAGCTTGGAATTTTTATGCAAACTATTATCATCGCCGAATTCCCAAAATCCTCAATAATCATACCGCTGAGATCAGGTGCTTAACTCTGAGTAGCGATGGTAAGATGATCATCACCGGATCAGCGGATAACACGGCCCGCATCTGGGATGTTACCACAGGTCAACAAAAAGCAGTCCTCAAGGGCCATACAAAGCCTATCAATTGTTTAACGTTGAGTAGCGATGGCAACTCCCTTATCACCGGATCAGGGGATAAAACTGTCTGCATCTGGGATGTAACCTCGGGGCAACAACGTTTCGTCCTCAAGGGGCATTCTCATTGGATCAATTGTTTAACTTTGAGTAGGAATGGTAAAACGCTTATCACCGGATCAGCGGATAACACTGTCCGCATCTGGGATGTGGCCACAGGGCAACAACGTTCCGTCCTCAAGGACCACACTGATCCTATCAGTTGTCTAATGCTGAGTAGGGATGGCAAAACGCTAATCACCGGATCAAATGATAACACCGCTCGTATCTGGGATGTGGCTACGGGGCAACAACGTTTCGTTCTCAAAGGGCATTCTGATTGGATCAGTTGTCTAACGCTGAGTAGGGATGACAAAACGCTAATCACCGGTTCTTTGGATAAAACTGCCCGCATCTGGGATGTGGACTCAGGGTTACAAAGAGGTCTCCTCAATGGCCATACTGATTCTATTTGGTGTTTAACTTTGAGTAGCGATGGCAAAACAGTCATCACTGGATCATTTGATAACACGGCTCGCATCTGGGATGTGGCATCAGCTCAACAACGTACAGTCCTCAATGGCCATACTGCTTGGATCAGGTGTTTAACCCTGAGTAACGATGGCAAAACGCTCATCACTGGTTCAGATGATAAAACGGCCCGCATCTGGGATGTGGCCACGGGTCAAGAACGTGCCGTCTTCAAGGGCCATACGGGGCCTATCTATTTTTTAACACTGAGTAACGATGGTAAGATGATCATCACAGGATCATTGGATAAAACCGCCCGCATCTGGGATGTGGTGATAGGTCAACAACGTATCGTCCTCAAGGGCCATACGAGGCCTATCTGGTGTTTAACTCTGAGCCGCGATGGCAGAACACTCATTACAGGATCATCGGATAAAACGGCCCGCATCTGGGATGTCGCCACGGGGCAACAACGTACAGTCCTCAAGGGCCATACCGGTTTTATCGAATGTATAACACTGAGTAGGGATGGCAAAACGATCATCACGGGATCACAGGATAACACCGCTCGCATCTGGGATATGGCCACTGGGCAACAGCGTTTCGTTCTTAAGAGCCATACTTCTCCTATCCGTTGTCTAACGCTGAGTAGCGATGACAAAACGCTCATCACCGGATCAGATGATAAAACTGTTCGCATCTGGGATGTAGGCACAGGTCAACAACGTTTCTTGCTCAACGCCCATACAGGTTCTATCACTTGTTTAACACTGAGTAGCGATGACAAAATAATCATCACTGGCTCAGCGGATAAAACTATCCGCATTTGGGATGTGGCTACAGGTCAACAACGTACAGTCCTCAAGGGCCATACTAATTATATCGATTGTATAACGCTGAGTAGAGATGGCAAAACGCTGATCACCTCCTCATTGGATAGTACTATCCGTATCTGGGATGTAGTCACAGGTCAACAACGTTTCGTTCTCAAAGGCCATACGGATCGGATCAATTGTCTAACGCTGAGTAGGGATGGTAAGATGATCATCACAGGTTCATTGGATAGTACTGTTCGCATCTGGGATGCGACTACTGGTCAACAACGGTTCGTCCTCAATGGTCATACTGCTCCTATTTATTGTCTAAAGCTGAGTGGGGATGACAAAACACTCTTCACCGGTTCACAGGATAAAACTGTTTGTATCTGGGATGTGACCACAGGGCAACAACGAGCTCTCCTCAAGGGCCATACGGATACCGTCCGGTGTCTAACGCTGAGTAGAGATAGCAAAACGCTTGTCACAGGATCTTGGGATAATACTGCCCACATCTGGGATTTATCACCACCACCGAAGGAAACTGTTCCGCAATCGCCTGTACCCAAATTAAACTGAACTAAGCTATAAATCCCCTAGGAATCTTCGATGGATCCCTTCATTCGTTGTATCTACCGTTGTATCTACTCAGATTGTAATAAAAAATCTGATTTTCTCACTATCCCAGATCCCGAAAAAACTGGATCAATAGCTAAGCTAATCTACTGGCACAAATAAGGCGAACCATAGCAACCAAACGAAAGCAGTGCCCAACAGCGTTCAAAACATTAGAACTCGCGGAACTAAAAGTCTATAAGGCCGTCAACGAAGTGGTTGCTCACTTTCGGCGTTCATCCAACTCCTGATCTAGGATAGGAAGAAGCTCTTCCCCCCATGGTATCGAGCAGGTCTTCGCCAAGAGAGTCAAAGTTGATACACCTGTCCACATTGAGGCCCAAAAGACTGAGCTAGTGAGACAGATCGGATGGCTCTAGATAGAACTGGATTTTGAGTTTCGGAAAGTCGAGTAAGTCTAGCTATCCTAGTGGAAATGATCGAGAACTATTTGAAAATGATCGATTTTGTCTCATTTCTATTTTAGTTTCCGTTCGAATAGAAAAATATGCTGATGGTGACGCAGCATTTACGAACGCAATTGATTGAGATACCAAGTCGCCGCGGCATTAAAACGCTCAACTTCACCAAAAGCACAGGCAGATAACATTGCCCCTTCCAGTGCAGCAAAAAGATTTCGAGCTACTTCACGCGAAGATTTGTTGAAAGAAAAGACTTTTTGCTTTCGGCCAATTTGCAGAGTTTTGCTCAACCAAGCTTCGTGATCATCAAAATAGCAACGAACTTCCGCAACTAGCTCCGCAGGGAGAGTTTTTGATTCGAGAGCGAGCATCCCGCCAACACACATCCGATGGCCGTTCTCGAATGTACTTCGAAAGATGTTAAAATACTTTTCTAATCTTTTACCAGGATCGGCTATGTCCCTGTCGAGCTGCGTAAAATAATCCCCAGCCTCGGCTCGGATCTTCTGAACCAGGGCAATACCTAAATCCCCTTTGGTAGCAAAATGATAATGGATGCTTGCTGTTTTTATGCCGATCTTTTCCGAAAGATGATGGAAACTAAATCCGTTGTATCCCTTTAATTGGATTAGTTCTAGGGCCTCAGTCAAAATCGTTGCTTTGGTATTCGATATCTTCAATATTTACTCCAACTATACTGTTCATTAGGATTTTGAACTTGTTTCTGGTTTGACAATCGAAATCCTTTGATCATAACTTCGTATTCGTTTTTCCCTCGATGATTATTTTCTGTAAATTGGCAAAGGGGGAATCCCTTTCAATACAGGCAATCCGCTTCTTGCAGAAAAATATTTTATATCTCTCTGGGAATGGAACAATTTTCCGTTAGCGATAGTCTATCCCATTTTATAGAAAAGTTCTAAATATCTTTTGATTAAAAGGGCGAAAATTTTTTTGTTCATTTCGACCTCCAAAATACGTAATTCTCGAAGGTATCTATCGTTAAATAACGAAAAAGATAAACTAAAAGTTCAGAGTTCGATCGATGAAAAGGATCAGATGAATTGTAAGTTTGATGAAAAATTAATTAATAGAGAAAATAAAAAGTGATTTTACTAAAAATCGGAGAGGGGGGGATTCGAACCCCCGGTGAGGTTTGACCCCCACACGGCATTTCCAGTGCCGCACAATCGGCCGCTCTGTCACCTCTCCAAGAAAAACGGTCTATAAGATTCTAATATATCTGATAATCGATGTTATCGATCAACATAATTAAACGATGACCGATCGAACCCTCTTACTAAAGTAGTAGAATCCAAAGAAAGTTCCGTACGATCAGATATCGGTTTAAAGGCACCGGAAATATCTTTTAAGGGTATAAAATTATTTTCCGGAACGTCTCTTCATCCTATAGATCATCGCGAGAATGGCAAGGTTCATTTTACCGAATATTGCAGAGGAGATTTTGTGCTAGATTACGCGAAAATCGAGGTTAACGGGCGAAGTTTACCTATTTTTCTCAGGATAAGTGGGGAAAAGCCGATTTCAGATCAGGAAATCAAATGAGCGCGATCTGATGATTGCTCAGGGTCTCGAATCCTTTTTCCGTGATGAGATAATTATTTTCGATCCGGATCCCGCCAATACCATCGATATAGAGACCAGGTTCGAGAGTGACTACGTCTCCTTCGAGGAGGGTTTGATTGGAATGCTTGACCAGAAAAGGATCTTCGGGATGACCGAGGCCGAGACCGTGGCCAGCATGATGTCCAAAATGATCTGCAAGTCCTGCCTCAACAAAGGCACTATTCACCGCATCAAAAACCTGCTGGCAGGGGATTCCAGCTCGGAGTTCATTTTCGCCATTAGCCATCGCTTGGCGACACGCATCGTAAAGTCGAATCTGGTCGGGAGTTGGATTTTTACCAACAACCAGAGTATTGGTAAAATCGCTACGATAGCCATTGACCACCACCGAGTAATCGAGAATAAACATATCGCCATTTTTCAATTTGTTTAGCGTGGGTGCTCCGCCGCGTTTACTAGCTCCTGGAGAAACGGCAAAATCGCCATAAACAATCCCTGCTTCCCCCAGAGCTAGAACACAGGCCTGGAAAACCCCGGTATACATTTGCAATTCGGTTAAATCGGCCTGGATATTCTCTCTTGCCCAAGCGTGGCCAGCTTCGGTAGCTCTCATACAGCGTTTCATGAGCATAATTTCATCGGGTAATTTTTGACGGCGCAGCTCGGCGATGATATTTTGTATCTCTTTCCCCATGGGATCGTTGATGGCATCGTGGATTCTGCCCCCATGAGAGGAAAGAACGTCAGCAAGGACGGTTCGCCGTGGGCCTTTTCCTGGAGTTTGGCCATCGTACCAGGAAACAACGTGCTTCTCTTCGGCAAAGGCCCCAGCGATATTTTTGGGGAGTCTATTATCGTAATACAAGGTTGCGGTACCATCCGCTCGGAGAATCAGTAACCCGCCAAAGTCGGCAGCAGAGCTGAAAGGATCGACCGAAAAATTGGCAAAATAGCGCAGATGAATCGGATCAGCGAGAACCAGAGTGTCCATTTTTTGCTGGAGTTTGGCAAAAAGATTTAATCGACGCTGACGGCAACCTTCAACAGTAAGCATGTATTTCTCCTTTTCAATAGTTGTTCAGAATGTTACAATAGGGATTTACATGCGGTATAAGTAGAGTAATTTCTAAAGAATCTTCAGTGGTGGAAGTAAAAAAACAGTGAATCTGGATAAATAACCATGATGAAAGCGATGATTCCTGCCCATTTGGTGGATAAAAAGGAAGAACGAATCCAAGGGATGTTTGCGGCAATCGCCCCAACGTATGATTTTCTAAATCATCTTCTCACGGGTGGGATGGACCGTTACTGGCGCTGGCAATTAACTCGAAAAGTCCCTGTAAAACATGGTGGTCCTCTACTCGACCTTTGCACCGGTACTGGGGATGTCGCTTTTGCTTACGAACGGGCGACACGCTACAAGATTCCTATTATAGCGAGTGATTTTTGTGTGGAGATGTTGCAACTAGCCCAAGCGAAAGCGAGAAAACAAGAAGCGAAAGCGGGAAAACAAGAAGCGAAAGCGGGGAAACAAGAAGCGAAAGCGGGGAAACAAGAAGCGAAAGCGGGGAAACAAGAAGCGAAAGCGGGGAAACAAGAAGCGAAAGCGGGAAAACAAGAAGCGAAAGCGGGAAAACAAGAAGCGAAAGCGGGGAAACAAGAAGCGAAAGCGGGGAAACAAGAAGCGAAAGCGGGAAAACAAGAAGCGAAAGCGGGAAAACAAGAAGCTACGGATAGGAATGAAGAGCAGGGATCAGAA
>JAKBAI010000157.1 GCA_021809185.1 Planctomycetota bacterium
CGAGATTATTAGAAAGAGATAAACTGTTACAAAAAATCAATGATCAGCTTGTAAAACTGGAAAATCAGATCATCGTTAAATTACCTGCGGAAGATCAACGAGCCGCGGAGGGACCAGAGCGAACGAAAGTAGTCAAAAAACTAGTCAATTGGATGGACGAAAAAGAAAAGCAACGGTACCAGGAACTGAAAAATCAGCTTCGCGATGTTAAAAAGCGGCCCGTAGAACAGAGAGAATTAGCCTTGTGTGTGGCCAATTGCAATCGCGATCCGGAACAAACATACATCATGTTGCGTGGAAATCCACATGCCCATGGCAAACCGGTTACTCCTGGTTTCCCTCAAGTATTGGGATTTCCCGATCCGGCGATTCCGAAATCTGGACCAAACTCGCATTCGAGCGGGCGCCGATTGGTTCTAGCGAACTGGATTGCAACCAAAGAGAATCCACTCACTGCCAGAGTTCTCGTCAATCGCTTGTGGCAATTTCACTTTGGTCGAGGCATTTGCCCCACTTCGAACGATTTTGGCAAATTTGGTGAAGCACCAACTCATCCCGAATTATTAGATTGGTTAGCCCAGGAATTCTTGAAGGGGGATTGGCATATCAAACGAATGCATAAATTAATGATGCTTTCGAATACCTACCAGATGAGTTCCCAAGCGAATGAAAAAGCATTGCAAATCGATCCCGCCAATCAACTCTTCTGGCGTTTCAATATGCGCCGGTTGACCGCAGAAGAGGTTCGCGATTCGCTTCTGTGGGTCAGTGGTTCATTGAATCTAAAAATGGGGGGACCGAGTATTTATCCGCGAATTCCTCAAGAGGTTCTTGCCACGCAATCGGTTCCCGGCTCTGGCTGGCACACCTCCAATAACGAAGAAGCCAACCGCCGTTCGGTATACGTGCATATTAAACGATCCTTACTAGTTCCCATATTATCGCAACACGATCAAGCCGATACCGATACCTCTTGCCCTGTCCGATATACGACAACCGTCCCCACCCAATCTCTGGGGATGTTGAATGGGGAATTTTCGAATGAGCAAGCGGTCCTGTTTGCTCAGCGATTGCAAAAAAAATCGCCACGATTAAATGACCAGATCGCCTTCGCTATTAATTTGGTTACGAACCGCCCCGCTACTCAACAAGAGATTGAAAAAGACCTCAAATTCATCCAGGAATTAAAACAAAAACAAAAACTGAGCGATTTTGCTGTACTGAAAACGTATTGTTTAATGCTCTTAAATACAAACGAATTTATCTATCTAGATTGAACAGCTATGAGCCTTGAATACGAAAACAAGGCTCAATTAGACTAGTTTACGCGGATGATTTACTGTGTGCATCTAGAGAGTTTTTTGACAAAAATGATTTTTTTGACAAAAACGATTTTTGAGTAACGAATATAAACCTGTCAATCGCCTTCGAATATATGGTAAAGTGAGTCTCCAATAATGAAATCGAATGGACAATTTTGTGGTCGAACCCGCCGGGAATTTGTTTGGGAAACCGGTGCCGGTTTTGGTTCTGTGGCCTTGACTGGCCTGCTGAGCCAAGACAATTTTTTTAGTAGCATGGCCAAGGCTGGCGATGTTGCTACGCCCCCGAACCAGAAATCGTTTGTCAATCCCCTAGCACCAAAAGCCCCTCCGCTGCCAGCCAAAGCCAAGGCATGTATCTTTCTATTTATGTATGGTGGACCAAGCCATGTAGACACCTATGATTATAAACCGAAATTATTCGATTTGGATGGCAAAACCATCGAAGTGAAAACATTTGGTCGCGGAGGTCACAAGAATCAGGGGCGCATCGTCGGGCCGAAATGGAAATTCAAACAATATGGGAAGTGTGGCAAATGGGTATCGGACTTATTCCCTTATACCGCAAAACATGTCGATGATTTAGCTTTTATCCACTCCCTTTATGCGGAATCGCCGATTCATGGTTCAGCGATGCTTATGATGAATTCGGGCCGATTATTGAGTGGCCATCCCTGTCTTGGTTCTTGGGTTACCTATGGATTGGGATCGATGAACGAAAATCTTCCAGGATTTGTGGTGATGCTAGATAAAAAGGGGGGGCCGATCTCCGGAGCCAAAAACTGGTCGAGCGGATATATGCCAGCTTCGTATCAAGGGGTAATATTACGTGCGAATGGCACCCCTATTTTTAATCTGCAAACTCCCGCCGATTTAAGTCGGGAAACCCAGCGACAGATGTTGGACTATCTAAGAGAAAAAAATCGCTCCCATCTTCAAGACCGCAAGGACAATACCGAACTTTCGGCTCGCATCGCTAGCTATGAATTAGCATTTAAGATGCAACAGTATGCTCCAGAAGCGGTCGATTTCAGCAAAGAGGATAGTAAAACCCTCGCGCTTTATGGTATCGATCAAAAACGGACGGAGGACTTTGGTCGCAAATGTCTTCTCGCACGCCGATTAGTTGAGCGGGGGGTTCGATTCATTCAGATCTACTCAGGGGGAGCGCACAACGATGATAATTGGGATGCTCACGGCAATCTGGAAGCCAACCATAACAAACATGCAGGCGATACCGATAAACCGATCGCTGGGTTGATCGAAGATCTTAAACGCCGCGGTCTACTCGATTCGACGATCGTTGTTTGGGGGGGAGAATTTGGGCGACAACCTACCGCTGAATATGCACAGGGAACAGGGCGTGATCACAACGCCTATGGTTTTACGATGTGGGCAGCAGGCGGAGGAATTAAAGGCGGTACCTCCGTTGGGGAAACCGATGAACTGGGGAGTAATGCGGTTCGGGACCGCTTTCATGTTAAAAATCTCCATGCCACCATTCTTAATCAATTCGGTCTCGATCCCAATCATTTGTCTTTCTTTTATGGGGGATTGAATCAAAAGTTGGTCGGCGTTGAAGGGGCAGAACCGATAAAGCAAATCATTTAAGTCTTAGCCTCGTTTCTGTTTTTACTTCCGCGCATGGTTTTGAAATCGGATCGCCCTCTCTTCTCTTTTTAATAATTACGATTCCCCTTTTGTTTCGGTCTATTTCTTATTCTCTAAAAATTTTCAATTCAGCTAGGAATCTACTGAACTTATCTCAAAAAAATCTCCTTTCATTTTCTCATTAATGCGCATATAATTTTATTACACATATAATTTTCATAAATGCAGCTAAACCATTCTTCCGCTTAAGCATATTCAGCGACTTTCGGATATATTTTCGCCGAAACGAGAAAATTTTTGCACCATTTTTGTATTTTCTACCGCTTGATTTGATATAATGTAGTTTAATGTAAATCTACACAAACAACCCAACCAAAACCTAGCTTTGGTCACACAACGGAGATTTATCAATGAAATCAAAGATTCTCGCAGGATTTTATTCCCTCATTTTACTTCTAGGCAGTTCCTTTTTTACTAGCTCTTTTTTGACTCCTACCGCAAATGCACAAAATGCGAATGGTAAAACAATTACTCAACAAGAGTTGGTGCAGATGTTGGATAACATGGGACTCGAACCGAAAAAAACAAGCGACTATTGGTCCTCGGTTGCTTGGCATGGCGAAAAATTAGAATTTTCTATTAGCTGTGGGATCAAAGAAAACGGTGATTATATTTATCTCGAATCTTATCTGAGAGCCATTGAAAATCCAGACTCTGTTACAGCAGAATCTTGGAGAAAACTACTTGCCAAAAATGACGATATTGGCCGCTGTACTTTTACATACGATGATAAAAGCCACAAATTGTATATGAGTCTCAAGATTCGAAACATCAATATGACAGCAAGTAAACTACGCAAAGAGTTAGATTTACTAGCCGAAAAAATCCAATCGACTCAAAATATTTGGTATAAAGATGCTCTAAAAACAGAAAATAAGACGACATTTCCTATTGGGCCAAAAGGACCAAGCTATTCTACCAACCCATCAACCACAGAAAAACGAATATCGATTGAAGGAAATTGGAATATGTTTGGTGGAGTGGAAGCTGGGGTAGAAAAATCGTACTCCCTCGAACAAAAGATGTTGATTCAGCTCACCATTACAAAAGATGAAATCGTCGCCAAACAGGATGGTAAGATTGTTTTGAAACGAAAATACAAACTGGAAGATAGTAGTCGTCCCACAACCATCGATTGGATTGATGATAAAGGGGGAATCGAGTATGGCTTGATTCGATTTAATAGCGACGATGAATTTTCGGTCTGTTTTCCAAATAAAATTCAACTTCCACGACCAGCAGATTTTGTTTCTACTCAACAAAATAAACAAGTAATTATGAAACTTCGCCGAGCAAAATAGTATTTACTGATTTAGATTCGTACCTACCTTAAAAGAGAGGAATATCTCGAAGATATTCCTCTCTTTTAACCCTAAGAACTCTTGATATTACCCTTCTTCTATCTTCATTTATTTTGTCCGTTTAACAAGTTTTTGTAAAATAATTGAGAAGCTTATTAATTTAAGAATCTCAAAAAATTGGAAAATCTCATTTATGAACCGTTTTATCATGACTAGTCTTTGCATGGTAAATTTACTTCTTAGCGTAGAATTATTTGGCACTTTTTTATATGGGCAGGAGAACAAATCCAAAAAGATCAATCAAACCGATCTTATAAAAATGTTGGATACGATCGGCATAACCTCAAAGAAAATTAATGGTCAAACCGTTCAAATTCAATGGCGAGGAAAAGATCTCGATTTTGTAATTCAAGGATCTTTCATTGAAAACGAGGATTATCTCTATTTAGAAGCCTTTCTGAGAACGATTGATAATCCCACGATGGTCGCTGCGAATACTTGGAGAAAAATCCTGGCTATGAATGACCAGATCGGTCGTTGTGCATTTATCTTCGATGAAACAAAAAACCGTTTATATCTTAATCTAAAAGTTCGAAATCACAATTTAACTGAAACAAAACTGCGAAGTGAGTTAAATCTGCTTGACGAAAAAGTACATTTTACAAGACATCTCTGGTACAAAGATAATCTGAAATACGAAGAGAAATCGGTTTCGCTTTTTACATCCGGGCCATTTGGGGCCACTGCTTTATCTAAGGGAAAAAATTTCTCTCTAGAAGGGAAATGGATTATGATCAGTGGAATCGAGAAGGGTATCGAGCAGAAATATGCTACAGAGAAGCCCTTTGTAGTAACCTATAAATTTTCCAAGGATCAAATGATAGCCGAGCAAAATGGCAAAGAAATATTAACGCAGAAATATAAAGTCGATAGCAAGGACCACCCAACAACCATCGATTCCTTTGACGATAAAGGCAATATAAAGCGTAGTCTAGTTCAAATTGTCGACTCCGATGAATTTTCGATCTGTTCTCCCCCTTCCAATACTCCGACTATCCGGCCAAAAGAGTTTCTTTCTACTTTTGAAAATAACCAGTTGATTTTAAGATTTCAACGTGCTAAATAGTCTTGCAATATACTGGACTAATTGAATGCTCTCTCAAAAAACAAAAAGGATTTTTCTCCGTAAATGTTATTAGGTCAAGTCGATCCATTAGCCCCCTCTCTCATTTCATACCAATAGAAATAGCTTCTTTGTATAGCCCCAACTTGTATAGACCCAACTAACCCTCCCGATTTTCATGAAATTCTTGAAAAATGAGAATATCCTGGCGTGGTATTTGGTTTCGATGATCTGATTGATTGCTTTTAATTCAATCTATTTACGAGTTTTTTCCCTCTTTTAAGCTCAGAAACAACATTTTTCTCTTTTTTCTGCACCATCTTGGTCCATTGCTGCCGCTTTAAGAAATATAGGCAAGTTTGAATCCAAGAACATGAACATTAACAATCGATTAACTCTAGAACCAGTGAGAATGAACATGAAAAAATATATGATCGTAGGTATTTGCTCCTTATTTTTAATCAATTTTGGAACTTTTCAGCAATCGTCTATTTATGCCCAGAGCAATGAAATCAAAAGAATGACCGCAACAGATTTACTCGAAATGTTAAACAACATGGGCTATAAATCGGAGAAAGTTACCGATCACGCGGTACGAATTCTTTGGAATGGAAAGGATCTAGATTTCTCGATTCGATTTATGATGGTTGAAAACGGCGAGTACCTTTTTATGGAATCGTATCTTAGACCGATCGAAAATGCAGAAAGTGTCACTGCAGAGAGCTGGCGAAAAATTCTTACCGCCAATGATAATATTGGTCGCTGTAAATTCACTTTCGACGAAAAGGGGAAAAAATTATATATGGATCTGAAGATTCCTAACGCCAATCTGACCCCAAAATTAGTTCGACAAGAAATGGAGTATCTTGCAGAAAAAGTCGAATCGACCAAAGGAATCTGGTATAAAGAGAACCTGAAAACCGAAAAAAATTCGGTGAAATCAACGCAGAGCGGAGATCGATATACCCCTTCTATACTGAAAGTAGAACAAGAAAAACCATTTTCCCTAGAAGGGAACTGGATCATGTCGAGTGCGATTATCAATGGAGTTGAGAAACCCTATAACCAAGAAGATAAAT
This sequence comes from Planctomycetota bacterium, assembly GCA_021809185.1. Taxonomy (GTDB): domain Bacteria; phylum Planctomycetota; class Planctomycetia; order Gemmatales; family Gemmataceae; genus JAKBAI01. The sequence continues at coordinate 6,497 of JAKBAI010000157.1, forward strand.
CAAAAGTAATGGTAAACATCTCTAAAAACGAAATTGTCGCTATGCAAAATGGTAAAGTAATAATGAAACAGAAATATAAAATCGATAACAGCATTCGCCCTATCAAGATCGATTACGTTAACGACAAGGGCATGTTAGAACTCGGATTAGTGAAAGTTGTCAACCCCAACGAATTCGCAATTTGTTTCCCCAACATCAGTAATCAGCCTAGACCCGCAGCATTTGCTTCTACGCAACAAAATAAACAAGTGATCATGAATCTCCGCCGAGCCAAATAAGTGTAGCCCATAACAAACTAAATATTCTTAGAGGGGAAAGCCATCAAACTTTCCCCTTTTATTGTATATAGTTATTTGTACATAGTTATAAGTAAGGTAATCCGGGCAGCTTGATTAACGCTTACTCCGTACATGATTCAATCGAGCGGATAGGAACCGTTTCAATTCCCTAACCTGAAGAAATGGTTATCTTGGTTTATATAACTCACAAGAATAATCGATTCTTTGAAGAAATATATCCCATTGAATCCTAATTTCGAAGTGAAAACCCTTGCAGAAATATTGAGAGAATCGATTACGAATTTAGCGCTTATTTGGAATTAGGTGACAGCTCGAGTCGAAGGTGCGTTGACGGCGTTTTTTCGTGGTGGTTTCATCTTCTTGATGCTGTTGGCGGAGATCGTCCCAATTGGCTAAACAGGTTGGACAATGGATCGTTTGCAAATGAAATTGGATATAATCTTGGTGTTCTTGATCCAAAACCCCCAGAATATACTTGGTTAATTCTTCCCGGCTTGGGCAAGTCAATCTTTCTCGTCTCCAGATTGCGCCTAGAGAATGCTCGCCATAGTTTCTATTTTCTCGAATTTGCTGTAACTTTTGACGTAAAGATTCAGATTCCCGAAGTGCTTTTTCAATGCTTATCTCCTCCGACTCCGTTAAGCAATCGTCTAGATAGGCATCGAGCATCTCGTTAGTAATCTCCTCATTCATGGATGATTTTCCCACAAATATTTTTTAGTAACAACTATTCTTTTATCATAATATTCATTTACCCAAAAGCGAAAATAGTTCTTTTTGAATCATTTTTAACTTCATATATAACCATTTTAACTTTAAAAGGCATTTCAGGATCAGATATTTTTTACGAAGAAATTAATATTTTTCAAATTCACTGCAAACAAACTCTTAAAAGGGGTGTAATCAATCTAGGAGAAAAAGCGAATTTGATGCTAATACTTAAAAAAGCATGTAAATCTCTAAGCTCCAACATTTAATTTCAGTGTTCGAATTAGAGTTTAGATTCCCATTAGCAATTCTGCATCTGTTTTGGGATCTTTCTAATTTTTTTTGCAATACTTAGTTGTTAGAAAACAGGAGTAACAAAGTGAGTCGAAACATTTCCTCAAATCGATCTTTTCAGAAGCTTAGGAAACCGATCCCAAAAATCATATCACTTGTATTGATTATGTTTCTTGTGATTTCTATTGGCCCCTTCGTAGAAGCAAAATCAGATAAGAATAAACCTAAAAAAGAACAAAAGAATTCTCCAGCTCCTAGCTCCCCAACTCCCGACAAATTACCACTTCAAGCTGTCACAAAGACCTCTTCCCCTGGACCGTCAAAGTCCAACCCGAACACTGACATTCCCATCGACGACTTGTTGAATCAGCCCTTAAGTCCAAAAGTGTTAAATAAAGAACTAGTTGGTGAGCTAAGAGAGATTTTGGATATAATCAAAGAAACAATGGGAATGTCGATACTAGTTTGTCCTTCAAAATACTCAAATGATCTAAATTTAGATATAAATCAACAGGTGGTCCTACTTCGATTGTCAATTCTTGATACACGTAACTTAACCAACAAAAAATTCTTAACTCTATTTTGTGAAGACAATAATCTAGGTTTTGCGATCATTCATGATCGAATCACTATAGGTCGTGTGGAAGATGTAGTTGAATGGCAATTTAACCAAGGAATCGACTGCCAAGTGATAGAAGAGGTACCTTTTACTTTTTTTATTAGGGATTTTGCGGAAAAAAATCATTTGAATATTCTGTTAGATAGAGATATTATCACAGCAAAAAATCTTATGATATCCAATATTAAATTAACTAATGTAAGTGCTAGGTTAGCATTGGAACAAATCGCTCATACCTTTAACATGCAAGTTATTTCCAAAGGAAACGTTATTACGATCAAATTTAATCCACCTCGAGCAGGTGTTCGTAACCCTATTCGATAAGATTAAAGAATTCGATTCGGTAATTAGTTAATAAAACTGCTAATTAATTTAGAAATCGAACAGAAAACAAGAAAATATCAAAAGCTATTTCAATCGAGCAAGAAGTTACGAGTTAGATTTCGTTATAGAAAACAGATTTCACAAGAGGGGAAAAATATTTTTCCCCTCTTGTGAATGATCCTTTTAGAATTACGAACTGGTATTTTTTAGAGATATAGTTCAGGATTACGAACGAACCATTAATCCGATTCCATACCCTAGAGCGATTTGAAATAAGAAATAGATCCCTGCCGCAATACAGGCTCTTTTAATACTCATCCCAAGTAACGCAGAAATAACCATACCGGCACAAACAGTACCTAGAGCCACTCCCAAAATCCAGTGTTCGGGACCGAGTACCGCATGGATAAGAATTGATGGTACGTTTGCAGCAAGAACGCAAATAATCATTTTTACCCAGCCTGGAAATTCCCCCTTTTCCATAGCCATAATAATTATACCCAGCACAGCAGCTCCGACGAGAATTGACACGATGATCATTTTGTATCTTCCTGTTCAGAATAAAATTGAAAATTACGATTCCTAGTTAATAGCTAATTAATCATATTAATCAGCAACTATTTCAAACGGCTCACCGCTTTTCAACCAAAAAAGACCGAAAATAGTGTTACTTTTTAGATGACATGCTGGGATCTCGTATAACTTAATGAACGGTTACATCTAATCACAACTTTAATTATCTCATAATAACACAATAAAGAAATAATTCAAAATGAATTTTATTGGGTAAGAGCAATTGAACCAATCCATCATGCAAAAAAATCAATTTACCAATCATTTCTTTTATAGAATTCACCGAATTTAGAGATTTGATCATCGAAAAGGGAAGTTTTAATCTTGGGTCATGATCTTTTCGATCAATCCATTTGTAGAAAAGAAATAGTCTTGAACTTCAGAATCTGTTGAGAATCCGCAATCGCTCATGCGGAATAAAGGTAACGAATTTGCTGCGGCAGAAATATATTCAGGCCATAGTTCCTTTCGATAAGGCCGATATCCGCATTCCGCAAAAACTCGTTGAGCCACTTCTTCAAATAAAAATTGGGTGTAGGCAATAGCAATGGTAAGATGTAACGTCGAATCGAGCGAAGATTTGGCTTCTAGGGAAGGATGTTCAATCCAAGTTACGGGAAGATCGGTAACCAAGCTACCACTCGAAGGGTAAACTATCTCCAGTTCTGATTTAAGCTCGCGGACGAGCTGAATCGCCTCATTCTCCCAAGTAATCAGGACATCGCCGGTAGCGTGTTGAGAGAAAGTGATTGAGGCACTTCGGCTACTGGAATCCAGAACAGGGACATGTTTGATGAGAGTACGGACAAATTGATCGGCTTGGTTGCGATCATGAGTTTGCTGCCAGTTTGCGCCCCAGGCAGCAAGCATGGATAATTTTCCTGCTCCCCCAGTGGCGGGATTGGCCGCAATGATTTCGATGGAATCTTTAGTTAGATCGGACCAGTCATAGACTTTTTTAGGGTTATTTTTTCGAACCAAAAACACAATGGTCGAAGAGGCAGGACAAGAATGATTAGGAAGTCTTTGCTGCCAATCGCTGGGAAAGAGTCGAGCCTTCTTGGCCAGAATGTCCATATCCGCGATTAATCCTAGAGAAACAACATCCCCAGGAATACCATCCATAAGTGCACGGGCTTGAGATGCCGATCCACCATGCGATTGGCGAATAATAACCCCTTGCCCAGTCTGCTGGCGATATGTCTCGATAAAAATCGGATTGAGCCGTTGATATAATTCTCGGGTGGCATCGAACGATACATGGAGCAATACCGGTTCTGAAGGAGACTTTAATTCATAGCGAAAGAGCATCCAGACCCAAGCCAAGAACGCCAATCCAACCATGACCGCGATTCGATCCCATTCCCATTTCCCGATTATTTGCATAAATAATATGAACTCGAGCAAGAGCCTGTGTTCGAAATTATTCTAAAGATCATCCCCTCATTCCAGAAACAACGAGGAGAGAAACTCAGAAATCTTCTAAATTTATAGAATATTTGAACACAGGTAAACACCTATTCATAATCATAACACGAATGACAAAAGCATTTATTTCTCATTTGCTTTTTTGGGAGCTTGGATCATCGTAAATGGTCTCCCCTTATTATCGAGGTTACGATTGAGATCGATAGCATCAAGATCGACTTTCGCTCCTTCTTTAGGAATTTCAACCTTGGCAGACCAGAGGATAGCATTAACGACTAAACGGCGAAAATCTTCATCCCCCCAATTGCGTTGAAAATGGCCACCGGTAAATCCAAAAGATCGCCCGCCATCCGCACGTTCAAAGGCCCAAGCCAATGTTTCGGGGCGGCCAGGATGCAGCTTAGTCCCTGGAGTCGTGCGAGTATTATCTGGAGGCAAAGCGACCAAAATGGGAGTTACATTTTTCATGTCATCGATAAAGTGCATATTGTAATACCATTCGTCGCGCAGAATGAACGGTTTTACCCCACGACAGATAGGATGATCTGGCAATTTTCGAATCTGCGCATCCCAATGCGGATTGATCGAGAACCCTGTTTCGTAATATCCTCCCATCCATGGTAAAATTTTGTTTTGAAAGCGATTGCTATACTCCACCGCATAATGAAGATTTACCCAACCTGCCCCATTTTTGATCAGTTTTTCTAGCACTTCAGGACGTTTACCCTGAGCGACCGGATGACCATTTCCACCATCCATAAAGAAAAGTACACTTGCTGCGCCATCAAATATCTTTTCGTTTTTTGGCCAACCATCCCGCGCCATCACGGGCCAGATCCCCGGAGTCTGTTTAAGGAGATTCATTAAAATGGCGGTACCAGCAAAGAATTCATGTTCTCCGGGTCCATGGCTCTTTCTGCCAGCAACCAAAACGATTTTTTTCCCTTTGAAATTCGCTGGTGGTTCCACTTCCAAAGGAACTTTCGATTGATCGAATGGATCAAAACCAAGGGAGCTTTTTCCATTATCTTTTTTGACTTCCCCTTTTTGAGTTGATTTAACAACTACATCATAACGAGAGGGATCGGTTCCATTTACCTGAGTATCCCGTGTTGGAATTTCTGCATTTTTCTGCAAATCGCTTTTTAGCAAAAAATCTGATGAATGGGCAGAGAGTTTGTTGTCATTCAAAAATAATGCTAGTCCACCACTGCACAATACAAGCAATGGCAACCCTAAATAAATTAACTTTTTGCTCATGAGAGTATTTCTCCTAATCAGTTATCGAATCTATTTTTCCAATTTCTATCTTATAGAGAAAAATGAAAATTGGCTCTCTTTTTGTGATATTCCCGATTTAGAATCCGCTTTGGTTCACGTTTCAAAAATGAAAAGTGAGAAGAAAAGCAACCGATTTCATAGCATGTGAGATCAACAAGAGGTAATTTTGATACCGTTCTCTTTAGTCAGTCCTTAAGGAAATACTTCAAGGGTATAGAATCGCATCAGCTGAGGGGTAAAGCCGCCGTTCATTAACGAATCGACTTTTGATGGCCAAAAGCAAATCTACTGGATAGAATAAACATATATTTAACAAAATGCGTGAATCTAAATAGGCGAAATAGTCTGCATACAGATTGCCAATCCATCAAATAAAAGCATTAAACGAAAGAAAATAGTCCGCCACATGAAATTCGAATTATTTGAGCAACCTGTGGAACCCAACCGATGAGCAATTCCTATCTTTATATTTACCCAACAACGGAGAATACTGTTTACTGGCAAATGGCAGTGGATGAACATCAACTGAGAATGGCAGAAAAACAGCATTTCTCATTGCGGTTTTATACCTGGTCGCAACCAGCACTCACTCTGGGCCACTTCCAAGAATCGGGATTGAGAAAAAGCCGACCCGAACTACTAGAACTGCCCTGGATTCATCGGATCTCTGGGGGGGGAGCGATTCTCCATCATTATGATTTGACCTATAGCTTTGCGATTCCCTATGAGCGCGAGTTCAATCAAATTCGCCCTTGGACTTGTCGCTTTCATGATTTTTGCGTGCAATATCTGGTCAAAAGCGGTGTTCCCGCTCGCTTACTGAGCTGTGAGGAAGAATCGAAAAAAGAGGAATTGCTCTGTTTCCACCATCAGACCGCTGGGGATGTAATCCTTCAGCATCATAAAGTAGTGGGCAGTGCTCAACGGCGTGGTCGCGGTGTCCTCATGCAACACGGTTCGATCCTTCTGCGAACTGCTCCACTCACTCCAGATCTTCCTGGGATCGAAGATCTTACCAACACCCAGATTGACCAACAAGCTTTCATCCATTTTCTACAAACAAGTCTTGCTACCACTTTAAATTATGCCATTCAGAAGACCAATTGG
>JAKBAI010000400.1 GCA_021809185.1 Planctomycetota bacterium
TCAAAGACGGTGATCACTAAATTTTAGCCGAATTTGTAGCAATTTTGGCCTCCAAATCACGAATCATATCACGTATTTTGGCCGCTTCTTCAAAATATTCAATGGCCACCGCTTGATTCAATTGCTCTTTTAATTCTAGAATTTTTGCTTTGTTCTGGGCGATCTCTGTTAGAAACGATGGATTATTAGCCGATTTCCCGTTTGGATTGTCGTTTTGCCACGATTTAGGCCGTTTACCCACATGAATCAACTTCCGATGGACTTTTTCCAAGATCGGGGAGAGAAATGATTCAAAATGCTCATAATCGTGTGGGCAACCAAGTCTTCCTTGAGTTCGAAAATGAGATAAAGAAAAACCGCATTTTGAACAGATAGCTGTAGATACCCGCTCACTCTTTTCGTCGCTGCTCTTCTGAATTTTCACTGTTATGGAAGCACTCAGCTCCTCTCCCAGGCTAAGGGCAATCAGATCCTGATTTAGAGTAGGAGAGGTTAAATTCTCAGAATCAGAAAGATTTTCAGGGAACAGCTTTTCCATAATAAATTGAAGAACAAGAGGGATATTTAGATCATTATTCTTCGTAGTAAAAAAATGATGTTTATTGGCACAAGAATCACATAAATCCCACTCATGTTTTACTTTTTGAATAACATCGGTGAGATGAATGGTGGCTGGTTCTGAACAAAAATAACATTTTTTCATAATAATTCATCCTCTTTATTGCTAGGTTCATCGCCGCTCAAAAGTTTACCACCGCTAAAAATTAGTTTAAGAAAAGATAGGTGTAATCCAAAAATCTCTCAAAATCTCATTTATTTAAAATAGTACTTTTTCCGCCTCGCCTAATCGCTCTAAAATATTTAATTGACTATCTAACCGACGAAATCCAATTTTTGATATAAATTAACCATTATCCTGAAATTAAAAAATATCAGTTTTCCCAATGGATTCGTTGGCTACATCAAAACTATAGTTTAAATAGTATGGCCAATGATAATTCTAATTAGGGATTCCTTCCCCAATTATTTGCTCTTTCAACTATTAACCAATTTAATGACCCATTTACTATATTCATTTGTAAAACGCGGTCAAAACCAATTATATTTTCATGACAAAATGATAAGTTTGATTATATCAGGAGGGGATATCCCTTCAGCAAATTGTTGCAGAAAAGAGACTGAAATTGAGACTAAGCTTCTCGGAAGAATATAGTTAGAACAAGAGCTGGATCAAAGCATTAAGATTTACCAGCATCTTTGCCAGATTGGGATAAATGAGGGTATTCCTCAGAATCAGAACTATTTTCCAAAGAGCGAATCTGATCACGTAATTTGGCAGACCGTTCGTAGGCTTCCTCAACTACTGATTGCTGTAATTCCTTGCGAAGACGGGTTAATTCCTGTTGTCTCCACTGTTTCTGTGGTTGTTTACGGGGAATCTTTCCACAATGTTTAGTCGCCCCGTGAATGCTATCCAAAAGAGGGAGCAACTCCGTTTCAAAGGCAATATAGTCATGAGCGCAACCAAGCCTACCGCTATTACGAAATTCGATAAATTTCATCCCACAAACTTCGCATTGGCGATTCTGGATTAATCGCCTATCATCCGAATCCGGTTCCGTTGTTGGGATTTTCAACGGTGGTTTTTGCGGTTGTTGAATTTCATATAAATATTTCTGCCCACATTCTTCACAAAGATGGAGTTCTTCGTAGTTCCCCTCTCCAAGTACTTCGGTTATGTGGATCATTGCTGGTTTAATACATCGCTGACACTTCATTGCCAGTTCTCACAACTATGTTGCTCACAGACTCTTTTTTTTCCCATTTCTATTATCATAACAAATCTTAGCGCAAACATCCAAGAATGTCATTGAACTTAGAGAGAAAATTTTATATTTTTTCCTATTTAGTACCATTTTCTCTTTTCGATTCTCTATTTCTTCGATAACATCCTTTTATCTATTCACCAATATGGACTGAAAATTAAAAGAATTTTTGTCGATGGTCGAATAGTCGGTTGAAACTAAACAAAAGCGATTTCGATCAAAATACGATTTCAAGAACAAATAAAATATCGATTTTCGGTTGAATCAAGGCTTTGCCGAATCAACCCTATTCCCTTGCCAATAGGAGATAGTTGAGGATCTCAAGTTTTGCAAAATTCCTGTGCAGATTTATAGTCGCTTTCCTGCCATCAAGAATAGAGACGATCGTGATTCGAATCCTCCGTTTCGAGGATTTTTTCAAAGATTATCGGTCCTGATTGACTTTAACTGTCCTGGGTTTAATTATTCATTAGAAAGTTTTCTCTCCAATGGTCGTTATGCGTTTTCTTTCCCTGAATTACGGTTTCAAGTTTATTTTTTTACTCCTGTTACTTTGCCTATTAGGGGGATTTCCCATTCGCAACAGCGACCTTTGGCATCACCTTGCCCTAGGACGATTGCTTGCACAAGGGGATTATCAATACGGCGTCGACCCTTTCTCGTACTTGACCGCTTCTGAATACTGGACGAATCATTCCTGGCTCTGGGATCTGGGAATCTTTCGATTGTATCAGCATGGTGGTGATTTTAGCTTAGTTTTATTTCGCTTAATTGTATCGAGCATTTTTCTTCTCATCATTGGCATCCCGATA
>JAKBAI010000401.1 GCA_021809185.1 Planctomycetota bacterium
ATTATCCTCTTCTGGATGTACAACCAACGCATTCGAGATTTTATCCTGAATATAACGTGGAGAGATTCCTAACATCCCTTCATTGAGCGCCTCCCGTTTCAAATCGATCACATTATCTTCTGTAAAACCTGGAAGAGTTTTACCGTTATATAATTTCAATTTTTGCAACAGGGTTAAACTGGCATGTTTAGGCGGATTGAGACGAGTGAGAATCGCCCACATTGCCGCAATTTCTATGGTATGAGGGGCTATATGCTTACCACGAACTCGTTCTAGATTAAAATCTTTTTCATAAATTTTAATCTCTTCACTCAATCGAGTCACATAAGGGATATCGATTTTAACTGTTCGGTCGCGTAATGCCTCCATGAACTCATTATTCTGGAGCCGTTTATATTCAGGTTCATTCGTGTGCCCCAAAATAACTTCATCAATATCAGTTTGGGCAAATTTTTTGGGTTTTATCTTGTGTTCTTGGGAAGCCCCCAGCAAATCATAAAGGAAGGCAACATCCAATTTAAGAACTTCGATAAACTCGACAATGCCGCGATTAGCGATATTCAGTTCGCCATCGAAATTAAAGGCACGCGGATCGCTGTCGGATCCGAATTCCGCAATTTTTCGATAGTTGATATCGCCGGTCAATTCGGTGGAATCCTGATTTTTTTCATCTTTAGGTTGGAAGGTGCCAATGCCAATCCGATCCTGTTCGGAGAGTAATAATCGGAATACTTTAATATCCTCTAGAACTTTTGTCCAATCTCCATTATACTTCTGGAGACGCTCATTGAACATGGTTCGGCAAAAAGGGCATGAATCTCCACGCAAATTAATTTCGTATTTTGCGGTGCGGCACTGTTTTCTCAAGCGATCTAAAAAACTGCTTCGAACATGAGAAGGTAATAGATGCAATGGCTCTTCATGCATCGGGCATTTGGTGTAAACATTATCATCCATTCGCCAAGCATAGGAAAATAACATCCCATCATCAGAACGAGAATATAGTTCCAAGCCCCGTTTAAGAAGTCGAGCAATGGTGCTTTTCGATGAACCAACCGGGCCGTGGAGCAACAAAACCCGCCGTTCCGTACCATACCCTTTGGCCGCCGATTTGAACGTATTTACAAGCTGCATCAATGATCGATCGATCCCGAAAATTCCATCCCCAAATTTGGTTGCATAATCCGTAAAAAATTTGAATCGAGTTATTTTTTCTTTTAATTCGTATATCTCTTCGCTCCCATGCGACAGTATCATGTCATACAGTCGTTGGTAAGCTGTTCGAATTACACTCGGGTTCTCAATAATTAAATCGATATATTGATCAAAGCTCCCTTCCCAATGGAGTTTGCGATAATCGTTTAAGTCGTTTTCAGATCGCAATTCATTCAGCAAACTTTTACCAATTTTCATGGTCACACCTCCAGTGTTGAAGTTCGTGGTTTAAGAAAATAGAACAACTATTCTCTCTCAAGCTTTTTCAAAACTTATTAAAAAAAATGACTTCCGTAAAAATTCATGATCCATTTTCTAAATTCTCTTAACACCCTTGTAGAAAATTTTGCAGAAAATTGTCCTTAATTCTGCCATTTGAATTTTTTGCGGAGAATAATTCGTCCTTCGTGGAGTTATTAAGTCGTAGAACTATTATGAATTTCCTAATTCATGATTGAATTCGTTCCTCAAAAAAATCCAACGAACTTTTTGAAATTAATCCTTTTGATGTTCATTTTAGAAATTCTTTATTTCCTGATTCTGACCATAAGTAATTATCCCATAAATCGAAACCAACTCCAGTTCAATTAACAGCAAATCTGATTATTTTCTGTGCAGCTCGTGCTTTCAATGCGGACATTAATTGGATTTACTATTCCGTTTCAAAAAATATTTCATGAAGGTTAGAATGATCACCAACATATTGTAGTCGAATAATTTTGTTCCAACCCTTCAGAATCTAAAATTACATCAGTTTCTGTACCACCCTCCAACAAATTTCTCTTTTATCTTCGTATCTGCAAAGACAATCTTCCTGATAAGATTGTTTTGCGAAAAAAACAGCATAAATATTCTGGAGAAAATAAGATAACCATCTCTTTTTTCTGTTCAGGGCTTCTGAAGATCTTTGATCTTTATGATGTTCATTTCTAAAGATTTAGGTTTTATGTATTTGGATTAATTGTTCAAAACACAGCAATTTATTTGTGCGATTATACTTTTTGAACATCTAAGTTGTGGAAAAGTAATTTTAAGCTAAATTCTTATAAAGTTAGCTCATTTCGATTACACATCTCTTTTAAGGTTCGATATTTTTTGCCTTTGAGTTCGTTAAATCTTTACTCCTTTTTAGCATTATAAAATCAATGAGAAGTTAAGATTTGTATTGGTATAGGTACATAAAGTTAGCTAATCCAAGTACATAAAGTTAGTAAATCCAAGAAAGAGATGGAATCGATTCGAAGGCTGATTTTTCATTCTGTTTTTTGTAATTCTATTTTTGATCGCTAACTTTGTTTGATCGTTATGACATTTTTGTTTGATTAAAAGCCTCTGGATGATGATTCAAAAAACTTAATTCGGATGAACCATTCTACAATTCCCCCCCTTAAAATTTTCTCTGTCTTACTTCAT
>JAKBAI010000158.1 GCA_021809185.1 Planctomycetota bacterium
ATAAATAATCTGCTGGTGAGACAAATATCAGAAAATCATAAAGAGAATAATTAATCTAGTGAACAAAAATTAAATATACATAATTATATAAACAATATGCGGATCGAGCAAAACTCAATAGTCTGATCTGGGTTAAAGTGATGCGGTTTTAATCTTGAATCGGGCCGATATCGATTCTTTCCCTTTCGCTTTAGGCAGCCTCTTCTCGGCTTTAACGATTTTCGGTTTATTCTGTAGCAGATTATCCCTAAAACATTTTTCCCGGTTTTTTCTCTTTTTCCAAAGCTAAAACTTCATATATTATTCCGGAATTGGAGTGTTAGAAATTCCTTTGGAACTGAGAAATACGATGACCAACCGGCAATTATTTTTGCTATCTCCTTATCGATTACCTACGAATTATGCTGTTTCCTTAGCCGATGAAGAATTAGCAGCTTGGTTACATGCTTATGGGCTGATGTGGCATCCGGTTTTACTGGATAGCTGCGAGCGCCCGCCCCAGATCGATTCCCCTTATGATCACGATTATCCGCAGAGCGGAGAGATTTTGATGTTACCAGAATCGAAATCTCTTTATCAGGCCAGTGATTGGCCAGAGCGGGTACGGGAGAGTGGTGCCTTTTTAATTGAAATTGGCACGAATCGTCTCGAGTCTCTTACTCAGCTAAGAAAAAAAATCGATGAAATTCGAGCGAATCCAGAGGATAAGCTCTATCCTCTGTTCCAAGGAGAGCGTACAGCGAAGTTGCTCGATTTACCCCAAAATATACTGCGCTATTTTTACGGGTTGGGCTATGGATATGCGGTGCTAGAAACTCTATTTGATGCTTTCGATCATGAACATCTGCTGGATGTTCGTGGATTCTGGCAAGATATTCAAGACGCGGTGAATGCCTTAGTCGATGAAGAGGGGGAGCGCTGGCGGGAGTTATTAAGTGCAGCAGCGCAAAAATTACAAGCCGCGCGGGAAACACTTTCAACCGAAACGGTTCATCTGCTTCGATTGGGGATGATTACACGCCTAGAAAGCAAAGAAGGAAGCAAAAAAGGAAGTAAAGAGTATTTGCGTTCTTTAACCACTTCCAAACAGCCAATAGCCCTCGCAGCTCCCGGGCAAATGATTGAAACGCTCGCCAAAGAAGATGCCGAGATTATCGAACACTGGCAAAAGCAATTAGCCGATCATGCCGATTGTTCTCTAGAGATCCTGGGCACCCCTTATGTGGCGCGAGAAGATGCGTTATTGCCGGTAGCGTCGCAATTGTGGAATCTGGAGCAGGGGCGTAAAACCATCCGAGATTATCTCAAAGTCGATCCCACCATTCAGATTCATATGCGCTTTGCTTATTCTCCGCAGACGCCTTTATTTCTGTATACCATGAATTATCAGCGGCATGTGATGATTGGATTGGATCGCGGAGTCAAGCCCGATTATCAGCAAGCGATTGTGAATTGGCCCTCCCCTGATGGGAAGGCGATCGATGCTCTGACGAGGAATCCTAGTAATGCCGATAGTCCCGCTACCTTTTTTAATCTTGCTTATTATTTGCACCAGTGCATGACCAATCAGAGTACGCCAACGCTGATTTTGCTGCAAAAAGATGTCGAGTCCTTTGCAACCCTAGACGATTGGCTCGCTTTGAGTGAATTGTCCGCGGTATTTGGTAAGTGGATGCGTTGGAACGATTATTTTAATGAAGTAATGGCAGGGGAATATACGGGGGCTGCGAGCGCGGACCAATTTTTCCCGGAATATCTGGATGAGCGCTGCGAACTGGAAGGAACGAATCCTATTGCGGCTTTCCAACAGCTCAGTAGTTATCGGCGCGTGATCGAGGCTATCTGGGGAGTAGCCAGTCTCTATCGCATTCTGCATTTGCAGGAAGCAAGTGCCGAGGAATTAGCGGAGTTGCGTCAGCTCGGAGAGTTGGAATCTTTGTTAGAGAGCCGGACGATGACGCAAGGGGAGAATCCTCAAACCTTGAAGGAGCATCTGCACAAGCTGTACCGGCTCAAAGATCGCTGGACACAAAGATTAGCGAATCGTTTGCAGATTGGGGCCGGGAATGAAGAAGGGTATATGATAATCAATCCCTGTTCATTTCCAAGAAGATTACCCCTGGAATTCCCCGTGCGTTCTGCCCAAGCGCAGGAAAAAGGGGGAAGTAGCTCGAGCGGTGGAATATCGAACGATCCTGCTAGTTTAATCAAGTCGGCTCAGTTTGATAAAGAGGCGGTACGATTGGTGGTGGAAGTTCCTGCTTTTGGCTTTTCTTGGATTCCCGTTCATGCGGCATTGAAAAATCCGATTCAACCCAAGAACAAACTCGCGGAAGAGAATTTGATTCGCAATGAATTTTTGGAAGTCGAGATCGATGATCGAACAGGAGGAATGCGAAGCATTCGGGATACTCGAACACAGCAGGGTCGGCTTGGGCAACAGCTTATCTATAATCCGGGTAGTACGATGGAGGTGGAGAAAATCGAAATCACCCAGCGAGGCCCAGCTAAGGCAGAGATTAAGAGTTTTGGTGTTTTGAAAAACGATCTGCAAGAACCGATCGCTCGGTTCGAACAGCGGTTCCGGCTTTGGTCTGGACGTCCCATTCTAGAAGTACAGGTTACCTGGGATATTTTGGTGCCTCCTAATGGCTATCCCTGGCATTCGTATTACGGTGCGCGTTTTGCCTGGCGCGATGAGCGCATTCAAATTGTTCGCGGGGTTAACGGCCAAAGCTCGATTAGTACTCATCATCGCCCGCAGTCTCCCGATTATCTCGATTTAAGGTCAGGAAAACAGCAAACAATTGTTTTCCCACAGGGGTATCCATTTGTGCAAAAGCATGAAGATCGGATGATCGATTTGATCTGGATAGCGGGGAATGAACAACAACGAATTTTTGAATTTGCTATCGCCTTGGACCGGGAATATGCTTATGCAACCTCTCTAGGATTGCAATCACCGGCTCTTGTTTGCGCATCGGCAAAATCTGCGCCGCGCGTTGGTCCAACTGGCTGGTTATGTCATGTTGATAGTATGCAGTTGACTCTCATCCGTATGCGTCCTTTAATTGAATCCCAAGAGGGATTAGAAATAAGGGGGGGTAGAAAAATCGTTTGCGAATGGATGGAAACTTCCGGTTATAGCGGCAGTGCAACTATTCGTTTTGTCCGTAATCCTGTTCGGGCACAATTCGTCGATGGCAATGGTATTGCGCTCGGTGATATTTTTTGCGACAATGATAGCATCCATATCGATTTTGCTGCCCATGATCTTTTGCGCATACAAATTGATTTTGACTAGCAATACTTTTTACAATTCCTAAAAAGTTCGAGTGAATCGATTGGTAAATTTGCGCAGGTGAGGTAAGATGGGAATGTATAGACAAGGAGGGCAAAAGTTGCCCAGTCAATTCACAACCTTAGAAGGATATACCAATGAAACGATTGATCTATCTCACCAGTCTGGTTTTAATGATCTGGAATATCACACCAACTCATATCTTCGCATTTGGTGTGGCTCGTCCCTGTGCGCATGGATTGCCATGGGTTCAAGCGATGGGCTTAAACTTTATGCCACGAATTACGATGGTTGGTCCGCTTTATAACTACGGTCCTTATAACTTTAATTCACCCGATTACCGCTATATGAATTTGCATCCTCTTCTAGATGATCTCTATATGCCTGCCTATGCCTTACCAGGAAGTCCCGCAGCAATTGCTTCTCAGCAAGGTCAACCCCCTTATAATGTGGCACCCTATAATATGCCTCCTTATACTCAAGGAGCCTACTATCCGCAGCCACAACAATCGTACAATTATGCTGCGCCTGCTGGGTCTGATTGATTTCAGTGGTTAGAAAATGAAATTTGTTAATAAGTCTTAAATGGAACATTACTTAAGATTTTTATATGATAAAAGGACAGGTCTGAAAACCTGTCCTTTTTTATGGGACAGACAAGATATTCCAATCACGTGACCTGAACTAGATGAATGATCCTTGAAGAATTCTACCAGCAACGTACTATGAAGTTGTTTTGAATTTCCAAATCTCTTTACCCGTTTTTTATCCATCCCATAAAAATATTCATCCTGGTGAACATACCTTTGAAGATATTTACCCGTTCGATATTTGATTACCTTTAAACCATGGTAGGTGAGCAAGAGCATCACGAAACATCGCTCGAGTCGTATATGCTGGTTGATCAACCTTGGTTCCAGGCTATTCTCCAAGCAATTTTGTCATGATGCGTTGATAAAAGCGATCTTGTTAGCGAGGAAAATCCCAAAGACAAAGGAAACAAAGTTCAAAATCGACTTCGTTAGACGATTGTTGTAGGGGTGGTCGATTGCTCAATGATACTAGGAATGATACTAGGAACGTAGAGTCGATTTTCTCATTTCATCCCAATATTGAACTAGATCGATCCGGGTAACAATATCGACAACTCTGTTTTCCCTGCTAATCAGAACTCCGGTATATCCTGCTAAGAGGAGGCGATACGCTTCGTCGACAAGGACATTTTCATCTAAGGTCGGTAAAGGGCGTGCCATAATATCGGCAACCGTCACTTTATTGGGATCATGTTGATCATGAAGCACGCGCGCTAGAGTAACTTCTTGAATGGAGCCTACCGATTTACCATCGCTTAAAACGGGGAGTTGCGAAATACCGCTTGCTTCCATGAGGGCAATAGCCTGTTCGGCACTAAAATCGGGTTTGATGGTAATGAGATCGCGGACACCTCGGCGTTTGAGCAGATCTTGTAATAGATGAGGTGGTCGATCACTGTAATTCAAGTGATTCTGGCTCAGCCATTGATCATCGTAAAACTTGCTGAGATAATTGCGCCCCGTATCGCAACCAATAGCCACAATGAGTGCAGGCCCATGCAAACGTTGGGAAAATCGCAATGCCGCAGCAATATTCGTTCCCGAAGAGCCGCCTAGAAGCATCCCTTCTTGCCGTGCAACTTGGCGCACCGTATAGAACGATTCGGCGTCGCCAATGCGTATCCATTCATCAACTAGTTGACTATTGAAGGTTCGCGGCACAAAATCTTCGCCAATCCCTTCCACCTTCCATGGTTTTGGGGTACCGCCGGAGAGTATCGAGCCTTCCGGATCTGCACCAATCACCACTATATCGGGATTGCGTTCTTTGAGATACCGCGCTACTCCGGTTAGAGTCCCGCCGGTGCCGACCCCCGATACAAAGGCGGTTATTTTACCTTCGGTCTGTTCCCAGATCTCCGGACCGGTGGTGCGATAGTGGATTTCTGGATTCGCTAGATTGACAAACTGGTTCGGGCGCCAAGCTCCTGGAATCTCTCGCGTGAGCCGATCGGCTACCCCACTGTAACTTTCAGGAGAATCGGGCGGCACATTGGTAGGCGTTATCACCACTTCGGCTCCATACGCTTTTAATAGTGCAATTTTCTCTGAACTCATTTTGTCTGGCAGTACAAATATACAGCGATATTGCCGCACCGCTGCTACCATCGCTAACCCCACCCCGGTATTCCCTGCGGTTGCTTCAATGATGGTACCCCCTGGCCGCAATTCCCCGCGCCTTTCCGCTTCGCTGATCATCGCCATGGCTACTCGATCTTTGATACTTCCCCCCGGATTTTGACTCTCCAATTTTATTGCGATTTTTACCTGAGAATTCTTGGCTGTTCTTTGCAATTCAATTAATGGGGTCTTTCCAATACAGTGTAATATCGATGGAACCATGGTTCTACCTTTCTTCTATTTCCTATTTCGATTCAATCATCTCTCTATAGATAAGGCTACGATCATGTTATCTGTCTATCCTCTATTCTACGTAAAAAATGAAATCCCAATAAATATTTCTAGATTTCTTTTCGCTTTTCTTATCTGTTTCTTCAAAATTTGAAGCTTGTTTTTCAAAAATAGCTTGTTTAGAGATCGTTACCCTCTTTCAGAAAGGAGGGGGGTTATTTTGGTAAACCTAGGAAAAGAGATCCTAGGCGATTAAAAAAATGTGACATTCTCTTTATCTTCTATCGTGCTAATTTTTGGGTCTATCGTTCTCTTGATTGCTAACAATAGACCTTTTTGAATTACTTATCTATTAGCTGGTCGTTCAGTAAATCGTTGTTATCTGTAAAATGGTTGAAGAAAAGAGATAATAATTTTCTTGGAATCGAATCGCGCGGGGGGGACCAATCGTCAATCGGTTTTAAAACTTTGAACTGAAAAATAAAATTAGGCGGTTATTAATCGGCATTCAGTGCAGATTCAGTTCTTTTGCGATTGCTTTCTTTTTTGGTAGGAGGGAAGGGAGAAGGTAACATAGCTGGGGATGAAATCAAGCCCGTTGGGGAATACTCTGTCGAAAAATCATTCATGGTCGATTTGTTGCTAACCCGAGTTGCGGTGTTATTTCTGGATTCTGAATTCGATCCCATCGGTATGATCGGTAGAGAATTGTCCTTGGTGTTTGATTTTGCGGACAAATTGGTGATTGGAGCTTTCGATTCCGCCGATCGAATTCGAATCTGCTCAGGAATGGAAGTATTTACCGAATGAGATGGATCATCCTCCTTGCGAAAGAAAAGAACTGCAATGGCAATTGTCGCTATCACTCCCAGGAATAATCCTGCTTTGGCATCTGTTGGCATGATCTCTCCTTTCTTATTGATCTCTGCTCTTATAACTATTTGCAATATCGATCATTCATTTCGACTAATGGGTAAAAACGATAATAGGGATTATCGCTTATCGACTGTAATTGACTGGATTATCTCGAAAGCGAAATCCAACCTATTAAAATAGTTTACTCTCTCTGAAGTTGGATTACTAATATCTTCAAGTAATTTTTGCAATTCGTTGATTAATCCCAAGATACACTCCGTAAAATTGGTCTTATTATTCTTGTGAGCATTCTTGCTGTTCAGTTGTTATTCCCTATCACTGATCTAATCAAATTATGGAGAAAATAGATGTTATTCGGAATGTGCGGTGTGATTGTTGCAATGGTAATTGTAGGGATGATAAGAAATTGGGATATTCGTCTTACTTTACTGATCGCCGCGGAGTTGCTCGCTTCAATCATTGGCGACCCGATGTTGGTAGTGCGGGAGTTTCTCACGACGTTCAGCAATCCAAAGTTTGTTATCCCGATTTGCTCGGCGATGGGTTTTGCTTATGTACTCAAAGAGACCGGATGTGATCGCAATCTAGTTTTGATATTGCTCAAACCGTTGCGGCAACTTCGATTGATCCTCATTCCGGGAGTGATTCTGGTCGGATTTCTAGTCAATATCCCGGTGATAAGCCAAACTAGCACCGCTATCTGTATTGGCGCGGTGGTGATACCGATTTTACAAGCTGCTTCGTTTTCCCCTCGGCTGATTGCCGCTACACTGATTTTGGGATCGTCGATTGGGGGAGAATTATGCAATCCTGGTGCCCCCGAATTAAATACCATCGTCTCGGAGTTGAGCTTGCGTTCTGGTTCATCGATGCTATCTAGTGCCAGTTTGGTTTCGCAAATGTTCCCCGTCCTTTTGCCTCATCTATTTTTTACCGGTGTGTTCTTTTTCTTCTGGAGTCGTTATCTAGAAAAAAAATCGCTATCGCCACTCAAAACCGTTGATGATTTGCCTATGGATTCATTACCCACGAATTCTCCAAGTTCTGATTCCCTAAGCTCCGATTCTCCAAGCTCTGACGCTCTAAGCGCGGATTCTGTCCAGAAATTGCCTGGAGAGTCTTGTGTGACGTTAGAGAGTTCAGCAGTTCTTGCACAGCATGGATCTTCTAAAACCCAAACAAATGATAATCATCCTACCCATCAACTGTTCTACATCTGGTCAAAGTTCAGGTTTTTGTTCACTGCTCTGGTGCCGATCGTTCCGTTAGTGTTATTGTTCCTCACTGCTCCACCCCTCCGCTGGGTCCATATTCCCGAAAGTTGGTATATCCAACCGCAGGCCCACTCCCTAGCCTCAACTTATCTCATCGGTGCGGCGATGTTATTCGGTTGCGTGGTTGCGGGATTAGCGGTCCCGCGCAAAATCCCGGTGATTCCGAAAGCATTTTTTGAAGGAGCTGGTGCGGGGTTGACTCAAGTTGTCTCTCTAATTATTACCGCCAATTGTTTTGGCAAAGCCATTGAAAAATCGGGATTGGCTGGAAGTTTGGGGGCTATGATTCAGGATTCTCAGATTCTTTTGTGGCTTTTTGCTGTCATTATTCCTTTCATTTTTGCTTGGATTAGCGGTTCCGGTATGGCCTCTACTCAAAGTTTGTTTGCCCTTTTTGTTGAACCTTCTTATCGTCTTGGAGTTGATCCGATTCATCTAGGGATAATCATTTCCATAAGTTCTGCCGCTGGTCGTACCATGTCCCCATTTGCCGCTGTCATGTTAATGGGCTGCAAGCTGTGCAACACCAAGCCATTTTTAATTATTCCAATGCTTGCTTTGCCATTATTACTTAGCTTGTTTTTGGTGTTTTGCCTCTGTACGATGAAAGTTCTATAAAGAGATAGAGCAGTAATAAATAGTAAATAATTTTGGTGGCTAGCTTTCGAGATTGCTCGATTGCTCGATTGGTTTTCAGCAAATAAAAGATGGTGTGAATAAAGATTTATCCATTATTCCTAAGGGATTTTAAGAAACGATGAAATCACCAGAAAAAATCTGGAATGTTCCAAATATCCTTACTTTAAGTCGATTGCCTTTGGCAGTTATTATATTTTATCTTATTGCCATCGAGGCATGGTTGCCATGTTTTGCTGTTTTTATTGTGGCTATGCTAACCGATGCTCTGGATGGTTGGTGGGCCAGAAAATATCAGCAGTTTACCGCTTTTGGTAGGACATTTGATCCCTTAACCGATAAAGTTTTGCTCGGCGGAGGCTTTATCTTTTTGATTCAGGTTAAAGATAGTGGCTTGTATCCGTGGTCTGTTACGATTATTATCGTGCGTGAGTTACTCATTACGGGGATCCGTGGTTATATGGAGTCATTTGGATATTCATTCCCTGCGGACTGGTTCGGCAAATTGAAAACGATTCTACAATCCGTTGTCTTTGGGATTATTCTATTTTTGCAATGGCTTAAAACTCTCAGCGATTGGCAATCGATTATGCAATATCTTTTCCCTTTACAAGGGATTCTAATTGCTTTAATGCTCCTTGCTACTATTGGCAGTGGAATCCAATATGTTGCACAGGCGGTTCGACTATTCCGGCAGAATCCCGATCCTTCACCTAAGATCGAAGAAAAGCCGCGAGTCTGACCCCAAGCAAATTACGACGATCGCTAGAGTAGAAAAGAGAGGTCGAGACTTTCTCTTCTGGATTACACCTCTAAGCGATTACGATATTCAATTAATCAAAAATATCTGGATACTTGAGGATGGTTTCAACTTTTTTACAATAGTTCCTGTCCCTTTTTCGTTGGGGCTAGCCGGAGAGAGGGATCGATTGTTGATATTTTGATGATAGGTTATGGAAATGGGAGGGATCGATGTCGAGCTTAGGTTTTTGTATTGTTGGGAGCGGGATGATCGCTCGATTTCATGCGCGAGCATTACAAGAGGTTCCCGGAGCAAGATTGGTAGCCGTGGTATCTCGGCAGTTAGAAGGGGGGAAAAAACTGATTAAGGAACTGCAAGATGAATTGCAGTTAGGGCTGATCCCCGTTTATGCGCAGCTCGAGGAAGCTTGTCAAAATCCAGAGGTAGACGTGGTAATCATCACAACTCCCAGTGGTGCTCATCTGGAACCAGCGCGGATCGCTGCTAGTTATGGTAAACATCTAGTAATAGAAAAACCACTAGAAATTACTACCGAACGTTGTGATGCCATTATCGAAACTGCGGATAAAAATCATGTGAAATTATGTACCATTTTCCCATCACGGTTTCATGAGGTCAATGTACTCCTCAAAGATGCAGTTCAGAGTCAGCGATTTGGTCGCTTAACTCTAGCGGAAACAACTTGTAAATGGTGGCGTTCTCAAGCCTATTATGATGAAGGGGGTTGGAAAGGGACTCAGGCACTGGATGGAGGCGGAGCCTTGATGAACCAGGCGATTCATTCGGTCGATCTTCTATTATGGATGATGGGGCCAGTGCAAGCGGTGTCAGGTTTTACAGCAACTCTAGCTCACGAACGAATCGAGGTTGAAGATACCGCTGTGGCCACCTTGAAATTTTGCAATGGTGCCTTAGGAGTTATCCAAGCAGCGACCAGTATTTCCCCAGGTTTCCCCAAAACCATTGCTGTCCATGGAGATAAGGGGAGTGTTGTTATTGAACAGGAAGATATTCTCCATTGGACTTTTAATCCCGATCGACCGGAAGATCAAGCGATTCGGACCCGATTTGCTCAAAAGACCGGCCAATCGGGGGGCGCCAGTGATCCAAAAGCGATTTCCCATCAGGGGCATGCTCGACAATTAAGTGATTTTGTTTCTGCTATCCGAAATAAGAGACAACCTCTTGTCGATGGCCGTGAAGGCCGGCGAGCAGTTGAGCTGATCACCGCTATCTATCAATCGATGCAAACCCAGAAAATCGTTTACCTTAAGCAATCTTAAACGAAATTCCTTGTTAATGTGAGTTATTCCTTTTTGTAACCTTATACGGGGTATATTATGGGTATGAACTATAAGGAAAGTTTTTGATATCCATTCTTGTTTGTCCAGGAAGAGACTTTCTAGCCCTTGTAGCAAAGAAAGTAGCGAAGAAAGTTGCACGATTTTTTTAACTTCATCTTTAACTTTTTGTTGACCCAGTAAAACATCTCGAGTTATCTGTCCAGAAGAGACTCCCTTGCCTATTCTCGCGAAAAATTATGGCGAAGAAGTCTCCTGGATCTCAAAATCTTGATTAACTAAAGCAGAAAAAAATGATCATTAAGGCACGATTTGACCTGCTAAGTCTATTTTTTTGGCAGGTCTGAGCCTATTCATCTTGGTTTTTTTCTGAAAAAAATGAAATCGGAACAAAAAATTTTATAAATGTTCCGTTTTTACTTGGAATTATTTTTCTTCCAGTTACAATAACGTAAGAGGATTCACTTCATGAAGAAAATAGATTCCAAACGAATCATTTGAAGGATGGAAGAAGCTATATGATGTATAGTAAATCGAGACCTCATCCGAAGCGATTGACTTTACGAAGCATTTCATTTTTCCTAGCGACTCTACTAGTTAGCATCGCATTTTTGGACTATTTCTTTAAATCTAAACCCAAGTTTATTTCAGGGACAGGATTATCCAGTTCTCGCTCTCCATCGAATTTAAAGATCCGGAATCCTCAGTTAAATCTCCAGGTGAATCTTCAGGGCGAGATGGGAGTTATTCCCATCGATCAAGAACAGACCATTTATGTTGAAATTCAAAAGCCAACTTGTCAGGAAATGAAGTTTATGGACTTTTCTTGGGCTTGGGTTTGACAGAGACCAGTATGCTTCAGTCCAGAGAAAATAGAAAGAATTATCATTCAACCCGGAACGAAATAGAACAACGTATGTTAAGTGGAGTTATTCAAATCAGGAGAATTCGATGTTTCGATTACCCGCTACTACAGAGAAGATGACCAGTTACGAACCACGGAAGTTGGTGTTCGTGGTCAGATGGTTGATCCAAAATTGGAAACCGAGAAATAGTTTCTTTGAGCCTCATCTGGAGAGGAATGGTCTGGCGAAGGTTCATCGAATGGCTTTCACCTTGGTAGAACTCTTGGTAGTTATTGCTATTATCGGCATTCTGATTGCCATATTATTACCAGCGGTGCAAAAAGTGAGAGATAGTGCGGATAGGGCAAAATGCCAGAATAATCTCAAGCAGGTCGCTTTAGGGTTCCATAACGAACATGATAGCCGAGGATCATTTCCTTCAGGGCATTATGGCTATACGACGAGTTATCCTTTCTCAGGCTGGCCATTGGCTATTTTACCCTATTTGGAACAACAGGCGTTATATACTCAAGGGATTCAAGCTTATCAAAAGTTGGATAATCCTTTTCGGAATCCTCCTCATACCGATATGGATCAGGTAGTGCCAACATTTAACTGCCCTTCCGATCCGCGCGTGATTCATTCACAATTTTGCAAAGAGCACAGTATGCAGATAGCATTCACAAGCTATCTGGGAGTAAGTGGTAAAAATTTCAAGACTCACGATGGTATCTTATATAAAAATTCGCATGTCAGTATTGGTGATATTCTGGATGGGAGTAGTAATACGCTGTTGTTAGGGGAAAGGCCACCCAGTACGAATTTTGAGTTTGGTTGGTGGTATGCAGGGGTGGGAATAGATGGGTATGGCACAGCGGAGATGATTTTGGGAGTATGGGAGATGAATGTCCGCCCGCCATTATTTGCGATGAGCTGCGCGGTAGGGCAGTATCAATATATGCCAAGCCGATTAACCGATCCATGTGGAGTATTTCATTACTGGTCCCCTCATTCTAATGGGGCAAATTTTGCATTTGCCGATGGGTCGATTCATTTTTTGACGTATTCGGTCAATTCGATTATGCCTGCCCTTGCTAGCCGAGCCGGAGGAGAGGTTGTCACCCTTCCTTGAGTAAAGGGGAGATCTTAAAAGTGGCATGAGCAAAAAGCCGTGGATTTGTGGAAGCATCTTTTGTACAAAAGATGCGACGCAGTCGCACCAAACGCCTTGGATCCAGGTTTTCACGCCGGAGGCGTGTGGGCTTGTAGCCAGGGGTGAAACCCCTGGAACGGATCACCCCTCCGGGGTGTATCGGGTGTGGGATTCCGTACCAGGGGTTACGTCGTCGCTCCGCGACGCCTCACCCCTGGCTACCGTCCAGCACCCCTCCGGGGTGTATCGGAGGTGGGTTTCCATATCGTGGGTGAAACCCCTGGAACGGATCACCCCACCGGGGTGTATCGGGTGTGGGTTTCCATATCGTGGGTGAAACCCCTGGAATGGATACGAAGTTCGAGGATTTCACGCCGGAGGCGTGTGGGCTTGTAGCCAGGGGTTAACCCCCTGGAACGGATCACCCCTCCGGGGTGTATCGGGTGTG
>JAKBAI010000159.1 GCA_021809185.1 Planctomycetota bacterium
CGATCTTTGACCATGGCAAAAACTCGCATGGATCATTTCAGATAACCGGCGATCCACATAGGGGCGAAGATCGGCAATCGATTCCTGAAAAAGCCGAAACCCTCTTTCAAGAATCGTGAACCAGTTATCATCCCAGCTGGGCGAAGTCGTCTGGGTAGTGATAATGATACTCGGCACACGGAGAGATACTCGCCCAATGCGATCCAATCGGCTGATTCGCTGTTCGAGAGCAAATGGATCGAGCGGCAAATCAAAGTGAACCATACGCTCCGCAAATTGTAGATGGAGCCCCTCAGCCCCCTGAGCATCACAAACAAGTATCGAACAATTCGGTTCATTTTGAAAATGTTGGAGCTGTTCGGTATGGGTTCCTAGTGTATTTTTTCCTGACAATAATGCCACTTTGATTGAAAGTTCGTTGCGAATCCGTTCGGCGATCGCTAACGCCACCTCCTGAAATTGCGTAAAAACAACCGTTTTCGGAAGCCGGGAAAATCGCCGAGCATCGGCCCGAAATAGCATTACCAGTAACTGGATTCGATCGTTCTTTGCATCACATTTTCGCAACACTGCTGACAGATTTTTGAGCTTTTCCGCTTCTCCGTCGCATAATGGCAATGCGGTTACCACTCTATCGGCATTTTCACTATCTTTACCGAGTTTTTTCGCTTTCAAACGATTTTGTACTAAACGCAAAGCAAAGGGGGGATAGGCAATCGCTGCAAACAGTTCGCAAAAAATCGCTTCCCAGGGTCGCCAGTTCGGATCACTCTCCTCTGCCCAATTTTCTCGGCAATAGGTAGATACATGCTGCCGCCACTGATCAAATGCGGCCCAGATCGTTTGCAGATAATCCGGATCCAGTTCCCCTTCATGCCGAGCAATATCCCTTCTTAATAAGCTGGCATTGAGAATCCGCCGACGATGCCGAATCAAGCGGGGATACAAGCTGAAACACTCGCGAATTTGCAATCGTAATTCGAGAATTTTCTTCTCGACCTCGACTTCCGCTGTTCCCGAAGAATCTCCAGGAATCAGGGCCAAAATCTCTTGGCATTTCTGTTTAATCTGAGCATCAACGAGCTGATCCCCCTCTTCATCAAAATATTTCTGAAGATTGAGTATCTGCGTTTTCAGCTCATCTATTGCTATCCCAGGACGAAGAGCGAGCAGTTCTTTGCCGATAACTTGCCTACGCTCGATCCTCTTTCGAAATTCGCTTTCCTGCTTTGCCGTATAGATATTTGGCTCCAACCACGATAACATCGTTAGCAACTCTTTTTCGGCTCCTAAGAACGGAGTCGCTGATATCAACATTAAGCGCGGAGCCTGTATTGCTAATTTTTCGGCTTTTTGCCGAATTTTAGCATCCCCTCTCACCAAATGATGTGCTTCATCGATTATCAACAATTCTGGTGGTTCGATTATTTTTCCCACTTCATCATGAGAAAGAATTTGTAATCGGCTTTTCTCATCGTTCTCCAACTCAAATCGGTACTTTAGTTCTTCTTTCCATTGAAGAATTAAATGTTCAGGTGCCAGAACGATCATGGTCGCTTCTGGATCATCCTGTCGCAGCTGAAGCATAATAATTCCTGCTTCAATCGTTTTACCTAACCCATCTTCATCTGCAAGGAGATAGCGTTGTCGCGGATCCTGAAGCACTCGATAAACTACATCGATCTGATGCGGTAATAGGTCGATCCGAGCTGATATCAACCCAGTCATTCCGGCACAAATAGCTCGTTGTTTTACCAAGGCTCTAACAAATTGACTTCGGTGTTCACATAAAAACGGAGTCTCTGTGGCCGTTGCCTGTAAAGCGTCAAACGGATCGGGATGGATGAGATCACTATGAACATGAAATTGATCTTCAAATAGTTCCACTTTTTCGCCGCCCGGTAAGGCAACCGTGTAAACTCTTAGTAAACTTTTTGCTGGTCTGTCCCTTTCGCAAATCACCCGACCATGCTGCCAGTAATCCCCTGGCTCGATATAAATGCGCTGTTGAGAAACCAGTACCGCTGAACTGATCTGGTCCAAGGGAACTTTTGCTGTTTCACTTTTTCCCGGACCATTAAACCAGATGACTTCCAGTTGATTTTGAGTAGAAGGATTCAGAATTTCCCCTAAAATTCTCTGGTCCCCTCTTGATATCCATACTTTTTGCCCTTTTTGAAACTGCGTGACATTCGCCATGCGGTTACTGTAACTCCTCTACTAGCAATCAATTTAACTGTTGATTCAGCTCGTAATGTCTCAGATTAATGTCTAAAGATTAATGTCTCAGATTTTCTATGTTCATCGGTAAGTACCCTATTCTATGAAAACTTCCCAGAAGAATTAGATGGATCCAAGAATTCTCTTGAAATAACTCGTTTTATCTGATTGTCCCTCTAAAATTCGATCTTCTAACCAGCTTTATCATATCCAGCAGGTTTAGAGAAAAATGATCCATCCCCCATATGAGGGATATTCTACTCACGGGAGTTAGAGAGAATCGAAGAGCTTGAGATTTTTGGAGCTGTTCACCGTTGAAAAATCTAATTTTAGAGAGTAACTACAATTCTTAAGCAAAATCTTCCTTTAGTGATTCTGCTGTTCCGGAAGGGAGAGATTTTCCTGACTTTCTGGAACCACTTCGGGCAAAAGATTCGGCTTGATCGGTGAACGAAACTGCGGATAAGAGAATACTTGACGGCGATCCTGGCTAAAGGAAACCTGAAGAGCTTCGCGATATGGTTGTATAGGGAACGGTCCTGGGCGTTCAGCAATCGGAATTTCGTCCATATAACATTCCAGAAATGTAGCTTTCGCAGCGATTTCGATGTGAACAAATTCACTTTTCGATTGCAATTGAATTCGGTCAAATAATTCTCTTCTCAACAAGCGAAATTTGCTGAATACATCGCCAAGCGCAACGCCAAAAATCTGATTGTATATCATGGAAGATAAATACCATTTCCAGCCAAACCAACCTGGTAAATCGCGCGGTTGATAGTTTAGACCAAGCCTTAACAATACCGTTTTTAGCTGGTGAATCCTTCGAGTTAAGGGGGGCATTTTTGCGTAACTGCGGAAACCGTTGATCAAGTGAATTTTAATCGAATACTCGGTTTCCAATTTTTGCTGATGATCGAGCAACAGTCGAATTTCCCCAGGAGTATATGCGGACTCCAACCCTGTGTAAAATATAAGTGGCTCGCGTGCTAGGCTAATCCCTTCACGAAGACAACTGCCGTACCCCTGCGCATTTTCAAAATGAAGGATATCGACTGTTTGATCAGGTTTTTCCGTGAATTCAGCAATCGCTTTACTGACCTCCATCTGAGCCAAGCGCTCTGGCGTATCATCGGTACTTCCATCGTTGATCAGAATTACCTGCACCGGGCGTTGCAATCGTCCCAACACCGTCAACCAAGCGGGGATTGCTGCCCCTAGACAACTTGCTTGATTGGCAATGGGTAGGATAAACGTTAAGCCCTCATGAACCAAAGTATTCATTATCTTCCGACCATTCATTTTAGCATATCTTCAACGATTTGCTTTTTCCTTATTATCGATATATCTCTTTCAATATTTTATCTCTATTTTCTTCATATCGATTGATAATCAAACTTGTAGAGAGAAATTAACGAAATCGTTAGGAAACTAGATGATTTTCAAATGGAAAATGCTCGAGCCTCTCTCAACTCTCTTGGTCGAGCTGATGATCGATGAGATATATTAACACCAAAAGTTACTACTTTCTCATTTGAATCAATATCGTAAAGGGAAATGCTCATTATTTTTCTTCTCGGATCATATTCTTATCAAAGAATGACGATTTTGCTAAAAAGAGATCTAAAAAGGGACTTAAAAAGAGACCTAAAGAAAGGCACTAATCCGAACAGGTGCGTAGCAGTACTAAACTCACTTGTGGTTTAATTGTAGGACTACTTCGGCTATGTTTCCCCGATGGTTCATCGAGTGAGATACGGTTCTGGCAATCTTCATTGCTGAAAACAACTTCAATTTTTCGGGAGTGAATATATTGTTGACATTCCTTGATAAAAGCGCTTTGCGTAATGAAATAATGTTGTCCAGGTTCGGCAAGAAGAGCATTTATATCATGCCATTCGACAACGGTTTGCAAATCAGGTTTCAGATGCCAGGCCAGCAAATGGGACTCTAAGCGAAACAAGATGATTTTGGCAGGTGCTCTCTGCTGCTGCCGAATCGCTCGAGCAAACAGTTTTTGCATCCGCGGGGCACTCGTTTTCGGCAAAATCAATTGATCGTATGCGAGATAAATTAGACAAACCAGGACAAGTATGCCCGGAAACAGATAAGAAGGCTTCAAAATTACTAACCGATATTTTTGTGTTGTTTCAATCGTAACCATGTAAACTTTTTGCACGGAGATTGCCAAAGCGATAGCCAACCCTGGATACAGTGGCAGCAGATAATCGGCACGTTTGAAATGAGACGACGAAAGGAGCAAAAACATCGTGAAAACCCAGATCGAGACAAACGATAAAAATGTGGGTGTGGGTAAATATTTGTAAAAGGACAATTTGTGAATTCGCAAAAAGCGAAGAACCTTCCGGCACCTCCGCCACAGGCGATTTTGCGACAGTAATAGCACGGGAACGATAAGCGACCAGGGGGAAAAATCGATCATGATTCGGGGACCGTAATACCACCACGGATGCGAAGCAAGATTATCTCCGTTGCCCAGAAATCTAGCAAAATGGTGGTACCCAAAAAAGATTCGAAAAAATTCCCCTCGAGTTTGACGATTCGCTTCTAGATACCAAGGCAGAACGAGCAATATCCCCAGCATACTACTCAGAAAAATAGCAAACGGGATTCTCCAAGAATAGCAGTTAATCCCAGATCTAGAATATAAATCGGATTCTGATTCATGGGTAGTTGAGACACAGGAGCCGTAGATTCGTGTTAACTTCCAGAAATAGCCATAGCACCAATGAACGATCATAACTCCCAGGGGCAGACCCACACCCAGCAAACCTTTCAAAATCAACCCAGCGGCGAAACATAAACTAATAGTCGGTATATAAATCAACCAGCGGTGGGGAGCTAAACTGAATCGGTAATAGAAAAAAAGTGCCAGGGTAGTAGTCGCTGTCAAGGGCATATCGATACGGGCGACCCGCGCTGAACTTATCCAGTGTATAGAACTACCCAAAATAATAACCGCAAGTAGCCCTGGATAGATCTGATTTTCTAGGGCACACCATAGAAAAATGACGGCCAGAACGATTAGAGCTGAAAGCAGCGCGGGTAGTCTCACCGTAATTTCATTTATTTGATTATCGGTGGCCTTGGCGATCAGTGCCACCAGTGCATAATAACCGATCGGCTTCTGCAATTCATACTGGTGGTCAAACAATTGCGTTATTTTCCAGTGCTGGTGATCGAGAATATCTTGGGCATTTTGTGCAGCTCGGGCTTCATGCGCTGACCAGAGATCGCGCTGACCAAGTCGAAAGAAATAGATTGCTGATAGGAAAATAAACAGTAAAAGAAATAACCGCCATGGTGCTATCTGCGACTCAAATAATGGATGTGAACGGGCATTATCTGCCGCCAGTCTTGATTCTCGGATTTCTTCGCTGCTTGTAAACTTATTTTCAGTAACTTGGCATATGCCACGAGTTTTCGCTTGAAAACGAATTCGAATCGTGCTTAAAACCGATCTAGCCCGACTAGGAATAGAGCTAGGAATCGACCTTCTTATAGGTATACTCGAAGTAAGGGATTGAGACTCTTCCATTCAGATATCCGCTACACCGTTACGAGTTGACCAGATTGACAATCTAACCCAGAATCGATTTTCCAAACGATTCTCTCTTGCTTGGAAGAATTCGTTGCGATCCTCATCTCTGTTCCAGATTCTGATCAAAATTCCCTTGCGCTTTCTCCAAAAGGAAAAACTTCAAGTTAAGGCAATTGTTTCATCGGTTCTAGATCCGGGCAAGATCTTTAACTGGCGTTCATGCCGCTTTGTTTAGTTTTGGAGCTTCGAATAGTTGTTGATATAGCGGGCAAATAGCCATTAGTTGCTCGTGCGTTCCAACCGCTTCGATTTTCCCTTGATTGATAACCACAATAAGATCGGCAATTTGCAAGTTATGCATCTTATGCGTAATAATAAAAGTGGTACGACCGACTTTGAATTCTTTCAGTGCCAGATGGATCAAATGGTCATCGACCGGATCGATTTGACTGGTGAACTCATCCAAAATCAGAATACTGGGATTGCGGAGGATGGTCCGGGCAAGCGCAATTCTTTGCTTTTCGCCGCCCGACAAACTATTGCCGATTTCACCGATGCGGGTATCGTATCCTCGTGGCAATTTATGGACGATAAAATCGTGAGCATAAGCACGTTTGGCCGCTTCTTCGATTTGTTGGGATGTAGCAAAGCGATTCCCGTAAGCGATATTGTTGGCTATCGTCTCGTCGAAAAGAATGGCATCTTGAGTTACCATGCCGATCTGAGTTCGCAAACTGCGCAGATGAACCGTACGAATATCGTAGCCATCGATCAATATCGACCCATGATCCGGGTCGAAAAATCGCGCTAAAAGCGACAAGAGAGTCGATTTTCCCGATCCGTTCGCGCCAACAATTCCGATACACTCCCCCGATTTGACGGAAAGATCGATATTGGCGAGAATCGGGCGCATCGGGTTATAGGAAAAGCAGACATTGCGAAATTCTATGTTCTTTTCAACCCGGCCTAACTCGTGACCATCGGGATTGACCGTAACCAATGGTTGCCGCTCCATAATGGTGAAAATTCGATCAGATGCCGCTGCTGCGGATTGCAATTTCGTATAGACACTAGACAATTTTCGCACCGGATCCGCGGTCGCGGCCAGTAACGCAAACAGCTGAATCATTGTTTCCATTTGCAGAGGAGAATGGCTCATCTGGATACCAAAAAGAAATTGGGTTTGAAACAGAACCAGATAAGCCCCTGCCAACAAAGCGAGGATTACCGCAGCAACCCCCATCAACTCGACGATCGGTCCAGCCAAGGCATCGATCATGACCACGCGCATCGATTTATCCCGGTAATCTCTCGTTGCTTCACAAAATCGGCGCCGTTCGTGAGATTCCATCGTAAACCCTTTGACAATTCGAATGCCATGGAAATTCTCCTGCAAGATCTTGATTAAACTCGACATCCGATCCAAAACTCGGCGTGTGGCCCTCTTCATTCGCCGACTAATTCTCATCATTAAAAATAGCGACAACGGCACCAGCACCATGAATAACAGCGTTAACTGCCAGCTTATCCAGCAAGCAATCAATATACATGACAATGCTCGCAGCGGCTCGGCGATCATACGACCATACAAAATCTTTAACCCTGACCCAAGAATCTCCATATCGTTCGTAAATCGGGACATCAATTCCGAGGAGCTATTTTCTTGAAATTGTCGTAAATCCTGATTCAGCACATGGCGAAAGAATTGGTTGCGCATATCGTAAAGCGTTCGCGTCATCACCATCCCAACCAGATATTCCTGAAAAAATTCAAAAATCGCCCGGATCACCACTCCAATCATGACAAAGCCCAACAAAGCCGCTAAACAATTGAACGGCGAATCTGGAAGATAGCGAATCACATAATTTTTTAATTGCAAAAAGCGCCAGCGTGAGGATTCATATCGATCTTTCTTATTCTCGATTACGACGATCACTCCTGTTATTCTTTGCATTTCCCGATCGCGCACCCCACCCAACCAGGTTTCGCGTATTTTCAACTCTTTGCGATGCTCTTCTAGTTCTCGATTCAATTCATCGATCTGTATTGTTAAACTCTGGATCTCCGTATCCACATACTGTTCTAAAGTCTGATTATTCCCAAGGATTTCCAGAACGGGATAGATGATCGTTAAATTCAATCCCCAAAATGTCGCGGCGATGAATGCGCAGAAAATCGAGATTATCAATTGTTTGCGGTATTTCCATGATGCTCGCAATACTCGAAAAAAATTCTTCATACGATGATTACCTGTTCCTGACCGTCTCGTTCTCGAAATATTAATCTCTAATGTTATTCTCTATCCATCTCGGTAATTTGGGTTTATAAGCTAATATTGGAATTTTCACAAGCCGAATTCCCTCGGCTACGCAGTTTATAAACTTACGACCACAAAAAATTCCGATCTGGTTTGAAAGTGGTTCCCTAAATGAAATTATTCTATTCTCCATAACCTTCCATAGTCATACTTTGGGTAACTTAGACAAAATAAAAAAGAAATTGACCTCTTGATGATGGGCGAAGATAGAATAATAATCGATCTATTTTGGTTAAGTATGAATGTGAGCAGTTACGACTTTATCAATTTCTACTTCAGCAAAAAATCGAATCCTGAATGTCTCTGCAATTCATCTGGACAAAATAGGTAAAATATATCATCATCTAACCGAATAGAATATTAGAATCGGTTTAGAGTATTCGCTGGAATCGAATCGGTGTTGTTGTATGAGCACACGAAAATAATTGAATTTAAAAAAGTTAGATAATCGTTTTGAGAAAGTTCTTTCTACACAAAAGACAAGATCGAGCGATGACAAAATCAAAAGATAGCTAGATCAAGCGATGGCTAAAGGAGAATGACATGTCTGGCAAAGATCGTGAGGATACGATCAATAAATACAGCATTTTTAGTTTAGAAAATCTGATAAATGTCATCTGGGTTACTAGTTGTGGAATATTTGCCACGATTTACATCGTCACTGCGGCTCCACATCTCGGATCCACCTTTGATGAACCTTTATATGTAGAAGAAGAAGTTGGTATATCCACCGGGAAAAGTATGGGTAATCTTCTGCACGTGGGTACAATGCCATTACCGATGCATATTCAAAGCACGGCATTAAAAATACACCGATTATTTACGGGTAAGCAATTAAATATTGAAACTAACTACGAAGAGATATTACGAATCTCTCGGCTAGGAAATTTACCATTTCTCTGGCTTTTGTTGATTTTCAGTTTTCGTCTTGCCAAAAATTTTGGTAACTCTTGGAGTGGCCGTCTTACAGTATTCCTTTTGGCAACGGAACCAAATCTGCTTGCACATTCGATGTTAGCAACCGCAGAAATTGCCATATCGAGCTGCTTCATCCTATTCGTATTTTACTATATCCGTGGCCGGGATGGTAGTTATTGTCAAAGGGTGTTGATTCCAACCGTGCTATTTGCTCTCTTACTTTCTGCCAAAGCATCGGGCTTGGTTTTTGGTATCCTGACGATGATTGCCGTTGAATGTCATCGGCTTATTTGGCATGAGGCAATTTCCTTCCAACACCCTATTCGTGTCAAAGAAATGATTCAACAGATTTGGCGAGCGAGCCATAGATTCCGCCGAGAGACGATGACGATTGTCTTTTTGGGAACCGTTTTGATGTGTATCTACTGCGGGAGCGATTGGAAAGCAGAAGCTAGTTTTGTCAAATGGGCCGTGGCGCTCCCCGAAAGCAGCTTTCGCACGGCGATTCTCTGGTTTGCAGAACATTTTCGTTTGTTTCCCAATGGTTTGGAAGGAATTGCCTATCAAATTAAACATAATCTAAAAGGAAACGGAGCATATCTCTTCGAAACCTGGTATACCAAACCGATCTGGTTCTATTTTCCTGTAGCAATCTCTCTAAAGTTGACTATACCGATTCTATTTCTATCCCTTTGTTTAGTGATTCGTTCCAGCAAAATATTGTTATCCCCGCTTGGAATTATTTTTGTACTCCTATTTCTAAATTCGGTTACTTACCGAGTTCAGATAGGAATACGGATGATTTTACCTATTATCTGTTTATGGTTTATTATACTAGGTATCGGATATACTTTTATAGTACAATCGAGTCGATATCCGCGAATTTGGCAGGGGATATTAACGGTGAGTTTAGGAACGATTCTATGGCCGGTCCTGACCATCTGGCCAAATCCGTTAACCTTCTTTAATCTGTTCGGTGGTGGTTCAGAAAACGGTTATTTGTGTTTGAGTGATAGCAATTATGATTGGGGGCAAGGGTTGAAAGAACTAACGAACTGGTGCGAAGAACATCGAGATCACTCTACCCAAGTTTGGTATTTTGGTCGCGATCCAATGTACGGGCGCCACCCCTCCTATACCCCCGCTATTTTACATCAATTCCCGATAAAGAACACCGCAGATTTTTACACTCAGGTTCACGGAGATTACTTAGCAGTAGGGACAACGATTCTCTTTGGCCGCCCCCATTTATCGCCTGCCGCCGATATTAGTCTAGAGGAGATAAGAAAACGTCAACCAATCGCTCGAACCTCTACGTTTTTTATCTATGATTTTACCAAAGAGCCATAATCGATTATTTGAAATATTTCTAGCGATATGATTCGATCTTTACCTTCTCCATTTGAGAATTGCCTAGTACTTAGCGGACCAACAGCTGTTGGGAAATCGGCTTTGGCACTTGAACTTTCAGAATCCCTCAATGCCGAAATTATCTCCGCTGATTCTATGTTGGTCTATCGTGGCATGAATATCGGCACGGGCAAACCGAGTCCAGAAGAACTCGCTCGAGTACCGCATTATTTGATCGATTGTCTGGAACCCTGGCAATCTGCCAATGTAGCCTGGTGGTTGGAGCAGACCCAGAAAACGATACAACAAATTCAGGCCAAAGGTAAACAACCCTTAATTGTTGGGGGCACCCCTCTTTATTTGAAAGCGATTATCGCAGGCCTCTTTGACAGTCCCCCTTCTGATCCGATATTACGGCGTCAGCTCGAAGATGAAGCTAAAACTTCAGGAGCTGCGGGTTTGCACCAACAACTGCAACTCTGCGACCCAATTAGTGCTCAACGATTGCATCCAAACGA
This sequence comes from Planctomycetota bacterium, assembly GCA_021809185.1. GTDB lineage: Bacteria > Planctomycetota > Planctomycetia > Gemmatales > Gemmataceae > JAKBAI01. Next base: position 10,886 of record JAKBAI010000159.1, read on the forward strand.
CTTACAGCGAGTCATTCGTGCTTTAGAAGTTTTTCTTTTAACCAAAAAACCTTTAAGTTCTTGGCAAAATCAGATCGGTTGGCAAGAAAAAAGAGCTTCCGGCCCTCCCTTCCAATTAAAAAATGGTAAACTACAGTTTCTGGTTTTATCACTGGAACGGCAAGAATTGTATCAACGGATCAATCAGCGTGTCGAACAGATGTTCGCTTTGGGATGGATTGAAGAAGTTAAATCACTCTTAAATTTGCCTCAACCCATGAGTAACCAGGCAAGTAAAGCCCTCGGCTATCAAGAAATTATTGCTTTTCTTGAAGGAAAAATGAGTTTATTGGAAACAAAAGAACGGATTGCAACCTTAACTCGTCAATTCGCGAAACGTCAATTAACCTGGTTTCGCCACTTACCCGGAGTGATCTTTTCTGATAATCAATTGACAATCCAGCTCTGGGGTGAGAAAATAAGATAGAGTACACGAAATTGTTTAATGAGTGGTATTAGATGACAATATTTATTCACTCAAAGATAGTTTCTTTATAGAATGAACTATATATAGAATTTGTGGCTTACAGTACGAACGCATTTTGTGTGCACTGACAAAATGCTTGGAAAGAAAAAATATTCCGGTTTGAGTAGTTTTATGAAAAAATTGACCTTTCAAGTCTTGGATGGTGTTGATAAAGGTCGGGTTTACAAGGATCTGCCTATTCCGGTTACCATAGGCCGGGAAGAAGGAAATATCCTTCGTTTATCTGATGATCGAATAAGCCGATTTCACGCCAAAGTCCAGCAAGAAGATGAAGATATTATTCTTATCGATTTGGAAAGTACCAATGGCACAAAAATCAATGGCTCTCCGGTCCAGATTCGCAGGATTCGACCTGGGGATCAGATCAGTTTGGGCAGATCGGTTTTACTTTACGGTACTTTGGAAGAGATCGCCAATCGAAAAGCCCTCGAACGGAATAATGGCCGTGTTATAGAAATTCCATCATCACCAACACTTCCGGGCACGGTTCATGGAGATGAAGCCGATTTTCACTTACCCAATCAATATGATTCCAGCGGCGTTTCTGCAGACCCTATCACCTGGGCTAATTCGCAATCAGAAGTCCCTCCACTCCCGCAAAAGTTAAGCCCTTCCCAAGCTGCTCGTTTGTCCGAAATATTTGATTATCTTCATATAGGGATCAGCTGCGCTGTTGAACGAGCAAAATCAAATGAAGATGGAAATGACATTCATTTTGGATTCGATGAATGGCAAGCAATCCTTGCGGTCCAAAATCTCTTAGCGCAATATATGCGAAAAGTCGCCGATCCCGATGCCTAAATTCAAATTGGTTGCTTTTTCACCAGAAATTGAATCCATCCTGTTAAGATCGAATTGATATTTTGAAGAATTCGCTGATCTCGCCCTTAATGAACCAAAATTTGGTTTCGAACATGGTTGCCAACTAATTTTTCATGCAACCCTTGTTGTTTTAACCGCATTTATTTTAATATATGTTTAATAATTCAAATATTTTATTTTAATATAAATTATTTTTCAGAATTGTTTTGTTTTTAGATTGTCATTCTTCAACGCTATATTTTTAAGAATTCTATTTTTCTGACAATTCTTGAATCCCGTGTTGGTACTGAGTAGTTCTAATTCAAATTTCCATACAATCTTGGACCGTTCAAAAAAGTATCTCTTGTCGTCGCGTTCTGATCCAGATAAATAAGTGTAGAAATAACCAGACAAGCGCCAATTTCTAGCCTCAACTTTATACGAATCTACCCACAAAAGATCTGTTTCTAAGAATACGAAATCGACATATTCGAAAATCAACATTTAAGTTTTTTTTCCTTAGCTCAATTGAGGGTTCATGATTGTAAATGATAAGCACTTTACGGCAAAAATCAGGAATTTATGGTCAGTAATCCAATCTTGCTCCCAAAAAAATCCTAAAACAACTTTTCCATTTGTTCTGAATCAGATGGTTATTCTTTAAGGTTAAAAATGATTCTCACTTACCAAAGAAAGGCAAACAATGACTCCGCAAACACCAAACTCCCCT
>JAKBAI010000160.1 GCA_021809185.1 Planctomycetota bacterium
ACCCTCTTTGGGAGATTGTTTTGATTTTGCTCTGTTATCCTCAGATCAGGATTGTTTTGTAACTCACTTTCCAATTTTTGGATGAATCTAACATCGGAGGTATATTCTTCCGCAAGTTTATTATAATTAGGGACCATGGATGGACTGGTTTGATCCGCTAGTCCGAAGACTAAAAGAATGCCCAATACCAAATATGACGTCCATCGATGGCGATAAGCAACAACAAAAAAACGGTTTAAATGATAAGCCATAAAAAGGAGAGAAAAGAAAACGAGATAGATACTAATTCGATTGTACGCTCGAATCCAAGGAGAGAGCACAAAATTAAGCAACGAACCAAACCCTCCAATGGTTGCAAAAAGTAATCCCCCTATTGCACAAATTGCTAGTGTGTTTATCCAATCGGGTCGTTTTCGAGGAAAAACTGCTGTTAATAAGAGCAGAATAAAACCGACCGAAGCTATCCCGCCCATCGAAGCGAATGAATTCTCATTAACTAAAGGAGTCCCTGAATAGAGATAGATGGAACGTAAATCGCAAAGTGGTGGATAACGATGATCTTGAATGGGTAATAGCAGATCAGTAATTTTCAAGCCATACATTTCTGCCTCCGCAGCTAATCTCCTGGTACGATCGGCGTTCTGAGGATGTTGCCACTGAAATGCCAGCGATGGTATTAAGGTTATTATTAAGCTGGTAAATATGATGCCGCAAAGAAAAAGAGAGTGCAAAAAATGCCTAAAAACTTTATACTTCAGAACGGAGACTACTCCCGAAAGACAAAGAAAAAAACAAGCAAAAAATGCATAATAAACTCCGGCAAATCCGGTCAAGAAGCAAATGATTCCTTGCGTAAAAAGAGAGATTCGATTCGCTCTCTCTTTTGAACCGTTGTCAGCCAAACAATCAAACTCTCCTTCGCTACTACGAAGATCATTCTTTAAAGCATTGATAATCAGCAACATCGTCAATGGGATCATGTAATAAGCGGCAAGAAATAAATGGGGCATTCGAAAAAAATGATATGGGGTAAAGGTAAATAGCAAGCTCACCACTATATTTACTTCCCAGCGGAACTTGAGATAACGAAGACTAATCATCGTCGTTAACATTGTAAATGGAAAGGTTAACAAATAGAATAAATTAAACTGAAAGATCGGATTTTTTTCGATAAACCCTATCCCTTTGATTATTGCCAAATGCAACCACCCCTCGGAGCCTGGAAATTCGCGGAAGTCCATCTGGTCTGGATATCCGACGCGATCCGCAAAATAGTACCAACCAGTCTCATTCATCGTTTGAATCATCGAGAGATAGAGTAAATCATCGGCCTGGTAATGTAATGGCTTTTGGAGATCGAAACGATTCAGTTTTAATACAAAAAAGAGAATAAAAATAGAACTAACAATACCCAACGAATACCAAAATAAGTTCATCTCTTTAAAGCACAAAAAAAAGGAAAAAATGGTTCTTTTTTTTGTCTGTTTATTTGCAGTTTTTTTTTGGGGATTGATCCACCATTGCTTGAGTGGTTTCACGAATCTAAAAATTGGCTGAGAATTCATTTTTTTAATTCATAAGACAAATTATAATTAATCTTAATTAATTCAAGAATATAACAAAAGCTAATAATCGGAGTGTCGATCTTGAGGAGTATTAGAATTTTTGAAAATCAACTTTTATTGCTTACCTAAAAGTTATTGTTTTTTAACTAAACTCAATCAGAAAAGTAACAAGAAAGAATTATATGTCAAGATTAATTGGATTGATTATCCCAGACAATGTCATTCGCGAGAAAAGCTGGGCCATCTACACAGATTTTTTGATAATCCCAAAGTGAAGGATTGCCTATTTTAACAACGCATGTATTACAAACCCCATACCCACATGCCATCGGGCTTTCGAGAGATAAAAAACAGATAAGATTATGAGAGACACACCATTTCCCCAGCCCCTCTAACATCGGTTCAGGACCACAAGCATAGATGAGCCCCGGTGATTTTTCTGGATGAATTTGTGGATGAAAAAGATTAAAAAAATGATCAGTAACTCGACCTCGAAAGCCTTTCGACCCATCTTCCGTAGCTAGGAAAATCTCGATTTTTGTCGAAGAAAAATCTTCCAATCTACCAAAAAAGGAGACAGCCCTAGCTCCCCAAAAGAAATAAATTTTCTCGATCGGTTTAGAGATCGACTTGCCATTATACGATTCTTCCCCTAAAAGAAATCGCCACCAACTCCGAAAAGGAGTTTGCCCAATTCCACCCGCTATAAATGTAGCTATCTCCGAATACCGTTTATCTGACGAAATCAATTTGTTATTTTTCGAATACTCTTCTGAATCCAAGAACGGTTTTCCCAATGGACCAATAATATCTAAACTTTCGCCAGGTTGAATTTCGGAAAGAAGATTTGTCATCTTCCCAATTCTTACATAAACAATCTGGATTCCAAAATAATGGTGAGTAGGGGAATGACAAACATCATAAAGCGCAAAAGCACGATTTAAAAGCGGGTCAAATGTTTCTTTGACCCGGAGCATAACAAATTGACCAGGAAAGATCTTCTGGGCAATTTCAGGACATTCTAATTCAAGAAGCCAAGTCTTTTCTGCTATGAGTATATTTTGAACAACTTTGGCATTTCTCTGAAACATAAGCCAATTTCTATATCGTCTAAGAGAAGTATTAATAACAGAAGATTTAAAACCAAAACAATCAAGATTTTGCCAATTTAGAGCGATTATTCTCTAATATTTTCTTGAGTGCTTCTAACTCATGTTCAGTCAATCTTCGAGATTTTCCTTTTGGTAATCGATCCAGTAAAATAGAACCTATTGCAACCCTTTTTAACCTTAAAACTTTATGCCCTAACTTTGCTAACAATCGCCTAATCTCTCGGTTTTTCCCTTCATTCAAAATAATTCGTAAAAGGGTATTTGTACCACTCGATCGTAGTCGTCGAACCGATTTGACTTTAATTTTACCTTCATGAAGCCAAATTCCATCCGTGAGCTGTTGCAAATCCTCCTTCGAGGGAGAACCGGCAACCACCACTTCATAACTTTTTTCAATACCATATTTAGGGTGCATTAACTGTTCTGCGAGGTTCCCATCGTTGGTCATTAGCAATAGTCCTTCACTTGCTAGGTCCAAGCGACCAACGGTGTAAACTCTTTGATCGACGTGAGGGATGAGATCGATGGCACGAGGGCGACCATCCGGATCTGAATTGGTGCAGACATAATCACGAGGTTTATTGACCAGCCAATACACTAATCGTTCCGGTTTTATGGGATGGTCATCAACATAAACATGATGAATCGCTGGGTCGATCTTGGTTCCAAGTTCTCGAATAACTTCACCATTGACTTTTACTCTTCCACTGGTGATTAACAAATCCGCTTGTCTTCGTGAAGCGATCCCTGCATGGGATAACCACTTATTTAGTCTTTCTTTCATAATTATCTATTCTATCTGTTTTTGGTCAATTATCCAATCCATGGATAATATAAGAGAATAAATCGATAAAAAAACAGGATTTTTGTTACTTTAAAGCAGTTTTTTATCGATCTTTGATATGTTATAGCGTCTTTTTCGCTTTATGATGGGATCATAGAGCATTACCTGGGATTCCCGATTTCCATTTTTCTGAATCAAATAACCTGCTCTTCGTAACTCTAATTTGACTTCCCTATCAAGTCGATTAAGAATTCAATCAACTATTATCTCTTGATTATGTTGTTTATAGCAAATTACAAGATATTGGAAAATAGCCCATTTTAGCCAAAACTAAGAAGTTGAACTGCTGATTGCCTGCGAATTCGATTTGTCTTGCAGAACGGGATTGACTTCGTATCCAGCATCGTTAAACAGGAAACAATTGATAAATGACCCACAGTTGACCCAGATCTAATAAAGGCATTAGGAACTTATGAATCGAAGAGCAGGGAAGCTATCTTTTTATAATTTGCACTTTAAGATCTGCTCTTTCAGATCCATGGTAGACACTAAAGTTATTCGGTTAATTAATTCTAAGAATGACAAATATTTATGGTCTATTTCTTCGAACACGGAATTTGACAAAGAGATATCCTAATCCTGAACGAATCGGCAATCGGATAATGATGAATAAAATGAAATACCGTATCGAGATAATCGCCTTGTTTCTTCGCCCATTTTATCGCGTCAAGCTCTCAAGCAAGAGGCAGTCCGATGAAGAAACCGATAACTTTGAAACGAGAAAAATTCTTTTTTCTACAGAGACCAAAACTTACCAGAGCGATGCTCCCAGTGCAGCGCAACTAAAAAAACGCAACGGTTACCGTCGACTAGCTTGGATGATCACCGGGATTAGTCTAATCCATGCCTTGGTATTTCTAACTGTGGAATTTATCCGGCCCGATTGGAATCATGTCGACTACGCACTTCGACTGCAACGACTGCGCAAACTCATTGCCGAAAATCCAGGGAAACCGATCGGTATTGCCCTGGGAAATTCGAGAACCAGTATGGGACTCGATTCATCCACATTGTCTCGATTGAGTAATACCAATCTCTTTTCTATGGCTTTTCCAGGGTCCGGACCTGTCCAAAATATTGTTTATCTTAAGAGAATATTTGCTGATGGCATTCGGCCAGATTACGTAATGATTGAGATTCATCCCTGTATTTTTTTCAATCCGATTTCGGAAACGCAACATATCATCGAAACAAGCAATCGTGCCAATCTTTGCTGGGATAATATCGGGATTCGGGATCTCGAAGTCTTGAACCGCTATCCTGATCTCGATGCAAGTATTACTCGCGATTGGTTGCTTAATCGTACAGAAATAATGCGAACTCATCGCGATGATTGGTTGATCTTAGCTAACAGCAAGTGGTCGTTTATTGATCTTCGGTCGAGATACAACCGTTTTGGATTTGATGATCATGGTTGGTTACCACTGCCGTTTCCCCCTTCTAGTGTAACTAAGGAAATAAAAGAAACCGTCATTCAGGAAGCAAAGGATGGTTACTATTCCACTCTACAAAAAGGAGAAATAGGAACACGATCCGTTAAGGCATTTGAAGAACTAATTGATCTATTAGAACAAAGTCAAATTCCTTGCGTATTATATACGATGCCAGAAGGGACTATTTTTCATAGTTGGTATAGTACAAAATTTGAAAGCCAATTTCAAGATTGGTTACGATCGATACAAGAGAGACATTCTGTTTCGCTTATTGATACTCGATCCTGGCTTTCGGAAGATTCCTTTTTTGATAGTCATCATCTAATGCCGGAAGGAGCGACTCAATTTGCTAAACGATTTGGATTAGAGGTTCTAATCCCATTTTTAGAAAATCACCGATTACTAATTCCATTCAAGAAAAAATGAAGAATAACCTACCTTCGTATTTATCGCTTTCTACGAACGGTTGTATATTTAGTCATTTTGAATTTGAGTTATTAAGATACCATCCAACTCCCCCAAACTGAACTTACCAATAACCCGTTTTTTGAGGGAATGAAATCTTCATTATGACGCAATTCTTTAGAAGAAACCCTTTAAAGGACAATCTTTAATATAGCTAATCAAAAAGAGATCTGTTAGATCTATTTCCAATTCATAAATTTAAAAAGTAGATAATGCTTATCCTTCAAGAAAATTTCCGACCACTTCCGCCTCTGCTAAATGCTTCATTCTAAGGATCCATCGATAAGATAGGTTCGATTATTCTCAAGTAATTTCGATTGATCGAGGCTATAGAAATCAATTCGATGTTTTCGTAAAATGACGATACAATCGGCTGAATTCAGAATTGCCAAAGCAAATGTAAGAGATATGTATAACAAGCTTATGGAAAATGAGAGTATTTATTGCTAGTTTGAGAGCTTTTGAGATCACAAACTTGCTAAGTAAACCTGTTGAGTACTCATTGAATTCTTTTTGAGTCCTTCTTGAGTTGAATTCATAACGAAGCATTCTGAAAGAGACTGTAAGATTTTCTCCATACTCAGTTTGCAAAAGACTACTTGCAAAGGATAAATTAATGAAAAGTTCGAATGATGAGCCATTAAAACCATCAGAAGCAACCTCCCTAGAAGAATATTCCCGAATTTTCGAGGGAACCACGAAACCGTTAGCAACTCCACTATTTACCTCTTCGGTATATCAAATCAAAGATCTCGATCATCTCGACGAACTATATGAAGGGAAAGCGATTGGATATTCCTATGCTCGAGATGGACACCCTAATGCCACTTATCTTGCAGTTAAGCTTAATCAGCTTCACCAGGCTCCATGGGGTATTATTTGCGGTTCAGGAATGGCGGCACTTTCGTTGGGGTTTTTGACGACTTTGCGCCGAGGCGATCGAATTTTGGCATCGCGTTCCCTTTACGGGCGCACCAGCACCCTCCTGCGACAAGAACTTCCTCGGTTAGGAATCGAGACTATTTTTGCTGATTTGTCGAACGGCAAAGAATTGGAGAAAGGACTTCAACAAAAACCAAGAATGATCTTTTGGGAGACCATTTCTAATCCGTTAGTACAAGTCATCGATATTCCTAAAATCGTTGCGAAAGCTAAAGATCAGAAAATTCTAACTTTTGTCGATAACACCTTTGCCACTCCCAATCTGGTCAGACCGATCGACTGGGGGATCGATTTTGTCATGGAAAGTTTAACCAAAATATTGTCAGGTCACGGAGATGTTACGTTAGGGTATTTTGCAGGGAAAGATAAAGAAATTCTTCCTTTTGCCAACCAATTATGCAGTGTTTGGGGATTTTCAGCAAACCCCTTCGATTGCTGGCAAGCAGAGCGGGGGCTCGAAACTTATGCAATTCGATTACAACAAGCATCAGTATCGGCTCTTTGGATAGCAGAACAGTTACAGACTTTGCCAGTTATTGAAAACGTTTTTTACCCCGGTTTAACAGGGCATCCTGATCATACCATTGCAACAAAGATTTTTCAAAATGGTTTTGGTTCTATGATGAGTTTTACTCTCAAAAACGGAAATCGACAACAAGTAAATCAATTATTTAAACACAGCCCAGCAATTTCGTTTAGCCCATCCTTGGGTTGTTTGCAAACAACCTTTAGCTACCCTTGGTCGACATCGCATCGTTACGATTCTCCCGCAGAAAAAAATCGCCAAAATATTACGGAAAATCTAATTCGCTTATCGATCGGAATCGAACCAAAAGAGGAAATTTTTTCAAGATTGAAAGAAGCTTTATCGTTTATATCTTGATTCCATTCGTATAGAACTCACTAATTTAGTGACTAATAATTCATTTGAATGCAATAAGTAGTATCGATTCAAAATAAGCAACAAAGTAGCTATTTTGCCAAATAATCAGGAGGGAATTTTGTGTTTTCTTTCCGTAACAATGATTCAAACTTTCCGCAAACAATCGACCTAGAATTTCGTCAGATCATTCGAACGATTTATCGGGATCGTTTATTCTATGCTACTCTATTAAGTAGTTTTCCAATTGTTGTATTTATTTTTTCTTGGTTACTGGGTGATTGGGCATTCAATTTTCCTGTGACGATTCGCACCTTGGGTCTCTGCTTATTATTTGGATTGGGATATTGGCAATTGCGAAAAATCTGGTTGCCTGCCTGGAATCAGCGAATTACCCCTTTAGAAATTGCTAAAGAATTTGATAGGAAAAATCCCTCTTTAGAAGAACAACTGAGTCTACTCGTCGATCTCAAAAATCAACTTAGTATCTCACCAATCCATTCTGACTTTTATATTCAGATCTTGCAGGAAGTGCAGAGTAAGGCTCATCGGCTCAAGCATCCCGTTGCCGTACCTGGAAAGATGCGTTTTTCGATCTGGATCGCCTGGCTATTATTGCTCTTGATGATCTACCCGCTACTAGGATTACAAAATTTTTCTCTAGGTTTTAAAAGATTTTTTTTGCCTTGGTCAGAAAACCAATCGACCCTCTTCTATGAAATCATCGTCCCATCGGGTAATATTCAATACGCAAAAGGAGAAATTGTAACCATCTCCGCGTATCTCGAGTTTAGCAGTAAAAAGCCAGAAAAACAGTTAGTTGGGGAATTACTCCTGAAAGATAACCAAGGCAATCTTTCTCATTTACCTTTGAAGTATGATGGGAATGAAATTTATTCGATCACCTTAAAGGATAATCAAGATTTAGAAAAAAATAATCTCTATGCCATCCAAATTGGGAATCAGATAAGTAATTGGTATAAAATCCAGGTGCGTCAATCGTTTCAGCTTGTGCATGCCAAGATAGAAAGTAAACTACCTGCTTATTGGAGGAATCAAAAAGGCAACATCATAGAGGGTTTGATCCCAATGAAAGTTAGACAATACTCTGAAATCCATCTGCAGTTAGAGTTTGATCATCTTCCAAAGAGAGCCATATTGCAATGGATGAATGATAACGAAGCAGGTGCAGATTCCGATGGGGGAAAGATCGAGAACCATAAAATGCAACTCGAGCAGAGGCGATATATTGCCACCTGGGAAGTTGAGAGAAAAGGCAAATTTAGAATTCTTCTTGAAGACGATTCGGGGAATGCAGAATTATTCCCTAACGAATGGATAGTGATCGATGTCGAAGAAGATCAGCCGCCCAAAATAATCAACCCTATAGGATTTTATATTGAACCAGTGATAAAAAGTATAAAAGATCGTTGGCCGATTCGATTTCAGATTCAAGAAGACCATCAAATAAGCGAAATCATTTTTGAGTATCAGATTGGGGATGGTCCCAGCCAGAAGCTTAAAATGGACCTCCAGAATATAGCAAAGCAAGAAGATATTTTTGATTTTGAATATGTTCCAGACTGGGAGAAATTATTGAAACCTGGCCAACAGGTAAAATATCGATTTATCGTTATGGACGATCGAATCCTTAAGAGAGGGGATCGAACCGTTCAGATTGCATATTACCCGGATCAGAATCGATGGTCTACCGTCCGATTTAGAGATAATCTCAAAACATCGATCGATCAATCCTCCTCTGAGTCGAAACCGAGGAATTGGGTTCCGAGAGAATTTATTGTTTTACTGCAAAAGATCGAAAAAGAGTGCCAGCATTTGCAAGAATCGGTCGACAAACCAGTTCAAGATGCGAGAATGGGAAAGTTTCTCACGGATAATCAAAGAGCAGAGTTGTATTCATCGATCGATCAATGGAGATCGTTGCTCCATGAATGGACTTTAGAAATCAAGCAATTAAAAAGCAATCCTGACTTACTCTGGTTTACCAGAAAAATGGAAAAAATTCATTGGGAAATTCACACAGAAGTAATATGGTCGTTATCCAAAGCGGCAGAAACGAATAACCCAGAAATTTCGAGTAAATATCTCCAATCAGCCTTAAGTTCTCTACTCAAAAGGATTACGGAATTAAATGACTTCAAGAAGTTGATAGCAAAAAAAGAAAAAAACCGAGAGGTCGGCATTCATTTAACTCAACTTTGTGATGAGGTGAAAAAGGTCATGGAGGGCCAAGCAACTTTGGAACCTCTACCCTTGACCAAATCACCAGATTTTATTAAGCATTTTTCTAAATTATCCTCTGAATTGATCCTGCAAGAACCTTTTCGGGATATTATTAAAACCTATCAAGATTCTTTTTTGATAGATATGATTGCAAAAATTCAAAAGATTGGCCAATTTGAAAACGAGTTAGCAGAACTTTGTGCCGATCGCTATCAGGCAATTTTAACAGAGAAATTAGCGAATACTAACGAAAAAGCAAAGCTTTTGAAGAAAAAAGCTGCTATCGTCAAATCAGCTCGGGATCGATGGTTGATAGGCAATGAGGTTTCACCATGGAGCACGGAAAATGCAGAAGGAATTTTACGCAATTTAATGCAAAACGACATTTTAGAAAGTTTCAAATCTGGAGAAAAAAATGTCGCCGTTTTAGAGAAGCAAATAGCACAAGTGCAGCAATTCGTAGATGATCTATCTTCACCCAAAATATTTTTAGCGCGATTACAATTCGCTCTCCGCAAGTGGTTTGAAATCGTCAACAATCTGAATGAGAAACCCAACAATCTAAGGGATTTGCTAGCCCCTCTTCAAGAAATCAAAATGGGATTATTGCATTTAAACTTTCCGACCCAAAGCATTTTAGATATAAATCGAAATAAGCTGATCCAATTCATCTCGGATCTGAGCAACGATTTGGAGAAAAATAGTCTAGAAGATATTGCCCGGCATTCAAGTAATCTATTTGCACTTTTCCGCAGTATTGATCAGCAGCTAAATCCTAAAGATTTTCGTTGTCAATTAGCGAATGAAATCTTACAAAAACAGATCCAAGATCTAAATGGGATCTATCAAAATCAATTGCTCGCTTTTTTATTGTCCGTTGCACATGGTCAGCAAACTAAAAAAATCGAGGACAAACAAAAGCTCTGGCGAGACTATTCTGCCGCTATGAAATCTTTCCGCAAAAATTTCTTTGCCATCGATTTTCCCTGCCGGTACGTGGAAATTTTAAGAGTCGATACTTTGTTAGTACAGCTCGACCGAATAATCGAACAACAAAATAAGTTCCTGTTTCTCAATCGCCTGAATCAATTGATTTCTCAGCTAGAGCATCTGACATTTTCCCTAAATAACGATCTTCAAAATAAATCGATCCAGAAAATACTCCAATCGGAAGATGAACTTCTGAATCAGCAATATGCTATTTTGCAAAATTTAATTCAGATCGACTGGCAGGATAAAAAGCAATTAAATACCTTACTTGGAAAAGAGCGTAGGATTTATAGTTTATGGTTCTCTCTTAAAAGGAACATCACTGTTTTTGATGATCGTTTTGTTATCGAACATCAAAATGGTATACACATGTTAGAAACGCAGGCAAGTAAAGAAAAGCTCGAAAAAAAGTTCTTGAAAATCCTCAAAAGGTTGATATTCGCAATCGATGCCGACAGAAAAGGGATTTTCGCTGATGAATGGTTGAAAGAATTGGATGACCGCCGAGAGGAATTAGTCGTTCAGTTAAAAAAATCACCTAAAAAAAATCTTTCTCCGGAAGTTATCTTTTCCGTTCGTCAAAAAATCCAAGGGATCATGAATTTGTTTATGCAAATTCCATTTGAAATACCATTTTCATCTACAACAACTAACATCGGCTTTAAGCTCGATGAATCGTATCCAGAGAAAGATTGCTATTTGATCCTTCGCTTGTTAAAGGATGCTCTGCTTCAAACCGATTTAGACGTCCTCTTGCTTGAATTAACTGCCATCAAAATTCCATTGGATCGCTTGATAGTACAACAAAAATTAGCGAGGAATTATCGCAAATGGAATCTAAGTGAATTGATCCATCAGCAACATCTTTTTTTATACGAGAGTTATCGATCATTTTTTTATAAAACGAAGACCTCTTTGCCATTAGTAGCCGATTCTTTATTGAATATGCAGAGTTTGTGGTGTTGCCATTTAGACAAAAAATGGCTCGATAAATCAGATTTTTGGAAACTACTCCTAAGCGCAAAAGATTCGGTCACTTTTCTAGAGTTCATTAAACACCAGCAAAAGATCTTAAGTTATTTACAAAATGAATTTTTGATCGAATCACTAGCGGTTTGGAAATTTGACATATTTCCTCAGCGAGAAGATGTTATCCAACTAAAGGAGATGCTGGCAATTCAATCAGAAATACAAATTGAATTAAAGAAAATTGTCAATTCTCCACCCAAAGATCATACCTATCTAATTAAAATCGATCCTCTTGCTTCGTTGCTTAATCGCTATGAACATCCCAGACCAGTTATTAAATTTACAGAATTGTCGCGCTTACCTGAAAATCGTCTCCCGAATTCCCAAGTGCCTCACAGAGTAAAGCAATGGTTTACTCTTGTAGAGCCTTATTTGAAAGTCGGTTCAATACAGAAAGCAAAAAATCTGATCCAGCAGTTGACAGATCAGATCGATCAGGTAAAACTAGATCTCCTTTCTGCAGAAACCCAAAATGAGCTTTTACAAATAAAAAAGCAAATGATCGCTTTGAAAACCGTGTTAGAATCTATGAATGACCAAGCTGGGGTAATTCGATATCAGCAGTTTCAAAAAGAATTACAAGCTCAATTTCAGAATTTAAAGGAACAATGGGATATCTACTTTGAGCAAATATCCATACTCCAAATTCAGATAGATGATGATGCAAACAAGGAATCCGAATTGATTTTTCGAGAAATGTCTAAATTTCCCTGGCAAGAGATCAATGAACTTTTTTTTCAATTCCTTCGTCCTAAAGAGATGGATAACTTGAAATCGTTATTATCAACCCATTTAAAGCTTATCGCTAAATTTGATCATCTGCCAAAAATAAAATCAGCTGATCTTTTACAACCAAAATTGCTAGATGGTATAGCTTCTATACAATTGGATATTTCTAAAACTATCGTTTCTAATTATCTGAAACTTCTTCAATTGCAAAAGCAACTTCTGAAAAAAAGCAACCATTCCCCCCAGGAAATTCATTCTATTTTAATGGAAATGATAAAATTATGCAAATCAATCAATCAAGAGTGGCAACATCAAAATTTTGAATTAAAGCACAATGATTCTGAAAATAAAACTGACAAACTTTCTTCCGTTCAAACGGGTAAAAAATTGATTTCGAAATCTCCCTGGGCAAGTTTTCTGGTCTATTTCTTTTCGGAAATAGTTAAGCACTTCAAAAAAAATATGAATTCTCCACCGAATAGTTATTTTTATGGTCGAGAATACATGGATGACATTCAAAATTATCAAATAAATAGAAATAAGAATGATTAAATTATCTTATAAGCATAAGGAATCAAACTTTGGTTTTTTGCTACAAAAATAGTATTTAAGAGAAAGAACTTGAACGTAAATACGATACAATATGTAATAAACTAACACTCATAAACTTT
>JAKBAI010000402.1 GCA_021809185.1 Planctomycetota bacterium
TCGGAATGCCATAAGAATAACTTTTTGCTGTCCCCTACTTTTTATTAAACTTAATGAACAATAAGTAATCCGTTTTAAGTAATCCTAGTAACAGATTTATGAACGAATTTATGTTCCTAAAAATAATTCAAGCAAAACTTTTTCCGTTTTGCTTGAAATGAATTAATCCAAGAGAAAGATTGAATTCAACAATCCAAATAGGGAAAATTAGTCCCCACGTAATTTAATGTTCATTTCTTTCAGTTTTTCTCGAACTTCATTCAGAGAAGTAATTCCGAAGTTTTTCGCTTCCATCAATTCATCTCCAGATCTCGAAACCAATTCTCCAATCGTTGCAATTTGCAAGCGATTCATACATTTCCTTGAACGAACAGAAAGATTCAAATCGCTGACTGGCCGAGCCAACATCGCCTGTTCTTCGGGGGTTAAAGTTTGCTGAGGTTTGTTGCGAAAATCGTATTGTGCGCCCTGATCCAGAGATTGCCCTACCCTCAAACCCTTGGTTACCATGATCTTTTTGACTTCTTCTAGCGAAGTTTCTCCGAAATTTTTACTTGCTAGTAAACTTTGTTCTGTAACCCGAGTGAGATCTCCGAGAGTTCGAAGCCCCATTTTTTTCAAACAATTTCTACTTCGAACGGAAAGTTCGAAATCGGTGAGTTGAATTTCCAGAACTTGGCGATTCGAAACAGAATCGGACTCATCATTTGGATTGTAAGTCATGGTTTGAGAAGCTGCTGCGTCCTTCAGAAACAGTTTCGCTCGCTCATCTTGTGGGTCGATTTTAGCTAATCGTTGGTAACAATCTACGGCCTTATCATATTTTTCAACATCTTCGTACAAGACTCCCAAATTATTAAGAACCCCCTTATGAACCGGAGGATATTTCAAACATCGTTCATAATAATGAATTGCTTCTTCATCATTGCCAGAAAGATCATTAAAATATCCGAGCTGAAACAAAGCCCCCGTATGGCTAGGATCTAATTCAACAGCTCGCTCCAATGATTTGATCGAAGAATACCTGTTCCCTTCAAGCATTAAACAACAACCGAGTTGGTAATGATAATCTGCACTATGCGAAGATTGTTCCTGTAATTTAGAAAGCAACTTTCGAGCCTGGACAATTTCCCCACTTTGCCGATAAACCCCCGCTCGTTGGAGTTGAACGTAAATATGAGAATATCCAGCAGCTTCTGCTTTATCGAAAGCTCCCAGAGCTTCTGAATACTTTTCCCGATTTAAATATGCTCTTCCCAAATAAAAATACCCAAGCGCCACTTCTACTTGTTTCAAGTGTTCAATTGCCATATCCATGAACCCAAGGAAATAACGTGCTACTCCAAGCTTGAGATGTAGCTTTTTCACCAAAGAAGGGGGTGCATTCTCCAGTTTTTTGGTTAAAGTATCCTGAATGTCCCGTAAAACTTTAAATTGAGCACCTCCTTGTGCTAGCCCTTCTCGGATTTTCCCTACGGTTCCTGCGTCACAATCCTCTTTCTCAATCAAAAGCATCCTTAAATCAATTAATGGTGAATCCACTTATCAACTCCCAAAATCATAGCAATCAAGATTTTTTTGTTTGCAGACATTTCATTCGCAATTGTGAATTGTATAATTTTAAGGTGTGATTCGACAAGGGGAGTTTAGTCAATAATTCCTTTTGTGTTGCATGAAATATAAATGAAATCACTTCGAACAATCAGATTTACCTGGTTTTCAAGTATTTCTTGAACTGATTTTGAAAAAAGTTTGATTCAGTGCATGAACGATAAAAATATATATTTTTAGTTGATAAAATAGATTAATTTTCGATACTTCTATTGATTTGTTTGTTTTTTGAAGAGTTCAGGAAATATTATCTTAAAAGGTAAAAAGGTATAGTTTATATAATCAAATAGAGATTTAGTTAGGGTAATTGAGAAAGAATTTAAATGGTTCGAGTAAATCGAGAGGCAGTTCCCCCCTGCTTTGCTCTAGTACATCCAGGATTAGAAGCGATTGCATGTGACGAAATTGTGCGAGATCTGGGAGGAGAGATTAAGAAACAAGATCGAGGGTTGGTCGTTTTTCGAGTGCCAAAATTGGATACGTCCTTACTTGAACTGCGAACGACAGAAGATGTTTATTTGCTTGCTTGGGGTACCGATGATCTAACTTTTCGTGCCATTGATTTAAAGAATATCACTAAGTGGACTTCGAGAACCCCTGATTGGCCTAATTTATTACGGTTTCATCATCAAATCCATGCCAAACCCCATGGAAAACCCACTTATCGACTAATAACACAGATGGAAGGAAAACCTTGCTATCGACGCATCGATGCTGGGAAAGCCCTTGCTGAAGGTCTCGAGGGGGTATTTCCAGCTTCCTGGAAATTAGCTGAAGAGAACGCCTCTGTAGAGGTCTGGCTAAAAATTCGGAAAAAAATGGCCATCTGCGGAATACGTCTATCCGATCGAACGATGAGACATCGAAAGTACAAACATGATCATCTCCCCGCTTCTTTAAGACCAAGTATTGCTGCAGAAATGGATAACTTGAAGAGAATATATGATTAAATATATAAATATAACTATAAACCTTTCTCAAGAACAA
>JAKBAI010000161.1 GCA_021809185.1 Planctomycetota bacterium
TCTCTTTCGTGTTTGGCCAAGCGTATCAGGGGCAACAGCTCCCCGAAGCATATGAGCGATTGCTTCTCGATGCCATTCAGGGGGAAGCATCTCTGTTTATGCGCAGTGATGAAATTGAACGAGCTTGGGAAATCATGGATCCCATTATCGCTGCTAGTGAACTTGCCGATGCACCAGATCCAAACGAATATGCTATCAATTCTCAAGGACCGGAATGCGCCAATGGACTTTTCTCGGAAGGTCAGAGCTGGCAACCGATTGTTCCAAACTAGTCCCTCGAATACCCTTAGTCCCCCTTAGTCCCTCTAGGTGCCCCTAGGCGTTCCATTTTCTGAGTGACTTAGGGTCCAGAGAAATCACCTTTCGAGGAAATCGACCGATATAGAAGATCTATTTCGATCGATTTTCTTTTGAAAGGAGATCTGCTGGAATGATTGGTTCAATCATTCCATTTCTAGCTAAAACAGACTAATAAAACCACCTCCCGTATCAGTGTATTTTAGTTTCAATATATTTAGGAATTAATTTGATGAAAATCAGTTCGATTCATGTCTATCAGGTGCTATTACCGCTCCATGAAACCACCTACAAATGGTCTGGGGGAAAATCGGTAACCGTTTTTGATAGCACTATTGTGCGCGTGGAGACCGATAAGGGGATCATCGGTCATGGCGAGGTTTGCCCGCTCGGTCCTGCTTATTTACCCGCCTATGCAGCGGGGGTCCGCACGGGATTGCAAGAAATTGGCTCCCAGTTGATTGGTTGTAATCCGCTAGAATTGGGCAAACTGAATCTCCTAATGGATTCTCTGCTCAAAGGGCATCCGTATGTGAAAAGTGCTATCGATATTGCTTGCTGGGACATCCTAGGGCAACAAGCGAAGTTACCTGTATGCGAATTGCTAGGGGGCCGCTATGGAGACGATTTCATTTTATATCGCGCTATTTCGCAGGAATCCCCGGATCTGATGGCCGCTCGTGTTGCGGAGTATCGCCGCGAAGGCTATCGCCGGTTTCAGTTAAAGGTGGGAGGCGACCCGGATACCGATATCGCACGTATCCGCGCTGTAGCCAATGAGCTGCAACCGGGAGATCGATTAGTTGCGGATGCGAACACCGGCTGGACCCAGCACGAAGCTCAAAGGGTTACCCGCGCGGTTCGCGATATCGATCTGTATATCGAACAACCCTGTATAAATTATGAAGAATGTTTGAATATCCGGCAGAATTGTGACCATCCGTTCATTCTCGATGAGAATATCGATAGTCTATCGATGTTTCTGAGAGCGTATGGAGATAAGGCGATGGATGCCGTCAATCTAAAAATCAGTAAGCTGGGCGGGCTAACCAGAATTAAACAGATCCGCGATCTGTGTGTTCAGCTCGGCATCGGGATGACTCTAGAAGATACTTGGGGTGGAGATATTACCACCGCAGCAATCGCTCATCTAGCTCATAGCACACCACCCGAATTTTTATTCAGTAGTACAGATTTTAATAGCTATGTAACCGTATCGATTGCGACTGGTGCTCCGCAACGTCAAAATGGCCGACTAAGTGCTTCTACTCAACCCGGTTTAGGTATTTCCCCGCGAGCGGAAGTTCTTGGTAAACCGCTTTTCGTTATTCATTAGCGATTAGAATAACTTCGCCCAACCAATTTTCGATTTTAGTTCTCTTGATATTGGGATTTTCGATTTACGGATTTTCGACTCAATCGATCATCCCAACATCCCTTATCTGAAACTCATTTTGCCTAATAAAAATTATCTGTCTCTTTGAACGATCGAGAATTCTCTGGAGTCTAGTTCTCTGGTGTCTAGCGGATTTTGGCTTTAAAGGTAACGATACCACTTTCACCAGGTTTAAGTTTTCCAGAGATTGCCCAACGCAAAGTTAGCGAACCCCCATTATTAGGTACCGCCGTAAAGGTGACCGCTCGATCCGATTTGTAACTCCCTTCGATGTATTCTAATCGCGGGGTTAAACTATCACTCACAATAACTTCCGATAGATCACCAGAAGTTGCGTTATGGTAGCGTAGATAAAAAGTGACAATTTGCCCAATTCTATCCGGTTGTTTTGGTTCCATCCATTTTACCAGCATCATCTGACAATTCGGATAGCCATTCAATTCTTCCAGTTCTTTGACCTGAGCGACAACTTTCGTCTTTTTCTGAATAGCAACGGCCATTGGTCGGCCTCGCAACTGATCTACCGCTTTCGCTGAAATGCTCGATTCGATTCCGGAGGGACGCTGGCGAGTATTATAGCCAGCAAGCCGATCTATTTTAGAGACATCATCAGCAATGCGGAGCTGATGCACGGGAACCGGCGTACGGATGGTATGTTCGGAAACGAGTCTGCGCATGGCATTTTCATTCATAACATACAATTCATTACGTATAGCGATATATCGGGGCACACAGATGCAAACTCGATTGGAAGTAGTAACCCTTTTCCCTTTCGAAGTCTGGTATTCGATTGCGGTATCCGAAGGATCGAGACCATTGACTTGATTGTCGGGGCCAATTCCCAAGTTGTGGTTGCGATCCCCGCCATCGAAGAGACATTCAACTTCAGAGGCTTTTGGTCCTGAAATCGGATCGTACAGCGGGATATTACCATAAATCAGTTGAGGAGGTATTTTGGGAACAGGGGGTGTTGGTTGAAATGGAAACCAAACGGAACCCATGATCTGTTCGCGTGCCAGCTCGGCAGATGAGTATTGTCTTTCTCCGATTCGTAAAATAAGTACCAAACGCCCGCGATCTTTCAACATTCGATCTGCTTCTTCAGGAGATTGCGCATTGTATTCGATAAGCTGATCTTGCTGAGAACTCACTGGCTCTGCATGGTGCGGATTCTCTAGCAAAATACGCTTGGTAATGAAAGTTCCTTTACTTATTTTGGCAATATCATTCTCATTGAGTACAACGGGTACTGGGTATTTACGAATATCCTGACCTTTGGGCGGATGCAGACTACCACGGACTTCCAGCGTCGGGAATAGCTTGAGGTTTGGATGACCAGGTAAATGACTGAGTTCTAATCGATACATGTAACCGGGGCGAATCGCTACTGCTGTAGGTTCGTTGTAAGTGGTTGCGGAAGGTGTGCCAGGCAACCACGTGGTTTTCCCCTCTTTGGGTAAAATCAATTTGACATAGAGAAATGGTGCTGGTGGCAGAACGGGATTAGAGACAGAGAGAGGGGGCATTGAACCGTTCTGGGCATAAATAGTGCCGCTAGAAGGAACCAAAATACCGAGAGCAAAAAGCCCCATTACTCTAAAAAACGTTTTCATAAAATTCATTCCAAATAGCAGATGAGGAGAATCATGAAAAATCCAAGGATGAATGGGAGAATTTAAACAGTCGATCTCCTGTTCAGTCCCAGAAACATCCCTCAATAAAAATTTTGGGATGAATTCGAGAACTCAAGCAGTTATTCTCCTGTTTAGTCCTGGAATCATCCCTCAACAAGAAACCGATAGGCAAAAGTGGAAACTAGTGCATATCGGCAACATCCAACTTATGGTAATTGATCAGGACGAAGATTGATTTTATTGGGCACTGGGGACGTTGAAAGCGAAGGTACCTTATTCGGATTCTTAGCTGGAGATGGGTTTGCCAGTGGTACCCCTGATATAGGCGGCGCTCCAGGGACCATCGAAGGAATTCCAGGCATAACCGGTTTTGGTACGGGTATCGGTTGAACATAAGGATTCGGCGCATCCATTGCAGGAGAATTCGGTAACTGGAGATCGATGTTCCCCATGCGGAGGATTAATAGAATGGAGCCTCGTCGACGCGCTTCTTGGATTGGATCGACCCCAGGTTCCAATCGAGAAGATACGATCTCGTTCGGACCAGCGATACTACTCAGATCCTGATATTGCGGATCGGGTAAATAAACAACTTTGACTAACATATTCCCGGCAGCAACCTGTTCGAAATCGTCCTCGCTAAATGAAACGGGGACAGAATTGTGAGCAAGGAATTCTGCTGTTTTGCCACTAACCGGCAGAACTTCCATCGAAGGATATAACTGAAGGCCAGGTCGATTCGGAATGTTGGTCAATTTTAGTCGGTAAATCCCCCCTTGACCAAAGTTGAAGCTTCCCGGAGTTTGCAAAGGAGTTGATGACCATCCTCGACTTCCAACCCACGTAATCTTCATCCCTGCCGGGTCGACAAATTTAACCGATGATCGAGAATTGACAGGGGATGTTCCAGAGCGATAAGGCAAGGCACCTACCGCTGCTACGGCACCCGGAGGGGCCATTCCGGGCACAGGTAAAATACCACTCCAAGGATAATAGGTAGGATATTTGGGCGGAGGCATCATCCCTGGTCCTTGCATACCTTGTCCAGGCATTCCCATAGGTGATCCCATAGGCATTCCCATTGTAGGACCACTAACCATCGGCATACCACCGCTCACCATTCCATCCCCACCCGATCCACAGTTGGTACAACCTCCCGCTATCGGGCGGGATAAGAGTTTGGAACCGGGTACCCATGCGGCCTGTTCCAGACCATCCCCCGAACTCCGCGCAATGTAATTGCCATCATTCACGGCGTTGGCGGTCGGTCCAAAGTAACCATTGCCATTTTTTCGCAATGGAATCTCTTGACCATCTGGTCCCTGGATCCCTCTTGCCGTTTGTACATTCACTTTCTGGTTATATATGCCCGAAAGTGCTTCTTTTTTTGGGCCTGACGACATACAGCCGCCGCCTAAACTCGCGAGCAATAACATCGCGCTTACCGATCGTCGTTTCATGATTCCCCCTCGATTACGATTTCGGACCTTGTATCCCTAGTCGTGGTTTTATTTGTCCCCAAGTTGATTCACTAGTTGAATCAAACTTCCCTTGATTCGGAGCTGTTGCTCGCGTATTATGGATAATCTTGTTTCTCTATGTTCCAACTATCGTCCTTTCTAAGGAAAGAACTTTGAGAAAATCCCTAATTTCGTGCATTTCTGTTACAATCCGATTTAGCTGGCTTTACCAGTTTACCTAAAATCAATTGGCTAGTTGGGAGAAAAAGCGAATTTGGTCTAAGAAAGGGAAGAGTTGGCGAGTATGATAGCGGGTTAGAAATTTTTGACACCAATATCACCGCGAATTACAAAATAGAGTTTTGCTTACACCGATAGCGAATTTTTTCTATGATAAATATTTGATGATCGGTTCTAGAGCTTTTTGAGACTCAGAGATCGATTGAGGAAAAAAGAAGTAAAACGGGATCCGCCAATACGCAATCGAGCTATGAAATCTCTTTCGCTTTGTTTTTTGATCGTTCATTCTTGATCCCCAAAAATCAATTGGCCACCCCTGCTACCTTTACAAGCCTTTCGCCGAGAACCTTCTTCGGCTAATTTTCTTTGGCATCATTTAATTGGTAAACTCGATCAGATAATTCTTTATTGCGTGATCTGTGCACCAGTAAAATTGATATTGACGCAAATCATTTGACTTTTTATACCTAGTATTGAATATAATTTAATATCACTCCTCTTCCGTGATGATTTGTTTTTTAACCTCCTGCATGAGTGACAATAATTATTAAATTCAATTTGAATTGATTGAATGAGATAATCATTTTGTCATGAATTATTGATCACTTTGCACAAAATCGGAGTAAATCCCATGAATCCATTACCTTCCAACCACGAGAAGAATGAGAATAATAATGATGGGAAAACGGAAAATCAGGGAGCCTCGTTTGACCCATCGATTCGACCCGATCATTCGCTCTGGCGGCTATTCGCAGGCCTTACGGAGAATGTATTTTTCAATGAAATGGGTATTATCGATCCGCCTTTGATTGATTATGTCACCCATCTATTAATACGATTTTTGCATATGAGTGAGCTGTATCGCTTAAAAGACAGTCAAAATAAGTCGATCAAGGAGGTTCCCGACATGGTACGCGAAGCCGAGTCCCTTCCAAGCGAGGGGAGAACGCGCCGAGAATATCATCGTCATATTGGGGATTATACTCTGTTTTGGCTGGGACTTTTCCCTGAAATGGTTCAGAGGAAAATGTCGAATTGGTCACGTGATACTGCGATCAGTTATGTTGCCATTGGCAAACGTTCTTATCTCATTGCTAGCACTTTTCAAAATTCTCCGTTTACGGAGGAATCTCTTATTCTTCATCGTCTCAGTCTCGCATTTGAAGGCTGTGCTTTAGGGTTGAATTATGTTCGCAAAGAATTGGACCATCTCCCTCCCTTGGTTAATAAAGGAAATCAAAAAATTATCGAATCCGAGTAAATCGAACTAAACCACCACCTAAAAAAATTTGAACCTACGATGGATTTTTTTTGAAATATCCTTTCTGCAATAAAAGAGATTCATTTCATCTCATTTGGTGAATAAAAGATTGGCTTTGCAGATATGATATTACCTCCAAAATTTTTTATGAGTCTATTTTTTTGAGACTAGTAGAAAGAATTGCTCGAATGATTGATTGATATTCTCTGATTTATGTTTTCCTATACTGAGCGATTAATTTTTCAGCACTTCAATGGATTTTTCTGCAATATAATTCTTTTTTATCTGGTTTAACATGCAGTTATTTTTACTTATAATACTGGCCATTGGAGAAATAAATCCCTAGTTTTATATATTCGATGTGATTCCTTGGGACAAAATTGCTCTAGTAATTATGGTAATGGTCGACTTAACGACTTAAATCAGGCAAGTGGGGAATTCGTCTCTAGGAAAGAATTGTAAGAATGAATTTTTGGTGAAGGATAGTTATTTCAGAAATGAATAATTCAGAATTGAATTATAAAAATAGATCAAAAAATACCTAAATATCCCTCCCTATCTAACTTTGGTAATTTAAAGAGGTTGGATAAGGGAGATGTTATTCAATTACTAACTAAATACAAATTCAAACGGTTTTTGGATTGGTTTTTTTGAATATATTCTGAAAAAAAATAAATTGTTCTTATCGGTATTGTTCTAACAAGATGGGAAAGAGAAAGGTTCATGTACGCAATATTTGAAGATGGATCCAAACAATACAGGGTCTCGGTTGGTGAAGTTGTTCAGCTCGATTATCGTGAAGTAGCAGAAGGGACGACTTTAGAGCTTAAGCAAGTGCTGTTGACAGCAAATGGTGGAGATGTCAAAATAGGCCAACCATTAGTGGTTGGAGCGAAAGTGCTTGCGGAAGTATTAGGTGAAACGTCCGAAAAACTGTATATTCAAAAGTTTAGACGGCGAAAAAATTATCGGCGTTTGAAAGGGCATCGTCAGCCATATATTCAGGTTAAAATTAAAAGTATTGAAACTGTTTAATTAATCGCTTTCAGCAGCATTTTTCTTACCAACCCCAATTGACGAGCGTTATCGCACCGTATCGCATCGGCTTTTGGGGCTTTTTATGTTTGAATCGGTCAAAAGATTGAATTAAGCAACGAATCGCCTACATCCGTTGCTTCTATTCATTGTCTCCATACATAGTCTCCATACATTATGGTCGTTCAAGCGACGATGGTAGGCAATCGTTTAATCTAAGTTGTTGCTTTCTTTTGATCGATAAATCTAGTTTTTTGATTTAGCAACGTTCTGAAACTCTAGAAATTGCTCAACAGAGTTTAATTTTGGTAAAAGAGAGAACAAAATATTAATCATAAGTAATTGCAAAATAATATTTTAAATAGAGAGTATCGATTTTCCGTGAAGAATATCAGGAGCAGGGAGGCTCAATCATGAGTGAACTAAAAGAGAATCATCCACCAATCTTTAATCCGTTTCCGATAACAAATGTACTGCGTGATGATCAAAAAATGCAGCCCCAAAATGATTCCATTGCTGGGAAAAAGTCTAATCATTTTTTCAATGGGTCGAGTCCAGCCAAACAAAAATCGAATCGGATAACCAATAACCAGAATATCAAAAGACCGTATCGTCTAAAATTTGCGCTGAAAATATTTTTGGGACTGATTGTTCTAAGTGCGTGTGTTTATGGGTTAGTAACTTTTCAAGAAGTTCAAGCGCAGATTCCATCTTCCGCAAACAGTTCTAAAAATAAGGATCAATCTTCTGGATTACCTCCAAATGGGTTACCTAATTCGATTATATCAAAGCCGGTGAGTGGTAATAATCCTGTCCCCAGTTCTCCAGTTAATAATAAGAATCGTCCAAATAATAATTCCGGAAATGTGACCGCTAATGGTATTCAGCCTGTCAGCGGTTCGATCCCAGCTGCAACAAACAATCCACTCCCTAGTTTGAAATCGGCAACTCCTGGGGTGTCAGCTGGGAAAACCGATGGTCAGATTCCAAATAATTCAAATGAAATAGGAGGGATCGATTCTGGGATGAATCGGTTCAAGAATTTAAATGATTTACCGATCATTACGCGAGGGATGGTGCTGAATTTGCAACGAGCCAAGGAGTTCTTATATCGAATGAATCAACCAAATGGTCGATTTATTTATGGTTGGGTTCCTGCTTTGAATGCCCCTTTGGAGGGGGATAACTTACTGTCACAAGCGATTTCAACCTATGGGCTAGCGCGGCTGTCGCGATTTATGATGGACCCAAAACTAATTGCGCGTGCAAAACAAGCGGTTTTATCTGATCTAAGCGAGACCTATATCGAACCCGATCATGCGGGGGTTCGATTACCTTTACCGCCTTCGATAACGAACAATCGGTTGGGTACCGCTGGGATGATGATCGCTTCCATAGGGGAATTGCCGGATCCTCCAGCAGATCTAATAAATAAAGCAGAGGAGTTATGCCAATGGTTGAAGCGGCAACAGCAATCGGATGGTTCATTGCGTTATCAGGATGGCAATGCGCTAGATGCCAACAAACTCGATCCCCAGGGGATTCATCGATATCCGGGAATGGCATTATTTGGCTTGATGATTAGCCAGCGGATTCGCCCTGCTGATTGGAAATTGGCAATGATGGAAAAAGCGTTGCCGTTTTATCAGAAATATTTTAATGCGTTCCCCGATCCAGAATTTGTGGCTTGGATGACTCTTGCCTATGTCGAAGCTTACGAACAAACCCAAAAGAAGAGCTATCTCGATTGGGTTATGCAAATGAACGATTGGCTGCAAAAAAATCAGTATCGCGACGGTAATACTAAAGCGGTATGGGAAGGGGGGTTCCGGCTAGCTCGCCAAGGGAAAATTCTAGGGGGAGATCCCAGTATTCAAAGCGCGATCTACTGCTGGAGTTTGGGAGAATGTTGCCGGGCAATCCGATCTCAGAAAGAGCCTGATCTTGAACGATTTCAACAGTATCAAAGTGCTTTGCATCTCGGTTTGCAATATGTAAATCGGTTGCAATACACCACGGATAATACCTTGCAATTTACAGCCAAATACAGCTCCGTTTTATCGGGTGGATATTATCAATCGTTGCAAGATGGTAACCTTAAATGTGAAAATACCGCTTTCGCAATTTGCGCGCAAATTCGCTTTCTGGATTCCGTTGCGGAAACCAATAAAGTTTCGGATCCCTCCCATTAAAAAACTATTTTAAGAGAGCATTTTTTCGAAGGATTGTGTCGGCTAACTCTGATTGATTTTTAAGATCCCCTTTTGTCCTAGGGGATTATTTCGATTACTTACGTGCAAGCAGCAGATCTTTGTAATTTCATTTCAACTTAATTCCAGATATTATTTCACAGCGGAAAGTTGATCAACTTATTTAATATTATTTATTTGCATTTTTCAACAAAATGCTCTTGGATCTAAATCGCTCTATGGTTTATAATAAAGATATAACAATTATATAACTTAAATATTTGCTAGACATAGGATAACAATCATCTAGGAAATATCTGGTGAATACTGAGATAAACAGGGAGAAGAGCAATGCCTCAGAAACCAAAACCGAATTCTAGTTCGAATTCCATTAAAAAATCTCCTCTAATCAATAACGATAACAATCTTAAAAAAAATGGGGCTGAGGAAATAGGATCCGAAAACCTTTCCCTTGCTCAATTGGCTGGGAGATCCCAGTTGGATTTTGAAATCGATTTTTATGGTGCCATTTTATCAAGACACTCTGCCTATCTGGAAATGCTCCGTTGCCAAGTCAGGAATCTGCTCCTCAAGAAACGGTTTTCGGAAAGTTTGCAGCTCGCATTGAAAATGCTGCAGTTGGTACCGGATAGCTATCAAGTTCATTTCCAGCTCATGGTACTATATAGTCTGTTACAGCAAAAAGAAAAAGCGATTGAACACTTCTGTAAGGCAGTTGACGGTGGTTTCCGTGATTTTTCACTTTTACAGAAGGAACGCGATTTAGCTTGGATATGTAATGATCCTCGCATCCGGCATATCTTGGCCGAATACATAGTCAATTGAAGGTGAGATTTTCAAAATAGGCAATGGAAAGAATGCGGCATTTTAATGCAGTAACAATTCTGAAAAACGAAAATACCTTTTTCCTTAGCATCGCCTCTAAGCCTTGCACCTAAGCCTCGCACCTAAGCATCGCAGATATTGCTTGGTAGATCGCGAGCTACTGAATTAAATAGATTTGGAAGATGTTTCATTTCTGAAAATTGCTTGAACCAGAAGCCACCAAGCTGGCGATACATGCGGAGCTCGTGCCGATTTTTTGAAAAAGACTCCCAGAGAAAATCGATCGAGTTTTGACGATAACCTAGGTTGAATTGTTCTTGAACTTTGCGAATAAATTGTACGGATGATCTCTGATTCTTCATTTCTGGACTCGGATTATTTAGATAGTTCCTTTCTTGCCTGTGACCTGAAAACAATGGTGCAATTTCTGCGGTGGAATATCCCTGCATCAATAGCCAGAGGATCATCGTATCCCGCCGTTTTAGGAGTTTTTCTGGGTATAATATGTATCGCAGTGGTAGGTAGAGAAATGGCCACATCGATGCGAATTTATCTTTATCGAGAATTAATCCCACTCGGCAGCTTCGATAAATCGAGATAGGATTCATTTTTTGCCGCTTCAAATAAACCGCGTTGGTACTATCGTCAGTTGGGTACGTACAGACTCGCGCTAAATCTTGAACTTTCTCAAAGCCACTGGCATTCAGCAAAAAATCGACAACGAGCGATGGTCCTTCTATTCTTTCTGCGGGTAATCGATCACCATTCAGTAACTGAATCGCGCGAATTAGAATACCACTATGGGATCCCTTTTCACCAAAAGAGATATCGACCCCCTTGAACGTCCCCCCGCGAAAGCTTTTCCCTTTCTGGTGGAAGTACCAGTGATTCTGTTTCTGTTGATCAGGATGCCGGTGACAAAAAGCATCTGGAAAGGAATGAGAGTAGTGATAAATCTCCGCTTCGACAATTTGCACTTGCCATTGGCCAACACAAAGAAGATGATCAAAGAATAGAGATCGAATCTTTTCTGCAAACTGTCGATCTAGATCGGCGGAATAATAAATCCGGGAAGAATCCACAACTAGCTCCTTTTGTTGCGATATAATTATCTTAAGTGAATGATTGTTGGTTTCGATTGTTGTAACAATGGTAAATCGGGAAGGTGTTAATTTTCGATTTGGGTCTCTGTAGTTTAATTTTATTCCGATTATCTCCAGAGACACATAGTCGAAGAGAAAGAGTTATTAACTGATCGTAAAGTTAGAACTTACTCCAAATCAATTACCGGAAATCACTTGCTATGTGGACGGATTTCATCGTTTCATTCTCCATAAAAGATGTACTACTTGATTTAACACTCTGCTAGTTATTAGTCACTTACTTCTTGGCCTTTCTTATACTCACTTTTATCGAGTTTTTCGTGGATTTCGAACCGATCGATTCGACCACAATCTCCAAGCTCTCCAGCGACGCATCCCGGATTCTTCCGCAAGATGTGACTAAACCAACTGATATTCGATCTTGTTCCATTTGCTCGTGCCCGATGGACCGACAGTGCGAATAATGCGATTCTCTTTCAAGGCACTTAAAATCAATCCCATAATTGAACCATAGCGATTCAACGGCAAGAGGTTCTAGCTTTTGTTAGCTAACAATGATCTCTAAAACCTAAGCAATGATCTATAAAACCTAAGCAATCGTTAGTAACTCATCCCAAGATTGGACCGATTTTTCTAAAAGAGCTGTTTGTATTCTATTTAAGCGTTTAAGATCGGTAACTTTATCCAATTGCTCTTTGATTTTCTGAGGTGCCTCTTTGCTAAAATGAATTTTGCCTAAATTTAAGATCGATTTCCGAAATCCAATGACTTCTCCTCGTTTTTCCCCCTCTCCTTTTCCTTGTTTAAAAGCATCATTAAAGACTTCTAAACGGTATTTTTCCCTTTCTTGAGGTGCATTACGATAGAAAGGGATAAAACCTCCATATTCTTTAATGAATCGATCTACCTCTTCTTGAGGTAAACTGAAATCCATTTCGTCTAATTCTTTTTGTTCAGCTAGAGTTTTCATCGTTTTTATCACCTCCTCTTTTTGATTCTCTTTCAAGGCACTTAAAATCAATCCCATTATTGAGCCATAGCGATTCAACGGCAAGAAGTTCTAGCTTTTTTGTTGGGTAACAATCATCTCTTAAACCTAAGCAATCGTGAGCAACTCCTTCCAGGATTGGACCGATTTTTCAAAAAGAGCAGTTTGCATCCTATCTAAGCGTTTGAGATCGGTAACTTTATCCAATTGCTCTTCGATTTTTCGGGGTGCTTTTTTGCTAAAATGAATTTTGCCTAAATTTAAGATCGATCTCCGCAATCCAATGATTTCCCCTTTTTTTAAAGCATCATTAAAGACTTCTAAACGATATTTTTCCCTTTCTTGAGGTGCATTACGATAGAAAGGGATAAAACCTCCATATTCTTTAATGAATCGATCTACCTCTTCTTGCGGTAAACTGAAATCC
>JAKBAI010000162.1 GCA_021809185.1 Planctomycetota bacterium
ATGGACTGACATATCGGCAAAGAGAATATTTGTCCCATCGGGATGATTTCCTCCAGAGGGGAGTCCTCCACCCAGATAATGTATTTCCTCGCCAGTGATGGTACGCAGTGTAGCTGTCCCCCCCTGCGACCAACTGCCGAGCTGATAATCGGTTTCTATGACTGCCATGGTTTGAGATAGCCCATCGGTTATAGCTTTTAGGGGGGTAGGTTCGTCATAGCAAAACACTCCAGCACGATTTTTACTTTCTTTCCAATTCATAAACGGGGTTCTTTCACCGATTCCCCCCAAGCCGACATATTGAGTCAAACCAAAAGCAGAATTTACTTTTTCCTGTTGTAGAAAAGCCGGATTTCCCGGACAGAGAAATACGTTAATCTTTTTAGAAAACAGCTCTTTGTTTTCTGGTGTGTCCCATGGCATTTTCCAATCTATTTTTGAATATAAGTCGGTATACGATCTAGGGGAATCCAACTCAGATTTCATCTGTTTTTTAGGGTTTTCTGAGTTCTTGTTATCTGCAATTTCCCCTTCTAAGATCTTTTTGGTTTTTTGGGGTTTAGATCGATTTTTGGTTTTTTCCAATTCTATATTACCTAGCATGGGAACCAACCAGCTTAGTCGATTATCTGGAGGTTGATTATTTAAAAAGATAGTTGCGGCAGGAAATTCGTCCTCTTTCTTGTTAGCGACAAGAAGATTGGGAGTTATCTCTACCATTAAGCCGATGCCGATTTCCCGCAGATGATCTTTGCAGTACAACCGATTTTGATCCGTTCTCATTCTGAAAATCATTGGCAAAATCATGCCACCCAAAATCAAAAATAATAGCCCGAAAATTAACCCAGTAACCATTTTGCGCATGTAAATTCCCTGACAATCTTATAACAATTTCGTCAAATTGCCCTCGCTATTTTACTACTTTAGCGTTAAGATAGATAGAGTTGAAATAGATAAATTGCACAGGGAAGCTATATGAAGAAAAAAATTATAATTTTAGGGGTGATAATACTCAATTCAACATTAGGAATATTTATGTTGCCATCCAATCATTCCAAAGTTATTGATCCTCAAGAAACAATTTCTCCATCATTAACAGCTAATTCAACGACGAATTCAACGACGAATTCAACGACTAATAAAACGGGTAATAATGCCGCAGATGAATCAAAAGGGCAGAATAAGAGCGAGTTTGCTGCGGATCGAGATGGAGAAAGTATCGATTTCGATGCCAAAAGGGCGATGGAATATCTCCAGAAACTTTGTCAGATCGGTACCCGTATTTCTGGATCGGAAGGGATGAAAAAACAGCGTGAGTTATTGAAAGCTCATTTTGAAAAATATGGAGCAAAAGTAACTTTTCAAGAATTTGAGGCCAAACAAAAATCACGTCCCGATAAAGTCAAGCTGGCGAATATGATCATCCAGTGGTTTCCTGATCAGAAAAGAAGGATCCTATTTTGTGGCCATTACGATACCCGACCCATCGCGCATGAAGAACGCAATCATAAAGATTGGAGCAAACCATTTATCAGTGCCAATGATGGAACATCGACGGTAGCATTTTTTATGGAATTGGCCCATCATATGAAAAAGCTTAAAATTAAAATTGGGATCGATTTTGTTCTTTTTGATGCGGAGGAGTATGTGTTTGAGAAAGAGCGGGACAAATATTTTCTGGGGTCCGAATATTTTGCTCAGGATTATCGCAAAAATAAACCAGAATATGTTTATGCTGCTGGAGTGTTACTAGATCTATTCGCACATAAAAATCCACGATTTCCGGTGGAGGGGCATTCCTGGGAAAGTGCCGCTCGCATTGTGCAGGGAATTTGGCAAGAGGCGAGTCTACAAAA
Source organism: Planctomycetota bacterium (assembly GCA_021809185.1). Taxonomy (GTDB): domain Bacteria; phylum Planctomycetota; class Planctomycetia; order Gemmatales; family Gemmataceae; genus JAKBAI01. The sequence goes on from JAKBAI010000162.1 coordinate 1,857, forward strand.
GGTGAAAGCTTTTGTCGCGGTGGAAGGGCAACCGATTCAAGATGATCATATTGCTTTGAATCGAGTTGGGATTCCAACGATCGATATAATTGATTTTGATTACAAGCATTGGCATAAATTATCTGATCTACCTGAACAATGTTCTGGAGAAACTATGAAAGATGTGGCCAATGTTTTGCTTGAGTGGGTAAAAAAAGTAGGGAATTAAGCTAATCCGGAAAGAGATAGGAACAACTAGCCTTGAGTCTTGAGTTGTTTTGGGCGAAGCCCTGAGTTGGTTCGGGCAAAGTCTTAAGTTGGTTCAGGTAAAGCCTGAGTTGATCCGGGCGAAGCCTGAGTTGATCCGGAAAAAGAATGGGGGAAATGGTGGTCAGGTTAGAACCGTTGGCATTTTTGCTGATGTCTTTTCTAGGGGTGATTGGGCTTGCCACCATTTTTTTTTCACTGAAAGGGAAAGCCTATTTACGCAAAAATCCTCATCTTGCCAGCGATGAAAAACGTTATACCTCGCGTAAATTAACACGCCGATTGATCAACGGGATCTTGATGACCATTGTCGGTGCGATGTTGTTCTGGAGCTATGTTTCGGGGAACGAAAATCGAGCGAGTAGCACTCGATTGCATCCAGATCCACCCAAGGTTGTTGCTCCGAATGACGAATCTTCTTCTCAAGGGGATGGTAAGAACCAGGAGAAAAAAAATCCCCGACAAAATCGAGAGTTGAATCCCCAACTTAATCCCGATATAGCAGCGCCGATCGAAGGCATTGGAAAGGAAAATCGGCAGAAAGATCAAGAAGAGGATCGCGCTTTTGTTCGATTTTATATCCTTTTTTGGATGACCATTCTATTATTAGTGTTTTTGATTGTGGCCATTGCTATCGTCGATTTTTGGGCGATTCGTCGCTATGCCATGAGCCAATTTCGCCAATTACAGAATGATCAGCGTCGCTTACTCGAACGGGATCTGGCCCTCTATAAACAAGAACAACAACAAAAACAACGCGATCGTCGCGGGGGATTTGAAAGAAAGTAGATTATAGAGAGTTAGTTCTCTAATGGATTATAAATAAACATTCGGTGAACGATTTCTAAACTGCAATTTAGTTCAAACCCATCTAAAAATTTACTCGAGAAACTCTCTCTAAAAAGCTTTGAGAAACGCTTATTTAGAATTTGTCGATTTTGGATATTCTGATTTTTGATTTTAGAGACTTCGCTATAAGAGGACAGGCAATCTTACCTGTCCCTAACTTTTCCCAAAAAGCTCCGTATCATTCCTCCATTCGACGAAAAAGAGTTGCTATCTGGTTTAGTGAACCGATTCAATAAAATCGATAATTTTTTGACAATCGGTTTTATTTACATTTAGATGGGTGCATATGCGCAGATGTTCGTTCGTTAAAGGAGAGATTAGAATTCCGCAGTTTCGTGCATCGTTAGCAATTCGACTGGCATTCGCGAAGTCTGGATCGACACGAAACCAGATGAGATTGGTTTCAACTTCAGCAGGTTCAAGAGAAAAAAAACGTGAATTTTTAATTGCTTGAGAGATAAGTTTGGCATTCTGATGATCGATAGCTAGCCTCTCCACATGGTTTTCGATCGCATACAATGCCGCAGCAGCTATGACCCCACTTTGACGCATGGCGCCACCAAACAATTTACGATTTCGTCGTGCTTGCTTGATGAACTCTTCAGAACCGATCAAAGCAGAACCGATTGGGCAGCCCAATCCTTTACTGAAGCAAACCGAAACGGAATCGAAGTGGCTAGCCCAATTTTTCGCAGAAATTCCTGAAGCAATAATGGCATTCCAGAGTCGAGCACCATCTAGGTGCATGCGAAGGTTATTTTCTCTAGCCCAATCTGAGATCAACTTGATTTTTTCTAGAGGATAGATTTTCCCGCCACCGCGATTGTGGGTATTTTCCAAACAGACCAACTTAGTTCGCACATAGTGCTCATTTCCTGGTCGAATTTTATCTTTGAGTTGCGCTACATCCAGAATCCCGTATTGGCCTTCAATCGTTCGACAGGTAACCCCACTTAAAACCGCTGGTCCGCCTGCTTCCCAAGTATAAATATGGCAGGTGGAATCACATAGAAGTTCGTCTCCAGGTTGGGTATGGGTTTTAACCGCTAACTGGTTCGACATGGTTCCGGATGGAACGAACAAAGCCATTTTTTTTCCGAACAGATCCGCTAATTTTTCTTGTAATAAATTGGTGGTTGGATCCTCGCTATAAACATCATCTCCCAAGGGGGCACTCATCATTGCTTGGAGCATCTCTGGGGTTGGTTGAGTTACGGTATCGCTTCGAACATCGATCCATTTTTGCATTTGCTTTATATCTTTCTCTCTAAATAAATTTATTTCTTGATGAATTCATTACACGATTACAGACCATGAGCCGATCTTTAATCTGTATTATTTTTCTTGGAGAATTCCCTGCTTTTCAGATTACTATTATAGATCTTTCGAGCAAAAATGTAATGATCAGATCTTTAACATTACAAAGAATTCCGGTTCGATTCGAAGAATATTATTAAACCTATTAGATTTTTATTATGAATGATATTTCTTATGAATGAAGCAGAGAAAATTGAACGGGCCGTAAAACTCAGTGCATGTTTTTTAAACCGAAAATCAAACCGGGAACAAAATGTAAAATAGGAAAAGTAGAATAAAAGTTTTCCTGAATCCTAATTTTCCTAATTCCTAAGAAGATAAACCAAGTTTGAATATGACTATCTCGAATTCCTATGGAACTCCCGTTTTTCATTCGAGGTATTGACGACTCGAATTCATCTCAAACAATATCTCAACTAGCAATAGAATTAGCACTTAACTCTCAATAAGAGCTAATTCTATTTTTCATCCTAAAAGCTCATATTTCAAAAATAAAGAAAGAAGAAAATAAGATAGGCTTCAGAATTTTCCAATTTCTTTGCGAAATTTCACAAAAATTATTCTTTTTCTGGAGCTCTTTCTGCTTCTTTTCGGTTTTCAATAAACCATCGATCTTCAATTCGACGCAAAAAGATTTGAGTGTTTGGGTAGTCTTTGTGCTTGATGGAGGCTTTTTGGCCATCATCTGTAATTTCTCCACTTCGCAATATGGTTTTTAGTGCTTTTAATAGATCGGGTTCTTTGGTGAAGTGGGATTTAATTTCTTCAATTAATTGATCAGCGGTCGAAGCGGTAGACTTTATCCGTCGATCGATGAACTCGGGATCGAGTAGATGAGCAGTGATATAATCAAAACGTTCTTTTTCGAGTGCTTTTAATACGGAAGCGGCGATTTTTTTTGGGGTATCTTGAGGATAGAGAGTCAAATCGGCGATGACGTTAAAACGTTTCAGTTGGTTTTTTTCTTGAGCAAAATGAGTATTTATTTTGCTCAAAGAGCTGAGCATACAAAGCATTAATAATAGGAATCCCAATCGGCGCATTGGATAATTGCCCCCTTTTTCATATTCTAAGAGTTAACAGTAGAGTATAGAAAACGTTTTCTATAACAAATAACTATTAGTAAATAGAATACCAATTTTTTTAAACTTTTCATATGCCAGGAAATAGTTTTGGCGAATGTTTTCGGATTACAACGGCAGGGGTTTCTCATGGTCGGGGATATTTGGTTATAATTGATGGATGCCCATCAGGCTTGCCGCTATCCGAAGAGGATTTACGCCCGGATCTGAGACGTAGACGTCCAGGCCAATCTCATTTGGTAACTCAGAGAGACGAAGCGGATGAACCGCATATCTGGTCCGGAGTGTTCGAGGGAAAAACAGATGGGACACCGATCGGGATATTATTCGAAAATGAAGACCAAAGGTCTAAAGATTACTCCGATATTAAGAATAAATTCCGACCAGGGCATGCCGATTTTACTTTGGATGCGAAATTTGGCTTTCGGGACTATCGTGGTGGCGGTCGCTCAAGTGCTCGGGAGACGATTTGCCGTGTAGCGGCTGGGGCGATTGCCAAAAAATTGTTGTCCTATCAGGGCGTTCGAATCCTTGGTTATGTAAAACAGATCGGCACGATTATCTCCCCCACGCTCGATCTTGAACGATTGACTTTAGACCAAATCGAGGCGAATCCTGTACGCTGTCCCGATCCGGAAACAGCTATTCATATGGAAAATCTGATTGAATCGGTACGAAAAAATCGAGATTCGATTGGAGGTCTTGCTGAATTTTTTGCGATTGGGGTACCTCCTGGCTGGGGTGAACCCGTTTTTGATAAACTCAAGGCAGATTTAGGCAAAGCATTTTTATCGCTTCCTGCGGTAACTGCCTTCGAATATGGGAAAGGGCTAGGAGTGGTTACTGCTAGGGGGAGTGAAAATAACGACTTATTTTACCAGAAGATAGATAAAAAAATCGGTACAACCACGAATAATCATGGTGGAATTCTAGGTGGAATTTCTTCGGGGGAACCGATTATATGCCGAGCGGCGGTAAAACCGACTAGCAGTTTGCCCCAAGCTCAACAAACGGTCGATCAAAGTGGTCTAGAGACAGAAATAATAACCAAAGGACGACATGATCCCTGTTTGCTCCCTCGTTTTATTCCGATGGGAGAGGCGATGATGGCGTTGGTATTGGTCGATCATTGGTTGCGTTCGCGCAGCAATCGACTGAATCAACTGTGCGAATTACCACAAGATTCCTTTTCACTTGCAAAATAATTACGATGAGAATTTGATTTTGATAAGCCTGGATAAGTTTAGCGATTGTAAAGGTGTCGCTTTTCAAGTTCTCACAAAAAATACTCGCCAAAGTACGATTCTTCTCATATGTTAAATGTATTAGGATCGACAACGGATGGATTTTACTACTTTTGATTTTGGTTTATAGATAATAATATTTTTTATGGAACACACTCCTCATATTTGCCCCGAACTTGAACAATCTCTATGGGTTTTATATCGAGATTTTTTTGATAAAGCAGAAAAAAAACGCCGTTGGCGAATCCGAGAGGATGTTCCTTGGTCTCAGTGTAATCCTAATCTCGATCCAGCCGTAGCAGATGTGGTTGAAACTTTTTGTGCGGTTGAACTCTATTTGCCCGATTATACCTCCAAAATCCTTCCTTTGGTCCGTCAGAGTAAGGGACGCGCTTGGTTTTATGCGAATTGGGGTTACGAAGAATCGAAGCATTCTTTAGTCCTTAACGATTGGTTATTGAAATCCAAACATCGTACCGATGAACAAATGGCAGATCTTGAAAAAATGGTTTATACCCATGAATGGAATCTCCCTCAGGATTCTCAGCTTGGGATGTTGGCTTACGCCATGGTTCAAGAACAAGCAACCTTTTTGAATTATCGAAATTTGAAAGTCCGTTGCCATGAATTAGGCGGGGATCCCGCTTTAGAACGGATTCTCGGTTTTGTCTCTGTAGATGAAGCTGCTCATTACGGCTTTTTCTTCGATTGTTTTGCGTTATTTTTGAAGTTCGATCGCGAAGCTTCACTTGCCGCATTACGCCGAGTCTTAAATAATTTTAATATGCCGGCAATTCATGATTTATTGGATGCTGGCCGAAGTAGAATTGCCAAAGTCAAAGACCTGCAAATATTCGACCAAGACATTTTTTATAGAAATGTCTATTTGCCGATCATTACCCGTCTAGGATTGACTCGAAAAGAGTTGAGATCCCCTGTTCAAGAACGCAAATCGATGCGGGTCAATTAATCATCGTTCGTGTGAAGTTTCTTCGAGTAATCAAGTTTCTTCGAGTAAACGAATTGATAATAGCGTCTAGAAATAGGATCAACAAGATGGGTTTGATTAATTCTTATCCATCTTGTTGATTTTAGCTTTTCTATGGGGCAACAAAGCAATTTGATTTTACTTATAATTGATTGGAATTCGTAATGAACGTATGATCAATTTCAGCTCCGAATCGGACTATTTCTAAAAACTTCTCTGTGTTATTTAGAATTAAGATCTATTGATATACAGCAATTCAAGATGATTCGAGGTCGAGGAATTCATAATTATACAATTCGATGGAATGATTATCTGCAATTATTAACCATTTTTCGAATGATTTGGAATCAGGATAGGATCAGCGGTAATTGGCTGAGCTCTCCCCATTTTGACCACCATAACGGAACAGCTCGCATAGCGAACGACCTGTTCGGCAACACTTCCCATGAGTTGCCGTTCTGTACCCGTTCGACCATGGGTTCCCATTACAATTAGATCCATTCGAGATTGGGTGGCATATTTCACAATTTCTTGTGCGGGATCTCCTTCTAGAACGAGATGAGATGTAGGGATATGTGGATTGAGTGGACGTATCATCTCCAATTGGTCGAGCCAGTGAGCTGCCGTTTTAGCTCTTTCTTCTGGATTCTGTTGATCTGGGGACAAAACATAGATAATAGTGAGAGTAGCACTGTGAGTTTCTGCAAGCGCAACCGCGTGAAAATACGCTTGGTTGGAGTAAGATGAAAAATCAGTTGGGAACATTATTTTTTTTATTGCAAACATCGCTTAAACCTCAGTCGTGCTTGAGCATCTCATTTTCCTTTTATAAATTATATCAAATTTGCAAAAGATGAAAGAAAAAAGATGAAAGTTTAATTCATTCGATAGTCAAAAAAATATTTAAGTAAATTGAACAAAGTTTTTCCTGAGTAATCTTGCCATTGATCACCGCTGAGAGTATCTAGTCAAGGGTTAGACCAAGTCCGGTTTGATCTGAATTGCTCAGCTCTGGGAAGATTATGAACTCGGAGCATCCTTCGTCGAGTCATATTTACTTATAATTTCTCGACTTAAATAGGAATAATATGATCTTCGTTCAATCCCGTTTTGATGGAGGAGGTTCAAGGGATTGGATCCGATTATACCACCGATATTCATCGGAATAATCAGACTTTTTTCGATGTGTCTCTTGGCATTTTACCCGAATTTTATATAAATATTATCCGCAAACTGAATGGTCAAGTATCGGCCAACAAAAACATATATCCTCGAAGGATTTGATAAATAATAATACTTTTACTTTAACCTGAAAGCATGGGAGTTAATGATGAGCAAGCCAGGAGAAAAAAGGGAGTTCAAAACAGAACTCAAACAGCTTTTACATTTAATCACTCATTCGCTATATTCCAATCGCGAAATTTTTCTGCGGGAATTGATTAGCAATGCGAGTGATGCCATTAACAAAATTAAATTTAATTCTCTGGATAAAGATGAAATCCTTGAAGGGAATAAAGATTGGAAAATTCAAATTGTACCTGATAAAGATAAAAAAACTTTAACGATTATCGATAATGGGATTGGCATGTCCCATGACGATGTCATTGAAAATCTAGGCACGATTGCCAAGTCGGGAACTAAAGCATTTCTGGAACGATTAAATCAAGAGAAAGCGCAAGCGAAGCCAGAATTGATCGGCCAGTTTGGGGTAGGTTTTTATTCGGCGTTCATGGTGGCCGATAAAGTGACCGTCCGAACACGCGCAGCGGGGCCTAACGCTGAAGCGGTCAAATGGGAATCGGATGGGCAGGGGGATTATCTCATTGAATCGACGGAAAAAGCAGATCGGGGAACCGAAATTACCCTCCACCTCAAAGAAGAAGCGGAAGAGTTTCTCGATCGCTATAAATTACGAACTCTGGTCCGAAAATTTTCTGACTTTGTCGAATATCCCATTGTCATGGAAGTAGAACACTTTGACGAAAAGGGGAATAAAGAGTTAAAACCAGAAACTCTCAATTCGCAAAAAGCGATTTGGCTGCGACCCAAATCGGAAATCACTCTCGAAGAGTATCAGACCTTCTATCAGCAGATAAGCAACGATTACGAAAAGCCTGCGAAAGTAATTCATTATACCGCAGAAGGGCGAACGGAGTTTAGGGTGCTCATGTTCATTCCCGCTAAGAAACCTTTTAATTTTGATTGGGAAGAACCAAAGGGATTACGCCTTTATATTCAGCGTGTTCTCATTATGGAAACTTGTGACGGGCTGTTGCCTGGATATTTGCGTTTCGTTCGCGGGGTAGTCGATTCTGCCGATTTGCCACTGAATATATCTCGTGAGTTGCTTCAACATAACCCGATGTTGGAAAAAATTCAAAAAAATGTTGTTAGTAATATCTTCGATGAACTCAACAGTTTGCGAACTAATGAAGCAGAGGTATATCGTAGCTTTTTTAATGAGTTCGGTGATCATTTAAAGCGTGGTATCGGCGACGATCGTACCAATCGCGAAAAGCTTGCGGATCTGTTACTGGTTCAATCGATGAATACACCTAAAGAGAATGTCATCACTCTTGCAGATTACGTTGAAAAAATGCCTGCGAATCAGGAATCGATTTATTATTTGATTGGTGAATCGCGCAGTCTAATAGAGCACTCTCCACTATTAGAAAAATTTCGAGCGGATGGTTTTGATGTGCTTTTCCTTGTTGATCCGATCGATGAATATGCTTTCCCCTCATTGGGAGAGTATAAGGGGAAAAAACTGCAAGCGATCGACCGAGTCCCAGCGAGCAAAGAGAACGAAACGCATCCCCAGGAAGAGAACTTTAAAGATTTGATTCAACTTCTCAAAGAAAAAATAACCGATGTCGGAGATATTAAACTCTCCAATCGATTGAAAGAGAGTGCTTCGTGTCTTGTTGCAGATGCCAACGCCATGACTGCCCACTATGAAAGATTGATGCAGAGAATGGGGCGGTTAGATGGTAGTGAAGGGAAAAGAACTTTGGAGATCAATCCAGATCACCCGATCGTACAAAAACTCAAAACGATTCACCAACAAAATCCTGCTGATCCTCTTCTAGAACTATTTGGCAATCTCTTATATGAACAAGCGGTAATAGCCGAGGGGTCAAAAATCAAAGACCCTGCGGGTTTTTCCAAGCGAATCAACGACTTGATTGCTAGAGCTTGATCAGATTCTAGAAAAGGGTAAAAAGCAAAATCCTCCTAGCGAACTTATCCCAATTTTAGTTGAATTCCGGCAAGCGAGCAGAAATGCTCGCTTGTCTTTTTCTTTTTTAGAATCCACAAAAACGAGTTTTGCTATTTGCGTATAGCAGAGAAACTCAAGTAGAGAAACTCAAAGATCTTTAAACGACTAAGATTAATATAAATAATCGGCCCTTTAATTTCTCTGATCCATCGGTTTGACCGACCGCAGCGGTGGGCCTTGATAAAGTGCTCGTGGGCGAATCAGACGATTGTTGCCGAGTTGTTCGATTACATGGGCTGACCAGCCTGCAACTCGAGACATCGCGAAAATTGGCGTGTAGATCGGTATTTCCAGTCCCATCGCGTGATATAATCTCCCAGCGGGCCAATCCAGATTGGGATACATTTTTTTCTCGCGGGCCATTACCTCTTCAACAATCTCTGCAATTTCTTCCCAGAGCATGAGATTTTTTTGTTCCGCGAGCTGACGCGCGTACGGCTTTAAAATGCTAGCTCGGACATCCCCTTTTTTATATACTCGATGCCCAAATCCCATCAATCGTTCTTTCCGTTGCAAACTTGCCATTACCCAGGATTCGGCATTTTCTTTGCTGCCAATCGCTTCTAAGATCGGCATTACTTTTTCGTTGGCGCCGCCATGCAGTTTCCCTTTGAGGGCGCCAATTCCACCTACCACTGCGGAATGTAAATCCGATTCGGTCGATACGATAGTACGGGCGGTAAATGTGGACGCATTGAATTCATGCTCCGCATATAAAATCAACGACACATCCATCGCTTTGGTATCTTCGGGTGACGGTTCACTGCCCCGAATCATGTATAAAAAGTTCGCTGCTTGGGATAATTCTTGACTCGCTTGAATCGGTTGCAATCCTTTACTGAATCGGTAATGATCGGCAATGGCTACCGGCAATTGGGCAATCAGTCTTTCCCCTTTGCGGAGATTGCCTTCGCGTGTATTATCTTCCACATCTTGATCGGAATGCGCTAGTGCACTCACGGCAGTCCTTAAAGCATCTAGAGGCATTGTCCATTTGGGTATGGCTTTCAGGAAATCTCGGATCGGTAATGTCAAGCGCCGCGCTGCATATACTCTACTGGCAAATTCGTTATATTCTCTTGCCGTTGGCAATTCACCATAAAGAAGTAAAAAAGCAACTTCTTCAAAATTGCATTCTTTAACTAATTCTTCTACTGGATAGCCTCGGTAACATAGTCCGTTTTCTACTGTTGCTATCGAGGTTATGCCGCCAATCACCCCTTCCAATCCTGGTGAATATCCTTCTGGATTTGTCATGGTTTAACTCTAATTTTTGAACATTTTTTCGAGCGATTTCTATTACATTAACAAATAATGTGCTCATTGAACATAAAGGGAGCCAAAATCATCCAATTTTTCGCAATTTTTTTTCCTCTATCATCCCGATAATATGAAAATTTAGTAAATAGTCGGGTTGAAGCGTTACCGTGTTCAAATTCTGATCAGTTTGACTTGCCAAAATATTGCCGATCCCGTTCTTCGAATCCCTGATAGTTTAATGTTTCATAAAGTTCAGCTCGCGTGAGCATGTGGTTTATTTGCTCTCCCACTTCACCATGTTTTTTGATTTGCAATAAAGTTAATTTTGCTGATTGCATGGCGGCGCGGAAACCGCTTAACGGGAATAGCACCATCCGAAAACCATATTTGCCGAGCTGATTCAGGCTCAATATGGGGCTGCGACCAAATTCGGTCATATTCGCTAATACTGGCATCTTCTTTTTTTGTGCGAATTCGCCAAACTGAGCAAATTCCTCTTCGCTTTCTAATGCTTCGGGAAATATCGCATCTGCCCCAGCTTCCATATACATTTCAGCACGTTCCTTTACCGCGTTATAACCTTCAACACTGCGAGCATCTGTTCTGGCGATAATGACAAAGGATGAATTTTTGCGAGCATTCACGGCCGCTTGGATTTTGCTGACCATCTCTGATGCCGATACCAGTGTTTTCCCAGTTAAGTGGCCACATCGTTTCGGCATTTGTTGATCTTCTAGATGAACTGCTGCTAC
>JAKBAI010000163.1 GCA_021809185.1 Planctomycetota bacterium
AATGGTAAAAATGGTTCGTGGGCTTGGTATGGAAGCTTGCGTCACTCTGGGTATGCTCACCGAACAGCAAGCACAACGCTTGGCAGAAGCAGGGCTGAGTGCTTATAACCACAATCTGGATACCTCGCGGGAATTTTATCCTCAAATCGTCTCAACACGAACCTATGACGACCGTTTACAAACCCTTAAATATGTATCCAAAGCAGGTATTCCGATCTGCTGTGGAGGTATTCTTGGGATGGGAGAATCGGTTGCAGATCGATTAAAGCTATTGCAGGAGTTGTCGCAGCTCGATGTTCCGCCAGAGAGTATCCCGATTAACTGCTTGATGCCCGCTCGCGGAACTCCCTTAGCACTTGCTGCTCCTGTAGATTCTATCGAATTGGTGCGTTTAATTGCTACCACTCGAATTGTTTTCCCTACTTCTCGTGTTAGATTATCTGCTGGGAGAGAGAATATGAGTACCGAACTCCAAGTCCTCTGTTTTCTTGCAGGGGCCGATTCCATTTTCTTCGGTACCAAGCTACTCACCGCTGGTAATCCTTCGGTCGATCGAGACCTTGCCCTATTTGAATCAATGGGGTTAACCGTTCATTCTGCGCTAGCTGTTTCCTGAAATCACGAGAACTATCTAGCGAGCATGGGAAACGATAATGGATCACAAGCGATAGATTCGAAATAGATGAGCGTCGTATGAGTGTAGAACAACGTTGGCAACAGGCTCTGGATCAGCTGAAACAGCAGGGGCGTTATCGATCGTTTCGCAGGCCAATTGGCATCGATTTTACTTCCAACGATTATCTTGGCTATGGTAACCAAACGGTTAACGAAAAGAGATTGATCGCGAATCCCCAAGAAAATTCGAATAGTCAGAATGGAAATGATTATTCGAGTGGAAGCGATTATTCGAGCGGGAGTGATTGTTCGAATGAAAGAGCGAACTCTTTATCGCGATCAGGAATCGCATCCCGGTTATTGCGAGGGAATCACCCGATCTGGGAAGAGGTCGAGGAGATGCTCGCTCGATTTCATGAATGTGAAGCGGTCTTGATGATGAATTCCGGCTATGTGGCCAATGAGGGGTTGATCGCTACGATCATGGAACCGGGGGATTGGGTAGCAAGCGATGAGTTGAATCATGCCTGTATTGTCGATGGTCTGCGCTTGGCACGTTGCCAGCGTTATTCTTTCCGGCATAACGATTTGAACCATCTCGAAGCGGGATTAAAGGCGGTCACCGAGAAAAAGAAAAATGATCCGAGCGAAGCGGATCGTGCGAAATTTATCATCACGGAATCTCTATTTAGTATGGATGGCGATTTTGCGCCACTGATAGAAATATGTTCGCTTGCTGAACGCTATGGCGCTCTAGTAATCGTCGATGAAGCCCATGCGACGGGTTGTTGGGGAAAAATGGGGCGGGGTCTCATCGATGCTGCCGGGGTGCGGTCGCGGATTTTGGCCTCTGTTCACACTGGCGGCAAAGCTCTGGGATTACCGGGTGCCTATATTGCCACGAATTCACTTCTGAAAAATTATTTGATCAATCGATGCCGTCAGCTAATCTTTACCACGGCTTTACCTCCAGAGATAGGACGTTGGTGGCGTGATCAGCTCGTAACTGTTCAAAGCGATGATGATCGGCGGCAATCTCTTCATGATCGGGTAGAACTATTTCATCAGTTATTACAAAAATATCAAATCCCTTTTCTAGGGAAAAGTTATATAGTCCCGATTATTTTGCATCAGGATGAACGCGCGGTTCAGGTCGCGAATTCTTTGCAAGCACAAGGGTTCGATGTGCGAGCGATTCGCCCGCCTAGTGTACCATTGGGGACCGCTCGATTGAGAATTTCTATTCATGCCGATCATACTCCAGAGCAGATTACGGCCTTAGCCGAAGCCCTGAACGAGATCATCCATACTGTCTAGTATAAGTGATAACTTTCTTGTAATCGGTACTATATCTTATATACGCAATTCGTTCGATATTACTTGATTTTGTTGAATTATTTACCGTAAAAGAATATAAAAAACAAAATTCATCCATTTTGGAAAATGACAGACTATGGCAAAAGTTCCGCTGGTGCTGGTGGGGACCGATACAGATAGCGGCAAAACGGTTTCTGCCGGATTATTATTACATATCTTGGGTGGTGGGGCGATTTATCATAAACCGATTGAAACAGGAATATCGGATTCGCAGATCATTCGGTCGTGGTGCCCAGAGGTGAAGATCATTCCTCCGTGGCAATCTTTTTCGGCTCCTGTTGCTCCTTACCTTGCTGCCAGACAAGAGATGCAAAATGTCTTATCGGCAGCTGAGCTTAATCAGCGAATTAAGTCTTTGCCAGATATCGATTTAATCGAATCTTTTGGTGGACCATTTTCTCCATTAAATGAAAGTCAGTTACAAGTAGAATATCTAGCAGAATTAAAGGGGAATTTTCTACTGGTCTGTTCGTCCAAACTGGGCTGTATGGGCCGTACTCTGGGCATGCTTGAAGCACTGGCAAGATGGTCTATTCTTCCGCGCGCCGTGGTGCTCTATGGACCAATCGATTTAGCTGCGGAAAAGCGATTACAACAGGAAAAACCGCTCCTTGAAGTCGTTTCTCTAGAGGAACAAAGGGAATTCAGTAAGGAGGGGTTCCAGGAATCAGTTAGGAGCCAGAGACGAGTGCTGGATTCTCTGCTCAATCGATTTGAATTGTCGCGCGGTAGTTCCGATAACCGATCTGATCTTTCTTTGACTGATTCTCTAGTGATTAACCCAGCTTTGACTAAGTCTAGCTCGATCGATTCGAAAACGGAACCGATTAAGGGTCAGGAAGTGGTAAGGGAGCCATCGTCAATGGCAATTTCGATTGGAGGAGCTGTTGGATTCCCATTAGCGGATCAGCAGAAAGGGAAATCGTGGGTTGATCGTGATCGAGAGGTAATCTGGCATCCATATACTTCGCTGCGCGAGTCCGAGTTGCCGCTGGTTATTACTCGGGCAAAGGGGGAATTTCTCTGGACGGAGCAGGGGGATCGATATATCGATGGTATCTGTTCTTGGTGGACCACTTTATTTGGACATCGGGATCCTCTTTTGATGCAGGCTTGGCAAGAAGCCAGTGAGCAGATCGATCATGTCATCTTTGCTGGGGCTACTCATCCTTGGGCGATTGCTCTTGCAGAAGCGATGATCCGCACCGCTTTTAATTCTGGAGGGAAGGTTTTCTATTCCGATAATGGAAGTACAGCAGTGGAAGTAGCGCTCAAAATGGCTTTCCAGTATCACCATTTGCGAGGGGAGCATCAACGAGCCAAATATATCTGTTTTGCGGGTGGCTATCACGGGGATACGATCGGTGCGATGTCGGTGGGGAGAGATGATCTATTTTTTGGCTGTTTCGAGCCAATTATGTTCAAGGTGCTTCAGATTCCCTTTCGCTTGGATGCTATTCAAACTTTAGAATCCGCAAAAGAGATCGATTGTTGCGATAAAATCGGTTCTGCTGGTTCAGCAGATTTAAAAATGGGGAGTGAGGCTCTCAACTGCTTAGAGGAAATATGTGCGCGAGAATCGGCGAATGTTGCTGCGATCATTCTGGAACCGCTGGTTCAGGGTGCTGGTGGGATGCGAATTTATTCCCCCGCGATTTTGGAACAGATTGCAAAAATCGCCCGGAAATACGATCTTCTTCTAATTGCCGATGAGGTAATGACGAGCTGTCGCACGGGTACTCTCTGGGCACATCAGCAAGCGCGAATAGCTCCCGATTTTATCTGTGCGGGGAAAACGATTTCGGGGGGAATGGTCCCTCTTTCTGCTACTCTTGTTTCACCAAAAGTGGTTGAGGTCTTTAATCAGGAAGATCGCCGGAAAACGTTCTTTCATGGTCATTCTTTCACCGCTCATCCCCTTGCTTGTGCAGTCGGTTTGAAAAACTGGCAACGGTTGACAGCTCAGATCGAGAGCGACCCGCATCAACGTATTCCGGATGTTACTCGTATTCAGCAATTCTGGCAAAAAGCAATTGAACATTATGGTTGGCAGCGTACCGAGTTACCCATTCGGATTCGAACTTGTGGTTCTATCATCGCTATCGAATTCCTGGCTAGTAATTCTTCCAATGATAGTGGTTATTTGGCAAAATGTGCGTCGCAGTTTCGCAGATTAGCCCTGGACAATCATGTCTTTTTGCGCCCTTTAGGGAATGTTCTTTACAGTATGCCACCGTTGGGTATAACTGAATCTTCGTTAGAGCAGATTGCTCATGTGCTGAATTTAGCCTGCCAAGCGTATCTACACTCAAGTAGATAATGAGCACTTTTTACTTTCGTTAGGAAAATTCGGTATGCAAATCTCTATGTTGCTTGGACTGGTCAGTGTTGGTCATCGTCTGCGCTTGATTGGTTCGGTGAGATAGATCTCTTGCGTATTTTAGATAGCGATCGACTTCCAAATCGCTGGTTTCAGTTCTTCTCCCGCTAAATGCTCCAAAGAGTGTTGTGCTATTTCCAAGAGCTGTAGGTCGAGAAGAAGGATCTGGATTGAGACGAAGAGAGACAAAGAGTTGGGGCGAGCTTTTGAAGATAAAGGCAAAAAAGCAAGGATACAAATCAGAGTAATTGGAGTTTCGCCATAAATAATAATTCATTTTATGCTCAAAATTCAGCTCAGAGATGAAATAATTCTGAAGCATTTATCGCGTAGTCAGTCTATTCCTTTTATTGGAGCAATTATTTTTTTCTGTTCAGAAGGAAAATAGCAAAAAGTAAGAAATTGTGAGCAAGTATATATACAATAAATCGAAGGTACATAAGAAGTTGGGATAAAGTTAGTGGAAACATTTATGAACGAGTTTGCTGATGTGGTAACCGATGCAATCGTCGCGGCCTCCGCTCCGCAGCCCTCCCATGAGGATATACAACATGCGTGTGGCGAGGTCTGCCGGCAGATGACCGGGGTTCCGATCAGCGAACTGAATCATCAGCTTGGCCGGTTGACCGATGCTATTGAGCAAGCAGAGTATAGTCCGATAGCCGCTTTGTTATCGATCTGTTGTGGGGCCATGATCGAAGCGGGGGCCGATCCGCTCATTCCTTTCCCCGTTTGTCTGCAATCGATGATAAGCGTGTTGCGTGGCGCTAACGACTTTATGGAAGCTTGTTATCGTATGTGCGAAGACCAGGAAACGGCCATCTCTGCTGGTCAGAAGTTCCGCGATTCGTTCGAAAACGGGATTCAGGAAGATGAGAATCTTGATGAACAGGATGTCGTCGCTCTTTATGGTGAGCAGATTGGGGAGACCGAACCTTGGTTAGCCAATGATTATTCGGCTTTCGAACCCCTCTCTATGGGGTTGATTGCTATGCTATCCCGTTCGAAACAGGCTCGGCAAATGGCACGGGAAAACCCTGAATTACTCGAGCTTTCTCGCCGATTCGACCTGATCTCCCAGCAAGGGCAGATTAGTTTTTTGACTTCCATACTTTCAGTATTGGATGATCAACCCCTTCTTGTACTCCATCCAGAATTGAAAAAAGGCTTTTTACTCCATATAAGTGGGATTGCTACTAATTTTGAACTATTTATTCTTTTAGAAGATGCTCTTATTGGCGATCCAAACTCCGGTTGGCTAGCTGGGACAAAACCAAATCGTCGAGCGGTTGAAGCAACACGCACTCGTTCTGCTGACTTTGCTAAAGGAACCACGGTTACTGGGAATTTCAATTATTGCAATTGGACGGGTCTGAATAAAGAAGGAAATATTGAGAATAATATTCCCGAAGATGATACTCAACATTGGGTTTGGATGGAAGGGATACCTCAGGATATCACCGCTTGGGACGATCTGCGAATTCTCCTGTTAACCAAACCCCCTTATCAGCGATTTTTTCAACCTGGGCGATGCTTTGAAGGGATGACCCCTGAATTGATCCTTGATCATCAACTCAGTAAAGAAGAGGTCGAGGGCTGGTTAAAAAAAATAGCTGAGCGACGTTAGGCCGATCCTTGTTTATTTTTTGTTTCGTAAGGTAATCGTTTATTAGCATTACCTGATCGATTAAGGATATATCTCTACGGTTTCGTGTTCTTATTTTTGGCCAACTGCTAATTCCCATAGCTTAATGGTAGTATCATAACTTCCCGATGCTAGTAGTTTGCCATCTGGACTAAAGGCTATAGAGGTCACAAGATTTTTGTGACCGTTGAGGGTATATATCTCTTTGTTGTTTGTCAAATCCCAAAGTTTAATCGATTTGTCCCAGCTCGCGGAGGCTAAGATTTTATATTCTGGATGAAACAGCACTCGAGAGATAGCGTTTTTATGCCCGTTTAGTGTTACCAATAATTTTTTTGACTCCACGTCCCAGAGTTTTATCTTCTTATCATAACTACTAGATGCTATTATTTTCCCGTCAGGACTAAAATTGGCGCATAGTACCAGATTGTTATGACCTTTGAGAGCTGCGAGTTCTTTGTGCTCTGCAAGATTCCAAATTCGAACGGTTTCATCGATACTTGCGGATACGAGTAATTTATCATTTGGGCTAAAGGCTACCGATTCTACGCTGGATGTATGCCCTTTGAGGACTGTTGCTACTTTTTTGGATCTCAAGTCCCAGATCTTGATCAGACTATTCACACTCGATGAGGCCAACCAATTCCCATCATGACTGAAAGCGACCGCAACCACAGGATCAGTAAATATCGTTATCGTTTCAAGTTCTTTTTTGGTAGTTAGATCCCAAAGTTTGATCGTTTGATCGGTACTGACCGAGGCGATCAGCTTGCCATTGGGACTGAACACTACCGATTTGACAGAATTCTTATGCCCCTCAAAAGTTGCGATCACCTTTTTTGTTGTCAGATCCCAGAGTTTAACCGTTTTGTCTTCACTTCCTGAGGCCAGGAACTTCCCATCTGGGCTAAATGCGATCGAATTTACCCAGGAACTATGACCTTTTAGTGTAGCAACTTCGATTTGCGCGACTAAGCGATTTCCCAGCCCAAGAAATGCTATTCCTAAAGCAATCATTTGAAAGGTTTGAACTAAATTTATTCTCATAATCTTTCCTTTTTGTATGACCATCTGATCCAAAATTCATTTTAATCTTGTTTATGTGGGAGAAATTCCCCAATCAGTACAATTATTTTCCTTTTGGTCGAACTCTGTGATTGAATTTTTCAAATCTTAACGATCATAAAAATTTAATTTGATTTAATACCAAATCGACGTTGAATGCAATATCAAATCGACCGATTTTCTTCAGTCAAGGGAATAATTAAGGGAAGGGGAATGAATAAGTAGGGAGGGCGAGTTAGCTATTTTTTCAGAGAGATTTTCTGGGAATAAGATAGGGTAGACGCGGAGCGATTGTGTAATTGTTGAACTATGGAAAGATCGATTTTTTTCTGATCGAATCAATAATCGCGAACGCTCCCATCTGCATACAAAGGTACAGGCCATTTGAATTTTCGTTTCGGGTCGGCGGCGACTTTAGCCATCATTTTTTCATCGATCTCGACGCCCAGTCCCGGCGCATTGGAAAGATGGGCATTTCCTTCGGTATCAATCGTGAAAGTTGGCCGTACCACCCCTTTGGGCATGATATGACCATCCAGATAGGCTTCGTGAATCAAAAATAGAGGGACAGAAGCGGTTACATGAAAGCTCGCTGAAACCCCCAATTCCGAAAGAGTATTATGCGGCGCGATGGGAGTATAAAAGGCTTCGCATAACGCAGCGATTTTCTTCATCGAGCTAATGCCCCCGGTGTGTCCAACATCGGGTTGCAAAATATCGATGCACCGGTGTTGCAAATAAGGCAGAACCTCCCAGATCGTGCGATCTCTTTCACCTGTCGCAATTGGAATACGAATTTGTTCCTTCAGGCGGCGAAAAACTTCTATATTTCCGGGAACCGCTGGTTCTTCTAAAAATAGAATATCATACGGTTCGATTTTTGCTGCAAATTGCAAGAGCAACGGCGGCGGAATAGAGCAGTGGGCATCAAACATCACTGTCCCTTCCGGACCTACCCGTTTGCGGGCATCGGCAACCAACTTCACTAGCTGATCGACCTCATTCGGATTCCCTGAAAATGGCCATGGTCCCCCCGTACCTGTCTTTGTTGCTTTTGCCGTTGGGTATAGCCGAATTTTTTCTCGAACGGGGCCTCCAAGTAATCGATAAATGGGTACCCCCCAGCATTTCCCGGCAATGTCCCACAATGCCATATCGATTGCAGAAATTACATGGACGATGATCGGACCTCCACGCATATCTCGATGCGAACGATAAAGCTTTTGCCATAGATGTTCGATCCGTGTCGGGTTCTCCCCTTCCAATAACTCGAATAACGACTCCGCTAAAGTTTTAGCTACCATCGGTTCGCTACCGGTTACCTCACCCCATCCAAAAACTTCGGTATTGGTCTCGATTTTGATAAAAGTCTTTGGCCCAACTACCGTTGCATGAAGAGACCGAATTTTTAGTTTCGTCGTTTTATCAGCAACATCGTTCGTTTGTGGTCCTTGCGTTTCTGCAAGGAGTGACATTCCCGTTGCCATTCCAGCGGTCACTCCTAAAACGACCCCGCCTGTTCCCAAAACGGTGCGCCGATCGGGGGATTTTTCAGGTTCCATTTTGTTTCTCCTTTAATCTTTATTGCCATTTCTATTTTCATGACTTGAAACTATTCTGTTCTGAACTTTTCGAATTGTTCTCTATTTCGGGAATGCGATTTTTAGTAAGCATGGGGTGTAATCTTATCTGAGAGAATGTCCCATCATAAGTAAATTAGATCTTAACTCCTTTGGATGAAAAAATCGAGCACCTCTCGTTTGGATTAGATGGGACAATCTTTTAGTTTCATTCTTTAACAATTATTCCGTATACGGTATAGCCAAGAGTGCAGAGAACAGCAGCATAGAAAAATATATGAAAATTATAATTCGAATGCACTAAACAAAATACAAAAAATAGAATAAACCGGAGACAAGGATCTCCAATGAGCGATTTTGTAAAGACAATGCCTCAAAAAGAAAAGGGATCCGATGATACGATTATTGATACGGATACTGGTTTATCTCTTGGGGATAGGGATTCTAATAGTTCAGGAAAAGATCTTGCGAATCTGGAAGAACATCAGGGCTTGGTGTATGTGGTAACGTTTATTTCCAATGGCAAGCTGTTGGCTTCTGGGAGTGGTGATAAAATAACCAAACGGTGGGATCTGCAAGGCAAAATAGAATTGGCTAACTCTGATAGGGTATACGAGTTGGAGCTTTTCTGTCGCATTTCGTCCCGATAACTTTTGGTATCTGGAGGTTTAGACTATTCGCTTAAACTCTGGGATAGTTCTAAGGCGATCATGATGGCAAAGAAGTAAGCGAATGTTGACAAGATGCGAATAAGGAAAAATATAAGAATAATATAAGAGGGAAAATGGGTTGAAAAATGAGTTGAGAAGAAGAAATCTAGCTTTGATCTCATCCAATGAAGAAAGATTTTACAAATTATTTTTTAGCTAGATCGAAAGCAAAATCGTTATCGAGGTATAAATTTCATAGAATAATTCGTAGAAAGAAAAGGGGCGATCGAATTTTTTCGATCGAATTTTTTTCTGTGAACTGCAATGGATTTCTGAGAACATAAATTGTCAATACTGGCGGAGGAAGTTATCTTGGAAGAGATGATAGAATCTCAAAAAATAGAAGAATGTACCAATTATTTCTTACAGCTTCAGGATACGATTTGTGCTGGATTAGAGGCGAGTGATGGAATGGCACGATTTCGAGAAGATTCGTGGCAACGACCTGGGGGCGGGGGTGGTCGGTCGCGAGTTATTGAAGAAGGGAATGTTTTCGAAAAAGGGGGAGTTAATTTTTCTCTGGTGCATGGGGAATTGTCTGAAGAATTCGCTCGTCAACTCCCAGGAGAAGGTCGGCGATTTACGGCAACCGGAATTTCCTTGGTGCTGCATCCTCGGAACCCTTTTGTACCGACGGTTCATGCCAATTTTCGATTCTTGGCAAAAGGGCAAGATGGTTGGTTTGGAGGAGGGGCCGATCTAACCCCCTATTATCCATTTGAAGAAGATATTGTCCATTTTCATCGAACTTGGAAAGATGTTTGTGGGCGTCATTCCCATCTTATCGATTATCATAAACTCAAAAAAGATTGCGATGACTATTTCTATCTCCCTCATCGTCAGGAGGCACGCGGAGTCGGTGGCATCTTTTTTGATTATTTGCGCGGTGATTTTGCTTCGTTGCTCGCCTTCGTCAAGGATTGTGGTAATCATTTCCTCTCTGCTTATTTACCGATTGTCGAGAAACGCAAAGAGTTACCGTTCTCGAGCGACCAGCGAAAGTTTCAAGAATATCGCCGTGGTCGCTATGTCGAATTTAATTTGATTTACGATCGGGGAACTATCTTTGGTTTGAAGACAGCTGGTCGCATCGAATCGATTCTGATGTCTTTGCCCCCAACTGTTCGTTATGTTTATAATTGGCAGCCAGTGCCAGGGTCTCCAGAAGAACGGCTCACTAGTTATTTTCTAAAGCCCCGCGATTGGCTTGGCGAGAGTAAATAAGCATTGGCAAAAATACCCGGAGTTTTGCTGATCGATCTATTGCCAAACTCCGGGATGGAATTAAACGATTTTGCGGGAATAATAGCCTATTTTTATAAGGAATCTTAATGAAAATGGATCAGAAAGTGGCATTGGTAACCGGTTCGGCTACTGGTGTGGGTAAAGCTTGTGCTCTCTCTTTTGCACGATTAGGATATGCGGTCGGTGTAAATTATTCGCGTTCAGAAGCAGAAGCAAAAGAAACTGCTAAAGAGATAGAGTCGCTTGGAGTTCCCTGTTTATTATTGCGTTGTAATGTAGGCAAGGAAACAGAAGTTCGCAAGATGATCGAGGAGATTACCACAAAGTTTGGTGGTCTGGACGTTCTAGTGAATAACGCAGCGATGACCTATTTTGTCGATCATCAGAATCTGGATGGTCTCACCGATCAAGTTTGGGATGATATTTTTCAAGTCAATCTGAAAGGGACGTTCTACTGCATCCGAGCTGCGCTGCCGTGGTTGAAAGAACGTAAGGGAAACGTTGTGAATATTTCTTCGGTTGCCGGGTTACAGGGGCATGGCAGTTCTATCCCCTATGCAGCTAGTAAGGCAGCAGTTAATTGTATGACACAATCATTGGCCCGCTCTCTGGCGCCTAACGTGCGTGTCAATGCCGTTGCCCCTGGGCCTATTTTAACACGCTGGTTGGAGGGACGCGAAGAAATGGTTCAGAAATCTCTCGCCCATACCCCTCTCCAACGTGCAGCTTATCCAGAAGATATCGCAGAGGTCGTTATCTTTTTGGCTACCCAAGCTTCCCTCATGACTGGCCAAGTCGTGGTGATCGATGGCGGTCGAACGATGTAGTTACCTTGCTGAGCTTTTGCGAAATCGTTCGGAAGCGAGATAAAGATTCCTTTTTTGTATGGAATGAAATTGGTCGAAAGATCAAAGTATGTTGTTCTGTTTTAATTGGATCTAAAAATGTCTTTTGAATTCGCCGATTACTGAGACACGAGATTCCATTAAGAAAATACTGATAATTTATTCAGAATAGAAATTAAATTGATTTTGATGCGTAAAATGAAACGATTATATTGGGGTAGATGTTTTGCTTCGCCTGATCAATTATAAATCGGAAAACTTTCAACTAGAATCACTCTCAAATACTTGGGTTCGCTCAAATTTCTTTTGATGCTGAAAATGATCGTCCCAGCAAGGATCATCAAATAACAGATCATCAAATTTGGGGATTAATTGTTTTGAGTGTAATTTGTGAGAGAAAGGAATGTTATCGAGGAAACTATCAAAGTTATCGAGGAAACTATCGAGAAGGTAATTAATTGATGAGGGCTATTTTTAGACTATCGATTAGATTATCGATGGAAGTTCTTTTATAGTTTCTTGTACTGATTTATTACAGAGAATACTTGTGCTAAGCTGTTCCATCGATCCCATTAGAGTGGGTAAATTTTTCCCAAAAAAACAATCCGAATTATTGAAAAATTATTTGCGGTGACGAATTCGCTGACGCATACGTCTTTTTTTTCTGCCAACTTTTCGACGGCCTTTTCCTCGTCTTGCTCCCATATTCTAACGCTCCTTTAATCTTGGACTACTTATCTTAAATTACTAATCTTGGACTACTTATATTCAATCATTTGGGTTATTTTTTATCATTCTTACCAGGATTTATTAACATAGCGAAAATTGTCTCCAAGACAAGAGTTTTTTTTCTGGAAATATCAATTTGTTTCTTTTCGATTATCCTCTTCTGAAAAGCATCAATGAGAAAAACGGTTTAATCAAAAACAGAAACTTAAAAGTAAGAGTTTTACTTGAAATAAGGGTATGTGGGAAAAGATAAAATAGAGAAAACAGAGCGGATTCGATAAAATAATTACTGATTACCAGGGAATAAAATAGCTTAGTTTGAAAATGGTAAAGGCAAAGTGATGAAGAGATTCGACCCCTTGATTCTTTATTCTTCTCTTACATCTCCCAATTGGGGAGATTCTGTTCGATGACGAATTAACAAATTCCCGCTTGCCGATAAGTTGACCAAGCATTTTCTTGGGGCGTCGATCATCGATTATTGAGAATGGCTTCGCTAATGAGTTATAATGCTTTCGCAAGTGGTTGATTATTTGACGGAGGTTTTGGCTTCAGCAATTTTTTCAGTTCGGGGAGAGGCAAATCTGCTTCGATTCCTTGATAGATCGAATCCAGGATTTCGAGATTATCAATGCCGATTAACTTTTTAGCGAATTTGGTTCCAGGTTCTCCATATTTCAA
>JAKBAI010000403.1 GCA_021809185.1 Planctomycetota bacterium
TTCCCCGCGTACTGCCTACTGCCTACTGCCATCTGCCTACTGTCTTTTCTCTGCCTACTGCCTACTGCCATCTGCCTACTGCCTACTGAAAAAAAAGTCGGTTGCAAGAGTAATATCTTACAACCGACCGAAGTAAAATCATTTTAGTATTTTAGTTGAAAACTTATTTCGATGTTTCAGTAAGTAATTTTTCGACTGCTTTCTCTAATTCTTCACCACGAATATTTTTGTAGCGAATAACGCCTTTAGCATCAATCACATAAATAGTTGGGAAGAATTTGATATTCCAATCTTTCAAGATCCCTTTATCTCGTTTATTCCACCAGTGTTTCCACGGCATTTTTTCTTTTTCAAGGAAAGAGGTCAAAGCATCTTTGGTATTGTCGCCACTAACACTGATGAGAGCAAAAGGTTTGCTTTTCAGCTTTTCGACCATGTCACGTTCGTGAGGAATCATCGCTCTACATGGTCCGCACCAGGTAGCCCATATATCTAAAACAACGACTTTGCCACGATAATCAGAGAGTTTTTCTTCTTTCCCATCAAGATTATCACCAACGACATCGGGAGCGGTTTTGCCAATTCCCAGATGTTTGATTTCAAAAAGAGCTGGTTTTGCCAACTGACCAAGAGTTGTCGTTCGAATTTTCACATCTGCATATTCTTTTTCAATACGGGTCAAGTATTTTTCGGCCTTTTCACTGTCCTCTCCAGCTAGACCTGAAAGGGCGAAACAAGCAATACCTTGATTCGATTTATCAGGATTTTCGGCAAGGACTTTTTCAAGGAAGCGTTTGAATTGCGGAGGGGCTCCCTGTGCAAGCATGGGCATAATGGAAGAGATTTTTGAGCTGTTAGCGAACGATTCAAGTTTGGATATATATTTGGCATTACCACCGCTGAGCCGAATACCAAAAATAATTTCATCTGGAGTAATATCTTTTGGATTATTTTCCATGAGTTTATCAAGACGTTTTAAATATTCAGAGACATTTGGTCGCTTGGCCATCGCTGCTTTTTGGGCTTCTGGTGTTTGAGCTGACCTCATTGCTTGTATGTATTGATCGTAAGCTTTTTCAAATTCTAATTGAATTGTTTTGAAGTCTTCCGAAGGTTTTTTTACCTCGACTCCCCCATTTTTTTCCCCAGATTTTTTGTCATCTCCAGCTCTTGAATCGGCGGAAAGCCCTAAAGTTCCTAAGATAAACAAACCTAACGCAAACAAACGCATTTTTTGCCCCTTCTATTTTACTAAGAAATATTGTTGTAAGATTGATACGTATGACAGTTCAATTTCTAACAAAAATCAATTAAAATTTGATTATTCGGAAGAAAAAAATCTTTGTGGTTCACTTTAATTTTACAAAGAAATACTATTATTGATCAACTCCACAACGAACACACAATTCACTATTGGACGGATTCGTAGAAAATTTATTCTTTTCGATTAAAAACAGGGGAGAACAATTCCGAACCCCCCGATTATCTGCTTTTATCCGGAGAATTTATGTATTTTTCGAGCAGAGGGTAAATCTCTGTTGATTTCACATTTTTTGCTCGAATTATCCCTTGGTTATCAATGATAAAAAGAGCAGGAATTTGGCGGATATTCCATTTATGTTGTAAACCGCTATCTGCTTCGTCCCACCAATGGATTCCAGAAATTGGATTGTTTTTAAGAAATTTCTTTGCAATATCTGCCTCTTCATCCAAATTGATATGGATCATTTGGATCTGATCTTTCGGAAATTTTTTAGTGATCGAATCAAGATAAAAAAGAAGTTTTCGACTGGGCGGACACCAAGTCGCCCAAAAATGGATAACGAGAACTTTTCCTTGATATTTTTTGAATTCATCGCTAGATCCATCCAAGGTTTTACCAGTTGAATTTGGTAACGGTTTGCCAAGTCCCAGAAATCGAAGTTCGAAAAGTGCAGGAACCACGAGCTGCTTCAAAGAGGTTTTATGCTCAAATTCCACATTTCCATAGAGGGATAAAATTTCTTCATAGTGTTTTACGGCATTTTCCCGATAAGTAACCTCTATTTGTGAAAGGGGAGCAATGGTTTTGGGGTCGGATTCGATTTCTTTATGGATCTTGCGAGCCACGTGAATATATTGGTTGGCTAAGGCGAAGGTTGCGACTCCTTGAATGTGAGTCGATTGATTCTGTTTACGGATCTCTTCTAATAAGGCGATGCAATCTTTGCAACAGTTATTGCTCACATAGTGATTAGCAAGATAATCGCAAATGAGAATAATTCGAGGGTTTTTAATCTCGTATTTGAGAAGATAATTAAAATACTTTTTTTCTTTTAATTCGCTTAACCACATTGCGGTTTTTACCATCTCAATCGCAAGTTCATGATGTGGGTAATCGTCAAGATAATGATCGATTTGAGCGAGATAATAATGGTTATTTGGTTTCTTCTGTTCTGCTTGAGTTTTCTCTTGAATCGATTTCGATTTGCGAATCGCTAGAAAATAATCCCTATCTTCCTGAACGTATTTGTTCATCAACTCTTGCAAGCAATGTTCTAAATTGTTTGTGTTCTTGGCGATTAATTTACCTTTGGAACTATTTTCTGACCACC
>JAKBAI010000164.1 GCA_021809185.1 Planctomycetota bacterium
TTCTTTATGTCCTCGACTTGTTTTAATTCTTCTGGTTTGACCCAGCCGATTTGCAAAGAGCCTTGCTGGTTCAATTCGCTTATCAAGGAAGAGTTTAGAATCACTTTGGCAGGCCGGTTTAGATTTTTACTCGTGATAATTAGATCGGTTCCTTGAAAGGTGAGAGCAGAGGAATTCCCATCCATCGAATTTGCTTGGGTAAAGTCATAGATTCCATCTTCATCGAGGTTAATTTGAACGTTAGGGATCTTTAAAAGTTGAACGAATTCATCAACCGTGTGTGCATCTCGGCTTACCCGTTTGGTCATGTTGTCAAACTTGGCTGTGGTCGATGGATCCACAGGGAGTTTTTTTAGATTTTCGTTTGAATTCGAAACCAATGATTTAATTTCAGGCCAAGGAGAATTATTGTCAGAGAGCGGAGACTTTTTTGAAAAAAAACCACTAAAATATAAAAAACCGAACATGAGCAGAATTGCCAATGGAAAAAGATAGTAAGCGGGTAGTTGTCTTTCTGCGGAGGAAAACCCAGGATTCAAGAGAGAACCCCGCGAATCTTTTTTCTTTTGCAAAATAGAAGAATTGAAAGCGGGGTTGAGAGTACTGATTCCTTCAATGCCGCGATTTTGAGCTAGAATCATCAACTCTGCATATAATTCCTGGGGACTCTGATAGCGATAATCGGGATTTTTCGCCATCATACGCGCCAAAATCTTGGTCAAATCATCGGGAATGGCTGGGTTCAATAATCTTGGATCGATGGGGAGAAGGTGCTGATGAGCCGAGAGTTTTTTGGCCGCAGTCCCTTCCGGGACAGGAGCTTGACCCGATAGTACATGATAAAAAGTACACCCCAAGGAATAGATATCACTGCGACAATCTGCGATGCGCGGGTCGATGGCCTGTTCCGGAGAAATATAATCGAAAGTTCCCAAAGTTACGCCGGAGTGCGTGACCCCACCATTGGCATTATGAGGATCGAGATTGCGTGCTAATCCCATATCGACTATTTTAGCTTTGCCTTCAGGTGTAATAATTATATTGGAAGGTTTAATATCACGATGTACAACTTGCCGTGATTGTGCGTGAATCAACCCTGCGGTTACTTGCAACAAATAAGAAATCGCTTTATCAATTTCGAGCTTACCCCCTTGATGATCGGTGATAGCACGTAAAGTTTCTCCTGCAACAAACTCGAATGCGATAAAATGGATCCCTTGATCTTCTCCACAATAATATACTCTAGCAATATTTTCGTGATCAAGCTTCGCTGCCGCACGAGCTTCCTGTCTAAATCTCTTTACATTTTCTGGATCAACTGCCATTTCCGGTGGTAATATTTTAAGAGCAACTATTCGTGCAAGCTCTAAATCTTGTGCTCGAATAACCGCTGCCATGCCACCCACGCCAACTGGTTCAATCGTCTGAAAATGCCCTAATTGCTTACCAATATACCGTTCGACCAATTTCGCATCGGGGGACGATCTAGGTCGCGTAAGCGATATGATTGTTGGCGGTTCTTCTATTAAGTTGGAATTTGCAGGATTGGAATTAACATGATTAGAATTTGCCGATTCTGATTTGTTGATGGAACTGCCTCCTTGGATTCCTTCATCAGATGGTTTTTTCATAGAGATTATCTTTTTACTAGAATCTCGATTTCCTTTCTCGATTTTATTAGCTTCTTCTATTCCCTCCTTCGATTTATTATTGGCTAATTCTGATTGTTTCTTTTCGGAAAGTTGATGGTTCTGTAGGTCAAGATTCTCTGAACTAACCCATGAGCTCGTTGCACAATCTTGGTTTGAATTTTGATTTTTTTCAGAAGGGTAATCTGAATTAGAAACGATTGGATTAATTTTGGAATTGACTTCTACACTTGGGATCTCATTCACTTCAACAGAATGATTAGGCTCAATTTTCCCTTGAGCGAATTCCTTCAAATTACTAGAATCGACTTTAGAGGAAAATGCTTTGGAGGAAAATGCTTTGGAAGAATCTTCATCTAAAGCTTTTTCGTTGCTCAGATTCCCAGTTGGAGATTGCATTCTTTTTGTCCGATTTTCTCGAATTCAAAGTTTCGTAGTTTCTTGATTTTTTGAAGAAACACTTTCGACTTAACAACTAAAAATTAATTTGAATATATTCTACAAACAGCTTTTATCCAATCTTATTCAAAAATAACTTAATCCTTTCTTGCAAAGGATTATCCCTCTATCAACCAAAGGCTTAACCGGAATTTTAACTATAAAAATTAACTTTAGGAAATTAACTTTAGGAAATTAACTCTAGTCAAATGGTAAAAGATGATTTGAATGTAAGGCGACCTTTAAAGATATACTTTTATTGACTCTAGTTTCCTAAATTACCTATTTGAGTATACCAACTGTTCGAACCAATTGTCAACTTAAAAATCCTCTGTTTAAGAAAAGGATCTGTTTTAAACTACGATTTGAACTATTCGTCATAATTAAAAGAAATTAATTAATAATTTCAGTGCTTTTGTGAAAATAATCTGAAACCAATTGACATTCAATTATTTTGATCTAGCAAATCTATAGATGTTGAAGTCGAATAGAATTAATTATGAAAAGGGACAAAGATGAATCGATTTTTCGGTCGGATGGTTGTTGCTAGCTCTCTATTAGTAACTCTTTGGTGTATTTCTGATTCCTCAATTTCTTACGCTCAAAAAAAACAAGATTCGGGTAAGTCAGAAAAAGGGATTAATATTTTCGATGTTTGGCCAAAAGTTAAGGGAACGCTGGCGAAAATTGAAAAAGTAGATACGACTAAAAAAACTGCTGTTGTTCGCTTACAAAGCGGAAAAACTATGAATCTAACAATTAAGAAAGAGGTTGTTTTTTACGGGCCAAGAGGTGGAAAACGGACGGAGGGGATAAAAGATCAATGCTTTGCAAATGGTTATAATTGTAAACTGGTATTTGATAAGTCTGGCAAAGAGCTTGCAGAGATTCACTTAGCTATCCGTGTGAAACCTCGAAAAGATTGATTTGGAATCGATCTGGTTTTTATAAGGATTATTCGCCCATTCTTAATGAAATCGATTTTATTAATATTTGTTGATCCGATTTCAAAAAATGGTTTGCCACTTCATTTCCTTAGTTTGTTCCAAACTTTTTGGTTTTCCTAAATCCTAATTTGGCACTCTATTCGCTAATTATTCACTCAGAGTAATTTATCGATTGTTTCTATGCACAAAATTTTTTTCCAATATTCGAGATTACCCAACAAAATCATTGGTTGAAATTTCTTGAGCTGGAAACATCAACAGATAGGTTGGAACCGTATTACAATATAATTAAGGGTGAAAATTATGATTTCATCAATTTTGCAATCTCCTAATCATTTTCTTGGCGAAAAAATAGATCAAACAGAATGCGAAACTGAAACAGAAAAATTACCAGAAAAACCTGAAAGACAACTAATCGAATACTCTGCGAGCGATTGGCCAATTATTTTTGGTGATCGGCTCACCTATATTTTTTTAATGGTTGGGATTCTGCTGAGTGTGAGTTTTACATTGATTTATTTCATTATGATTCATCTTTAACATCAAGTTCTTTTGAATGGCCACTTAAATAAGGAAGTGGAACTAGTTTCACCCATTTCTGTGCGAATCTGATCCACGTGATGTGCTATTTAGATCAAGGGTCACAAGTGAGATCATTTTATTCCGAAATACAAGATCAGGGAGAAAAAATATCATCATTGCTGAAATGAATTTCTCCCTGAATTGAGAAGAAACTTACATCAAAAAGCGATTGGATTACCAATCACTGTTTAACTAATTTTATCCATCTGTTGAAGTCGTACCCTTTGTCGTACTTCCTGAGCCGGTTGAGCTTGATGAATCCGAAGTCTCAATCGTATCAACGCTTTTCACTGCATTTTGGAAATCTGGTGTAAAGTTCGAATCATCGTTTAGATCTTGGCTAAATAAAGAGCTAAGATAATTATTCGTTGCATTCGTTAAATTCATCCCAAAGGTTTGAGCCGAACCCAGTGCTAATATCGATCCTTGACCAGATAAAAAGATTCCAAGATTTGTTAAACTTCCTGTTAATTCTGAATGATTTGTTTCAATTTCTTTGGAGAAGTTCAGCTCGACGGTTCCTAGAGTAGCTTCAAAAACTCCAATTTCATACTGAACTACTTGAGGCGTAGAACCAGTTGATAACGGGGTATCATAAGCGAGTTTAGAAATATCGTTCAAAACTGATGTAATATCGTTTTGAATGATGATGGAGTTCATCGAGGGATTTGCTGAATTCAATACTGCAAGATCTTGAAACGTTTTAACGAGATCGGTATTGAGCTGTTGCAAATCAGATGAAAGGGATGGAGGAGCAGTTACGCTTGGTACGAGGCGATTCTCCATTTCAAAAAATTCTGAACCTATCCAATTCTTACTTGACATGAGAGTTCTCCTTTAATTAAATCAAAAGGCTAATAATCATTTAGTTCAAAATATAGGAATGTCAAGATATATAATTATGTTTCTAGTAATTTTACATCAAATTAATTCTTTTAATTAATTTACAGTGAATGATTCTTTAAAATTATCTGAAGATTAACAATTATTATTTCTTCCAACGTTTATATCCGATAGAAAGTAGAATCTACAGATAAAAGATTGCGATTACCATTGGAGAAGAGATGAACAATATGCTCAATCAATCAACCTCGACAAAAAGTTCGGAATTACGTTCTGATCATGAAAATACTGGAACAGATAATGACTTTAACTCGTATAAAATGCCTTTTATTGAATTCTCCGCTTGCGAGCGACCAGTAGGTTGGGGAGATCGGGTCGCATTTATCGTTTGGTTAGCCTGTCTACTGGGATCAATTTCGTTCACGCTTGCATACTACATAGTTATTCATGTAAGCAAATAATTCTATTAGTTGTTTTGAAATGCAATTTATATTAATGATTCTATTTCCCAAGTTTTTTTGAATGTATATTTCAATCAGATTATTTTTTAAAATAAAAATTAAACTTTACATATATTTTGATTATAAAATAAACAATTTGCTCAGTATTTGCGCTTACAATTATTCTATTTTTATTCATTTTAAGAGATTTTATGAAGAAGGGTTAGTAATAAAGTCGATAATACAAGAAAGAAAAAAATTTTGAGAAGTTGGCGCAAGTTTAGACCGATTCATACGTCTACAAAGTGTGTGAAAGATACTTCTTTTACATAATATTCGGGTAGATCGATTTATTTTTTTGTTTGGTTCTTTTTTAAAGTTCTTAATCAAGAAATATGAATTTTTTCTACTATCTAAATTTGGCACCAACTCTTCCCCAAGAGTTAGGCCATGTTCAGGAGTGGTTCCTGAGCATGGTCTTTTTTTATTTACTCTAAACTACACTTTTCAATCCTCTCATATTAATTAGTTACTTTTTAATCTCCATTTTAATTTCCATTAACCAACTACCAATTCTTAACTCATTAAAATTATGAGTAAAAATCAAATAGATTTATCTATTATCAATTTCATATAACACTCTTAATGAATTGTTTCGAGTTTTATTTACAGAGACCTCTCCATGAATCGAGTGCTAATTTTATTGTGTTTATCGGGAATCATCAGCGTTTTCAACGTCAATCAAATTTGGGGACAGCGCGAGTACGGTTTTGATAATCAGAAATCATCCGGACAACCCTATTTAAAGGTGGAGGATTCTCTCAAGCGCATGAAAGTCATGCCAGGATTTGAAGTTCAGGCATTTGCATCGGAGCCTCAGGTAGTGAATCCAATCGCCATGACGGTTGATGAAAAGGGCCGAGTTTGGGTTGTCGAGTGTTTTGAATATCCAAAGCGAACTGCGAAAGGAAAGATGCCGCGAGATCGAATAAAAATTCTCGAGGATACCGATGGGGATGGCATTTGCGATAAAGTAACGATTTTTGCCGAGGGGAAAGATTTTCCAAAACCATTTGATCTAGCAAGTGGAATCGAAGTTGGCTATGGAGGAGTTTTCTTGGGAGCACCCCCTTATTTATGGTTTTTGCGTGATACCGATGGCGATGGCAAGGCAGATGAGTTTAAGATCCTTTTGGAGGGATTCGGCAGCCAAGATACTCATGAAACGTTGAATACATTTCAGTGGGGGCCTGATGGTTGGTTGTACGGGTTACACGGTATATTCACACATTCTGAGGTAAAAGGTGCTCAGGGGGATGGGCCAGCAACCCGTTTAGATGCGGGAATCTGGCGCTATGATTATCCGCATAAAAAATTTGAGCTTTTTGCTGAAGGGACTAGTAATCCTTGGGGGATGGATTATCGCAATCAGGATGGCCAATGGATTCTCTGTTGTTGTGTAATCCCCCATCTATTTCATATCACTCCGAACGGAGTCTATAAACGCCAGGCAGGGCAGAGTCAGAATCGATATATTTACCAGTATCTCAATGAGATTTGCGACCACACTTTTCACAAGGAAAGCGGTTGGGCTCACGCAGGTTTAATTGCTCTCGATGCTCCGCATTTTCCTGCAACACTAAAAGATCGAGTAATATTTGGCAGTATTCATGGTTGTTCCATTAAGCAAAATCGACTTGTGGTCAACGGCTCTACTTATATCGCAAAAAGAGAAGACGATTTTCTTGTCTCCGGTGATAAGAATTTTAGGCCGATCAATCTGCGCTGGGGGCCGAATGGCGAGATTTATTGTATCGATTGGCATGATAAGAATCCTTGCCACCAAGCCCAGGCGAATAGTTGGGATTATGAACGTGGCCGCGTTTATCGAATACAGCCAAAATCTCTGAAATTGAGAAAAAGCCCCGATTTAGGCCGATATTCTGATCAACAACTTGCCGAGCTGATCAAGCAAAATCCGCATCCTTGGGCAACGAGAACCGGGCAACGATTATTGAAAGAAAGAATGCAAGCTAAATTGCTCGATTCGGACAAGATAAAACCTGAAGCTGTTCCAGCATCGTATCCTCTCGATTCTTTGAATTCCTTACTCACTCAGAACCAAATAACCCCTTTTCATGAGCTAGCAGAAAAGACACAATTGAAAATGATTCGTGATAGTATTCAGTCAGGACCGACTATTCGTGCCATGCTCGTTCAGCTTATCGGTTCAAAACGCAATCTAAGTGGAGAGATGATCAATCAATTGATTCAATTAGCTAAAGAAGAGAGTTCATTGATTGTTTTGCGAGAATTAAGCAATCTACCTATTTCTTGGAATGATAAGCAATTAGGAGTTCAAATGACTCATCTGATCGCCGAAAAAAAGAATCTAGGTGTTGATCCGGTAATCGCTCAATCGATCTGGAGAGTCATCGAAAAAAATCTTTCCGAGCGCCCGCAAGAAGAACTAACTTGGTTGCTGGAGCAGGGGGCAAACAATGATCTCATCCTGAGAAGATTGACAGGAAATATAATACGACGATTAGCGCAAGAGGGGGATAAAAATATCCATTTGATTTTTCAATTCATGCTCTCGGCTAAGAATGTAACGATGATTAAAGAAGCGCTGATCGGATTTCGGCAAGGGCTGGGCAATCGCAAATTGAAAATAAACTCGGAATGGACTATCGTCCGAGCTAAATTGAATCGATTGAAGGATACAGAGATTGAAAGATCGGTTACCGATCTGGGAATACTATTTCAAGATGCAGAAGTCATGAAAACTCAATTGAAGATTCTTGACAATCATCAAGCCTCTACTCTCGATCGAAAGAATGCCATTCGTTTAGTTGGTATTGGGCGACCACGGGAAGGGCTTGCTGTGCTTCGGGATATTGTCCGCAATGAAAAGGATGCCGAATTGCAAATCGAAGCGGTTCGCGCCCTCGAAGGCTATGATGATGCCAATCTAGGAAGGGATTTACTCCAAAACTGGTCGCAGTATGCCCCTCTGGTTCGACAAGAAATCGTTTTGCTCCTTTCCGAGCGTAAAAAATGGGCTTTTGCTTTATTACAAAGCATCGAAACAAAAAAACTAACTCGGCAAGATCTGGGGGATAATTCGATTTTACGAATGCAGACGTTGGGGGATTCAGATCTTAATTCTCGGATCGAAAAAGTTTGGGGTAAACTGCAAAAAACACCGGCAGAACTTCAGAAGACGATCGATGAAATGAGGGGACGATTGAGCAATTCGAGAGTCTCTTGGCAGCGTGGTAAAATGCTTTTCGAGCAACATTGTGCGAAATGCCACCGCTTCGATGGTCGAGGGCATGAAGTTGGTCCTAATCTCGAAGGCGCAGGGAGAGATATTGAATATATATTAGTGAATGTTCTTGATCCGAATCGCGTTATTGGTGCTCCCTATTTCTTACGGACGGTTCAACTCCTCGATGGGAAAACCGAAATCGGAATTTTACTTTCGGAAGATAAAGACTCGATAACTCTAAAAACGGAGAACGCTATCGAAAAGCGAATCAATAGAAACGATATTGAAACATTGCGAGTCCAAGAAAAATCGTTAATGCCAGAGGGGTTTGGGCAACAAATGAATGCCCAACAATTTGGCGATTTGATTGCTTATCTCGTTGCGAAGCCGATGATCTATGAAGCGATGTGGATTCCGAAAGGCGGCTCAGATCTTAAGATCCCGCTCCAAACTACTTTAAACGGTTTAATAACTCTCCCTCCTGCTACAAAGAAAATAGAGGGCGAAATTCACATTGATTTGGAAGTTTCAAACCCTTTACAATCTACTTTTTTTTACCAGATCAACGACAATGCAACTTTTCAATTAAATCAAGCAAAGCCAGTAAATCTTAACGCTAAAGCGGAAGCCTCAGCTCCTGACGGAAATCATATTCCGATAGCACTAGTAAAAGGGAGAAATAGAATTCGAATCTCTTATAAGTATTCGGGACAAAAAGAAACTTTATCGTTTAGAATAAATGATCCGGATCGCAAGATTAGTTATCCTTCTGCGGTTCCGATCATTAAACAACCAATCGAATTAAAGAAATAATCAAAGCAATTATTTGTTGCTCGAACCTATTTAAGTGAAACCTTTGTCTTTCTTGAGAAAAAAAGATGAATTTCGACGTTCATGTTGGTTAATCAAAGTGCGGTTCGTACCATGTAATATATTGAGAATGTTCATTTACGTTTTTTATCTAGTGCAAGAAAGAGTGTTCAGATTAAAAGACGCGAATTTCAACTCTCAAAGCGATAAGTGAAAACTAAGTTGTGATTAAAAAATAGGTCATGAAAGAGAGGATTTCGATGAAACGTTTTTGTAGTCTATCGTTCATTTTTTTGTTTAGTTTAGTTCTAATTACTTCGTCTTCATTACGAGCTGAAGAAAAGCTTCCCAAAGGTAAATTTATCAAAAAAACTGGGGAATTCGAACTGACTTTTGAATTTAAGAAAGACAAAGTTGTCTTTGAAATGACGAATGGTTCCGATGGTTGTGTGATGGAATCGACCGCTAAATATGAAAAAGATGGAGTAGCAAAATGCGAAGTTACGAAATTTGAAAAAATCGGATCCTTTCCAGCGGAGAAGGAAAAGGGATATAAATATTCTTTCAAATTTAAGGTAAACGGTAAAACCGTTGTTGTTTCCGATCTTGAAGGGGATGATTTAAACGATGAGGCAAAATCGCTTGTTCAAGGGGATTATGAACCTGTTGAGAAAAATAAAAAGAAAAAGTAAAAAAAATATTTAATGAAATGTTTAGTAGAATTGATAAGTGTTGAGAAAATGAAAACTCGACAGGAGAAGGGTTAACTCACTGTCGAGTTTTGGAGGGAGTACGATAGGATAGTCATATACGAATGTTATAAACTAGTGTAACGAAGATTATAACAATTGTCATATACGATCCTGAATGCTACTTTTTGAATTAAGCTACGATGTCTTAAAACTGATCGAGCCAGAAATGACTCCCCCGATAATATCGGAGCGGAGTCCAAAGTTCATAGCGCCAATTCGGTTCCAAAAAGGGTGGATATGCCATGTGTGCAGGCGGTCTCATATATGGCGCACCATAAGGTTCTGGATATTGGGGGCTATTACTTGGCCAGTAACTGGCAGGAAAGTAGTAGTATGGATAATAAAAACCACGCGGTAAGGGTGGATCTTTTGCTTCAATTTTTTGAGCAGTAAACGAGATTCCTCCACAAAGGATAAAAGCCCAAATAACTGCATGAAATAAGCGTTTCATTTCCGATTCTCCTCAAGGATCGAGTTCGATCTTTACAACTATTTCATCGTTCGATTACAAAGAAAAAAACAGATAACCTCTATAAAACGAAAGAAAAAAGATTCAACATTGGTCCAATTTAATTAACAATACCAACAAGAGCTGAATTAATGAATTTTACAGAAGATTATTCAGAAAATGAAATTCAAAGGCGATATTTATTAAAGTGACTAAAAGTAGAACCTAAGGAATTAACGATATACATATGATAGACGATGAAAATTTGCTTTATGATAACCCTTTGATCACTCGCTACGCATCGAAATCGATGAGTAAACGATGGGGGCCGCAGCGAAAACACGAAACTTGGCGGAAACTTTGGCTAGCTCTTGCCGAAGCTGAATTTGAGTTGAGTTTAACACGAGAAGATGGTAAAACGCCAAGGATTACCCCAGCTGCTTTAGAAGAATTGAAGAATCACTTATCTGATATCGATTTTGCAAAATCTGCGGAGTATGAAAAGAAATTTCGTCACGATGTGATGGCTCATGTTCATACCTTGGCCGATAGCTGTCCACTCAGTAGAGACATCATTCATCTAGGAGCGACGAGCTGTTACGTAACGGATAACACCGATTTAATTCTCATGAAAGAGAGTCTAGATGCGATCTGTGCTAAGCTTGGCAAAGTGATAATCGAGCTGAGCGGATTCGCGAAGAAATGGAAAAATCTCCCTACTTTAGGCTATACTCATTTTCAGCCGGCGCAGCTCACAACGGTTGGTAAACGGGCCTGTTTATGGTGTTATGATCTCGTTCTAGATCTTGAAGAACTTGAACATCGGCGCGATCAACTCGTGTTTCGCGGGGTAAAAGGGACGACGGGGACTCAAGCGAGTTTTCTTACCCTTTTCCATGGGGATCATGATAAAGTGAAACAATTAGATGAGTTGATTGCCAAAAAAATGGGGTTTTCTCATCTCATTCCGGTCACGGGGCAAACCTATACCAGAAAAATCGATTCTCAAATTCTGGATGCGATATCTGGATTAGGGCAATCGGTGCATAAATGGGGCACCGATCTCCGATTACTTGCACATCGACAAGAAATCGATGAGCCGTTTGAAAGTGATCAGATCGGATCATCCGCCATGGCATATAAGCGAAATCCGATGCGTTCGGAGCGAATGTGTAGTCTAGGGCGTTTTGTCATTGGACTACCTGCAATGGCAGCAAATACGATGGCGACCCAGTGGTTCGAGAGAACTTTGGATGATAGTGCCATTAGGAGATTATATTTGCCTCAAAGTTTCCTTGCCGCGGACGCAATTTTGCGCTTAGCGAACAATATTGTTTCCGGTCTACAAGTTAATGAAGCAGTTATCTCGAAATCGTTATGGGACTATTTCCCATATATGATTACCGAAGATGTGATGATGACCGCTGTTTCAGCAGGTGGTGACCGGCAAACGGTTCATGAATCGATTCGAAAGTATAGTCATCAAGTAACTAAAAAAATTAAAGAAGGGAAGGCGAATAGTTCTGAACTGATCGAGCTATTAAAATCGGATTCTACTTTCGCAAAAGTCGATTGGGATTCTCAGCTAGAACCTTTGAGATATGTTGGTCGAGCTCCTGAACAGGTTGATGAATTTGTTCAAACGATTATTAAACCAATTGAGGAAAGATATTCTCATTTGAGTATTCAAACAGATAAGTTACAGGTTTAGATTTAAACTAAAATAATAAAAAAATAGAGATTTTATATATAAAAATGAGATAATCTTAATTAATCCGATAGATTAAATATTATCTCCAATATCTACAAAATCTCTATTTATCCCAAATTATATTTCGATCGAAGTAAAAATAAACAATTTAGCTAAAATAATCCTTAAAAAGAGAATTTTCTGATTGCCATTCCTATCGTAAATTCTACAAAAGAGAACTGCTTTGAAAATTTCAAAGCTTAATCGCCCTTCGTGTGATTCGCTTCTAGAATTATGGAGGAAATTGAATGCATTTTTGGACGGTTTTCGCTCTCACAACTAGTTTGTATTCAGCGAATGTTCCCCAGAAGGTAAATTGGCTCACCAATTATCAAATGGCAAGGACGATTTCTGCTGATCAAAAGAAGCCCCTAGTTGTTATTGTAGGTAAAGGGGAAAGTGGATGGGATCAGGTCATTCAAGATGGAAAACTTGATATGAATCTCATGCAAAAAATGGCAAGAAGCTATGTTTACCTATATATAGATAGTACATCCGAGCAAGGAGCAAAACTAGCCAAAGGATTGGATGTTCATCAATCAAATGGTTTAATCATCACGAATCGCTCAGGTGATCTACAGGCTTTCTACCACGATGGCCAGATTAAACAGAGTCAGATGGAGAATTTATTAGACAAATATCAAGATATTGCCCAGGTGATAACGACCACGGATACTTTACAACCAAAAGTTGTTTCGACGATTGGTCTTTCGGCACCGTCTCCATCATTTTCAAACAATAGTAATCCATTATATTTCCCAAACTCTTCCTCAAATTGGATAATCCAATCCACAGGATCTTCCTGAGCAAACGGGAATTGTGCTCGGTAGTTTACTGAGCAATTATGATTTTCACCTGCGAATGGTTTTAATAGCTATGGCAGGTGAAAATTCTTTAATTAACAACATTTTGTATAATTTCGAGGCCGAGT
>JAKBAI010000404.1 GCA_021809185.1 Planctomycetota bacterium
ACAAAATCAAGAGGAATACAGATCTAAAGTAGGAACTAGACAAAGGATTACCCGCGAAAACAATCAAAATGAAACAATCAACATAAAGAATGATTACAATCAATATTGGCTACTGGACTTTCCACGCTTTCGCATTCCTGGTAAAGGAATCATTCTTTCTAAGTGCAAATTGGGTTATTACCGGGAATAGACGTTCTTTTCGAAATTGATAGAATCTTAATTAGATTACCCCCCGAATAATTCCTACTGCTAGCAAAATTCTTGCGTATATGTATAACGTTTTTAAGAATAGCCTGATAATTCGAAAAGAATTTGGCTAAAATTTAGGCCAAACGATTTA
This sequence comes from Planctomycetota bacterium, assembly GCA_021809185.1. Lineage (GTDB taxonomy): Bacteria > Planctomycetota > Planctomycetia > Gemmatales > Gemmataceae > JAKBAI01. The sequence goes on from JAKBAI010000404.1 coordinate 341, forward strand.
GCAAAAATAGTTGCCAAGAAGAGGAACAAATAAAGCTATTGGAGAGGTCGATAATGAAAAAGATGATTAGAATAGTCGCTATAATATTAATTCTCATCTGCTGGGGCGAGCAGCTCGATCATGGGACGATAGTTTCTCGGCTCTTTGGTAGCGTCTTTGGTAACAATACAGAGATCGGGAATAAGCAGGATCATAAATTTTTCCCAACAGAACAAACCATTATTCCGGAACAAAGCAATTCTCTTTCTAAGGGGACAGTTAAGATACTTGTTGAGAGTGCCCCACAAGAAAAATCGGAGAAGAAAGTAGAACCAAGTTCCTCCGGGATAGAGAAAAATGGAACAGAGAAAAGCAGGATAGAAAAACCCAGCTTTTGGTCTCAATTTCGAGGGCCTAATGGAACGGGGATATTTTCATCCAAAGCCCCTTTGCCTATCGAATGGAGCGAATCGAAAAATATTCGCTGGAAAACCCCCATTCATGATAAGGGTTGGTCTTCCCCTGTTATCTGGGGAAATCAGATCTGGTTGACCACCGCGCTCGAAAATGGGAAAGAGATGTTCGCCGTTTGTCTAGATGTTGCTACCGGAAAAATCGTCCATGATCTGAAGGTAATCGAAACAGTGAAACCTGAATTTTGTCACCCGACCAATTCTTATGCTTCCCCTACCCCCGTTATCGAAGAGGGTAGAGTCTATCTTCACTTTGGAACTTATGGTACGATTTGTTTAAATACTCAAACCGGCAAAGAGATTTGGCAGCGAACCGATCTGCACTGTGATCATTTTCGCGGGCCTGCTTCGTCCCCCATTCTGTTTGACCAGCTAATCATCGTGCCTTTTGATGGAATCGATGTCCAGTTCGTTGTCGCGCTCAACAAAAATACGGGCGAAACGGTCTGGAAACTGGAAAGAGCGATCGATTACCAAACGAAGGTAGGGGATATGAAAAAAGGATACGGAACAGCTTCGGTTCTGACCATCGAAGGAAAACCTCAACTGATTAGCTCTGCTGCCAAAGCCACGATTGCTTATGATCCTTATACAGGGAAAGAGATATGGAAAGTTTACCATGGGGGTATGAACACCACCGCCCCCCCTTTGTTATACAAAGATCGAATATTTATCTGCACGGGTGATGGCGGAGATCGTTTAGTCTGTGTGCGTACAGGGGGGCACGGAGATATTACCAAAACTCATGTACTTTGGAAATCGAATCGGGGAATTCCCTCTCGATCTTCGCCGATTTTAATTGGGGATCAGCTAGTGATGGTCAATGAAAATGGGGTTTTGACGATTCTCGATACCGAAACGGGAAAAGTATTGCAACAGGAAAGGGTAGGCGGGCGATACTGGGCTTCTCCCATCTATGATAATCACCATCTCTATCTCATCGATGATGAAGGTATGGCCCGGATCGGCGTTCTGAAACCGAAATGGGAGTTGATCGCCAAGAATAAATTAGATCAGGGGTGTATGGGTACCCCCGCGATAATCGATGGCGCGCTATTGGTACGGACAAAAACTCATCTGTACTGTATTGCCAATAACAAATAAATGGAGTGTGTTACTTCATTTCCTGTAGCTATTGCGTGATAAATAATTTGCGAAACAAATTATCTGCCAGAGCAGAAATTCATTTACACGCAATAGAATCCTGCTAAAAAAATAAAACTAAGATAATGCAGACCAAGATAAGGATAATAAGTACTTATTCATGGCAACGAATCGACTTCGTTTAGATCAGCTAAGTCCCAAACGAATTGCATTAATCAAACCCAGTGCTCTAGGGGATATTATTCATGCCCTACCGGTTTTGAACGCCTTGAAGGAGTTCTACCCAAAGACAGAAATTATCTGGATCGTCCAAGAGAATTATGCCAATTTGATCAAAGAGCACTCGGCCATTCAGGAATTGATTACTTTTGATCGCCAACTATTTCGCGGGAATCCGATTTCGATCTATCGCAAGGTCAAGGCATTTACACGGCAATTGCGAAAATATTCGTTTGATCTGGCTCTGGATTTACAGGGATTATTCCGCAGTGGCTTGATTACCTATTTCACCGGGGCAGCGTATCGCATTGGACTAAGCAATGCTCGCGAAGGTTCCCGCTGGTTTTATACCGATATTTTAACTGCTCCTCCTCTACGTAGCGAGCATGCGGTTGATCGAAATTGGCGATTTGTCCAAGCGCTGTGGAATCGGGAACGCAATCCCCGCGAACCTAGTAAAGAT